>CAUZKZ010000081.1:0-15178 GCA_963580345.1 Verrucomicrobiia bacterium | reverse complement strand
TTTCGTTCTGACCAAACCCCCGTGATTCCAAGGGTTGGAGGGCTTCGTTCAGAACAAAAATGCCGTCCTGTTCTGCGGTTCCAGATTATTCTTTAGCAAATTGAATCCGCGACTGTATGAATACCGCTTATACTGAAACAACAGTTCAAGAACCCCGCCTCCAGGCTCCCGGAGCGGGTCTTCCGCCGGTCGAAGCCCAATTTTTTCGTCATGGCCTTCCGGTTTTGACGAGGGCGATCAGCCGGGCCGCGGCGGGCAAGATGCTTCTGCGCGAAGGTCAGCGCATTCTTTACCTGGCGCAGGACCTCAGTGACTGGGAACTCGAGGAGCGGATCCTGGTCAAGCGGCCCTTCGGCGTGGAGGACAGCTCGCGCTATTGGTCGATGGAAATGCTGATGGAGCATCTCATCATGACCGGGATCGCCACCCACCGGACTCTCCGCCAACTTTCGATCGGGGTCCGTCCGCATCACAGCTCCCGCATCGTCGATGGCAAACCCAAAGGGGGGCGGGGTCCGCGCATTCGCGACGAATTCAGCCACTATCTCGACAAGTTCCTGGAGTCCTCCAACGACTTGAAATTTCCCCCCAGGCCATCCCTGGCCCATTCGTGGACCGGGGAGATGAACGCCTCGCAATGGTTCAAGTTCGCGGCGCTCCATCACTGGATACACCGGATTCACGCCGAGCGGATTTTCGCAGGAATCGGGGTGCGGTAAATTCCCTGCGCCGGGGCGGATGCGACCCGGGGCCGCCACTCCCGGGACCGGGCGAGCAAGGGCGCCAGGCCGGTGCGCGGGAAATCGCTAGGCGTCTTTTGGATTCCAACCTCCGAGCTTACACACCCGCCGGAAGTGCTTTTCTTGCACCGGTGTGATCGAGAGGCGGTTTCCGCGCCGCAGGACCACCATGCCCTCGAGTATCGGGTCTTGCTTCATGGCGGCGAGACTGACTTCGTTGCGAAGCTCTGCCACGAATTCGAAGTCGACCAGGATCCATCGCGGGTCCTCCTTCTTCGACGTCTCATCGTAGTATTTGGACTTCCGGTTGAACTGGGTGCGATCGGGATAGGGTTTACTGGCGACGCGCGCCACGCCCACCACGCCCGGCTGGGCGCACGTGGAGTGATAGTAGAGCACGAGGTCTCCGATCGCCATCTCGTCCCTCATCATGTTGCGGGCCTGGTAATTCCGCACCCCGTCCCACTCCGACCTCTTCTCCTTCTTCAGTTTCTTGATCCCGTAGACGTCGGGCTCGGACTTGATCAACCAGTAGTTCACGGGGGCGATGTAGCCCCGGGAACGGGAATCGACAAGACTCCTCGGCGGGGACTGGCACCGTAGTTCTCGACACCCGATTCTCGGTTCTCGGTTTTCAGCTCACAGACACCCGAGAATCGACAACTTCAGCGCTCTAGAACAACTCCCCCTGCCCCGGGAGGACCCGGCGGAACGAATCCGTCTTCAAGGGCGGAGGCGAACCGGCGATTCCCGCTCTGCGCGCCGTGGCCTTGAACATCTGCCGCACTTGCTGGGCGTAACCGCCCTTCCCACGCATCCGTTCCCGCGGGGTGGTGGTGTTCAATTCTCCACCGTGGGTTTCGCGAATGCGATCGAGGACCTTTTGTTTTCGATCTGGAAGGTGGCGTTCCAGCCAGTTCTCGAACACCGGTCCGACCGCCCCCGGCAGCCGGACCATGGTGTAAAAGCCAAACGTGGCTCCCGCCTCCGCCGCCGCTTCCAGGATGCGGGGTAACTCGTGATCGTTCAGGCCGGGGATCATGGGCGCGGCGCTGACGCCCACCGGCACGCCCGCATCGGCCAGCTTCCGGACCGCCGCCAGCCGGGATCGCGGAGAGGACGCCCGCGGTTCAAGGATGCGGGCCAGTTTCGGGTCGAGCGACGTGATGGACGAGAAGACCGCCACTGCATCGAAGGCGGCCAGTTCGCGGAGGAAGTCGAGGTCGCGGGTGACGAGGGCGTTTTTGGAGATCACCACGACCGGATTGCGGAAGCGGGCCAGGACCTCAAGGCACCCGCGCGTGATCTTCCGCTCGCGCTCCACCGGCTGGTAGGGATCGGTGACGCCGGACATGGCGAGGACCCTTGGGACGTAGCGCGGTGAGGACAGTTCCTTTTCGAGCAGCTCGGCAGCGCGCTCTTTGACGAGAATCTTTGTCTCGAAGTCGAGGCCCGCGGAGTAGCCGAGGTACTCGTGATAGGTCCGCGCATAGCAATAGGCGCAGCCGTGTTCGCAGCCGCGGTAGGGATTGATGCTGGCGTCGAAGGAGAGGTCCTCGGAGTTGTTCCTCGCGATGATGGTCTGCGAGTCGTCGCGGAGAAACTCGGTGGGTGCGTCGCGCTGCGCGGCCTCCTCCTCCGCCAGCTCGAGATGGAGGGCATCGAAGCGGTTATCGGGGTTCAGGGCACTTCCCCGCCCCCTGGGCCCTTTCCTGCGCATAGTGTTCATATAAACATCGCCTTTTCGTTGGTCAACCGGAAATGTCTTGCTTGGCATGCTTTCTGCATTCATCGCCCCCCCCCGCCTATGAATCAACTCCGCTTAACGATCCTATTCTGCACCACCGCGCTCTTCCTGCTTCCGGCCGCCCACGCCGGGAAGTCCCGCACCATTCAGGAAGGCAAGGCCTCCTGGTATTGCGTGCGGTGCAACGGTGGCACCCACACCTCCAGCGGTGAGACTCTCAGGGACTACGCCATGACCGCCGCGCACAAGACCCTCCCGATGGGCACCAAGGTGCGCGTGACCAACAAGAACAATGGCAGATCCGTCGTGGTGCGCATCAACGACCGTGGTCCCTACATCAAGCGTCGCATCATCGACGTCACCAAGGGCGCCGCCCAAAAACTCGGCTTTCTGAACCGGGGCGTGACGTCCGTCATGGTGGAAGTGCTGAACTGAATCCGCCTGCCGTTTCGGGGACACAAGTAGCCAGTAAGTCTCGCTGCCGAGATGTCCCTCAGACCCGCGAGGCCTCCAGCCTGCTCCAAACTCCCATCCGACCCCGGGGGGCGAAGAGGCCGCCCCTTCCGGGAATCGCGACCCCATGGGTTTTGCTCAAGGCTTCGATTCTAACTCGCCACCTGGGCTGCCACCGCCTCCGCGCAGCGGCGCCCGTCGAGGGCCGCCGAGACGATCCCTCCGGCGTACCCCGCGCCCTCTCCACACGGGAAGAGTCCGCCAAGATCGGGATGTTGCAGGGTCTGCTCGGAGCGCGGCACCTTCACCGGCGAACTGCTCCGCGTTTCGAAGCCGAGGAGCACTGCCTCTTCCGAAAGGTAGCCCTTCATGGAACGGCCGAAGCGGCGTAGACCCTTGCGCAACCGTGAGGCGAGGAAGTCCGGCATCAAACTCTCCAGCGGGGCGGCCTTCACCCCGGGCCGGTAGCTCGTCTCGGGAAGCTCCGCCGACTCGTGCCGCGCCAGGAAGTCGAGTAGGCGCTGAGCCGGTGCCCCCTGGCCTCCGCCTCCGGCCCTTTTGGCGGCGTGCTCCAGTTCCGCCTGCAGGGCGACTCCCGCCAGCACTCCGTGCCCGGCCTGCCACGGGGAGGTGTCTTCGGGCTCCACGCCCACCACAATCCCGCTGTTGGCAAAAGGCGAGTCCCGCCGCGAAAGCGACATTCCGTTCACCACGACCTCGTCGTTGGCGGTGGCGCAGGGGACGATGAATCCCCCCGGACACATGCAAAAGGAATGCACGCTGCGGCCATCGATGGTGGCGGCCAGGCGGTAGCGCGCCGCCGGAAGACCGCGCGGGCGCTCCGTGCCCCTTGCGAGGTGGTACTGAATGCCGTCAATCAGCGGTTGCGGATGCTCGATGCGCACTCCCATTGCAAAAGGCTTCTGCTCCATGGCCACCCCGTGCCCTTCCAGGAGGCGCAGGATGTCCCGCGCCGAATGACCGGTCGCAAGGATCACAGCCGTTCCGCGAAACTCCCCTCCGTCCGCGGTGACCACGCCCCGGATCCGGGCCCGGTCCGCCGTCAGCAAGAGGTCCTCGACCCGCGTCTCGAAGTGCACTTCTCCCCCCGCCTCGAGGATCGACGCGCGCAAGGCCTTCACGACATTGGGAAGCAGGTTGGAGCCGATGTGGGGATGGGCGTCGGTGAGAATCTGCGGCGGGGCTCCGTGCGCCACGAGCGTTTCGTAGATCTCGCGCACCGGACCGCGCTTGGTGGCGCGCGTGTAGAGCTTGCCATCCGAAAAGGTTCCCGCTCCGCCTTCCCCGAAACAGTAGTTCGAGTCTTCCAGGACACGCCCTTCCCGCAGAATCGGTGCGAGATCGAAACGACGCGCCGAGACGTCCTTTCCGCGCTCGAGCACCACCGGCTTCAGGCCGAGTTGGATACAACGCAGGGCCGCAAACATGCCCGCCGGTCCGCACCCCACGATGACGACGTCCTTCGCTCGTCCCGGGAGGGGCGGATACGAGGGGACCGGAACATCGAAGGGCGGAAGTGCCACCTCGATTCCCACTTCCAATCGCAAACGAAACTTCACCGGCGACCCGCGTGCATCGATCGACTTTTTCAGGAGCTGCACACTCGCGATGCGCGCCGGCGGAATTTTCAGCACCCGCGCTGCGGCCCGCCGCCAGGCGTCTTGGTCGTCGATCTTTTCGATCGAAATCCCGATCTCGACCTCTGCAGATCGATTCAGCCCGCTCGATCCTTCGTCGCTCACGCCCGGATCTCCGCCTTCCGCCCCGCCTCATCGACGTTCACGAAAGTCACGCGGGTCGAGAAGACCGGGTCTCCCTCGCCCGCCCTTCCGCGGTGTACCGTCACCTCGTAGGTCACCGACGACTTCCCAAGGCGGGCCCGCTCGGAGCGGACGGAGAGGATCGTCCCGTCGCGCACGCTGTGGCGGAATTCCACCTTGTCCATCGCAATCGTCACGAACCGACACTCCGGATAGTCGAGGCTGGCCGCAATCCAGCTGGCCTCATCGACCCAGCGCAGCAAGCGGCCCCCGAAGAGGAAGCCATACTGGTTCAGGTCTTCGGGAAGGACCAGCCGGTGGGTTTCCATGTGCGTTCAGGACCCTACGACTTGGGCCGGATCTCGATGCGCTTCAGCCGGTCCTCGCCCCGGGGCGAGACCGTCTCCACCTCGTCATCGTCGATCAGGGCGTTGTGCACGATGCGCCGGTGGTAAGCATTGAGGGGCCGCATCTTCTCCGGTTTGCCGCTGGACTTGGCTTTTTCGGCCAGTTCCCGGGCGGTCTCCGCCAGCTTCTCCTCCTGCCGGATTCGGAAATGATCGCAATCGACGCGGATGCGCGGGGGGGCTTCCATCTTTTTCTGGAGGATCCGGTTCACGAGATACTGGAGGTCGTCGAGCCGGTCCCCGTGCTTGCCGATCAGGAACCGGCTCTCCTCGGTCATGATCTGGAGGGAGGAGCCTTCCTGACTCTCCTGCTCCTCAATCGTGGCGGAAAACCCGAGATTTCCCAGGATGGAGTTCAGGATCTGGTGAGCTGCGGAGAGCGCTTCCATGGGGGAAGTCTAGGCCTACCGCCGATGCGGTCAATAGCGTGGTGGGAGCAGATTCCGGAAGCGTGGGTCTCCGCGGAAAGCGCGAATTTCGCCGGATTCGCGAGTGGGTTCCCGGGCACGGGAGAGGCGCGCGAACCCCGGGCCCCGCCTTCGCGCCGAGTGCGGAGATTTGCCACGGCGTCAGCCGCCGGTCCGCGGGCGCCGTTTTTTCGGCTTCTTTTGGGGCACTCCCATCTGCTGCGCCCGCCGCGCCTTCTGCATCTTCTGCGCTTCCTCCGCGCGCGCCTGCAGCTTTGCGAAGAAGCCCTTCCCCTTGGCCTTCTTTTTCAACTCGGGCTCGGGAAGACGCCGCGTGATCAACATCTGCGCGATGGCGAATATGTTGGAGGTCGTCCAGTAGAGCGCGAGGGCGGAAGCGAAGTTGTAACAGAAGAAGAAAAAGATGACCGGCATCATCATGAAGAGCCGCCGCTGCATCTTGTCCCCGGTCTTGGGCGTGAGCGACATCTGCAGGACCATCGTGACCGCCATCACGATCGGAAGGAGATTCACCCCTTCGCCCAGGAAGGGCAGGGAAAACGGCAGAGTCGCAATGGTGTCCGGCAGGGAAAGGTCGTCTACCCACAGGAACTTCTGTTGCCGGAGTTCCACCGCGTACATCAGCATCGTGTAGAAGCCGAAGAAGATCGGAATCTGCACCAGGAGCGGAAGACAGCCGCCGAGCGGGTTGATCCCATACTCGCGGTACATCTTCATCATCTCCTGGTTCATGCGCTGCGGATTGTCGGGATACTTCTCCTTCATCTCCTTCATCTGGGGCTGCAGCTTCGACATGCGCTTCATGGCCCGTGTCGACTTGTTCTGCAGCGGCCACATCGCGGCACGAATGAGGATGGTCAGGGCCACAATCGCGAATCCCCACGACCACTTCTTGGAAATAGGATCGAAGACCCAGGTGTGCAGCGCGTTGAGCAGCCAGTTCAACGGCCGGCTGATCATGCCCAGGAACCCGCCGTAGCTCATGACCTCGCCGCGCCCCATCCCGATTTTGCGCAGCATGCGATTCTGCTTCGGGCCCATGAAGACGTCGTACTCGATGGCGGCCGTTCCTCCGCCGGCGGCGAGCGTCTCGGGGGGCAAGCTCATCCCGAGACGGACGCACTCCGCTTCGCCGCCCCCCGCCACTTCGGGAAGCCGAATCGCTTCACGGTCTCCCCACACCCAGGCGTCATAGGGCTTGAGAGGTGACACGATGGCGGCAAAGAACTGGTTCCCCACCCCGGCGTAGCCCATCGTCCCGGCATCCCGTTCATAGACCCCCTTTTTCCCTTTCTTGAACGCGATCACCCTCCTCTTCTTGTAATCTCCGTTCTTCCGGTAAAACATCGTGATGTGCCGTCCCCACTCTCCTTTCCAGAGCGGCGCGGCGGATCCCGCAAAGAGGCCGAGCTCTTTGAGCTCCACATTCTTCTCGCCGTGATTCTCGAACTCCAGGGAGAGTATCAGGCGATACGGCCCCCCCGGTTCGCCTTCGTCCATCAGCGTCCACGTCTTGCGCACGATGAGTCCGTCCATGGTCGCCCCGAGAAACGAGATGCTCCGATCCGTCTTGGTCACCTTTTCGAAGGGGAAGACGATATCGAGATACTTGTCGGTCCCCGAGGTGAGGGCGCCCACCGGGTTCCGGCCGAAGCGGTTCAGCCGCACCTTCTTCTCGCTCTCGCCGACTGCGAACTGCATGACGAATTCCGCGTATTTGATGCCGCCCCCGTGGGTCGTGAACGCAAAGACCGCTTCCTTCGTGGCGAGTTCGAAGACCTTTTCTTCCTCAGCCGGTTCGGGAACCGGGTCCTCGGGCGGGGGCTTCCGGTTTGGATCGCTTTTTTCGGGCCCGGTTTCCCCGTTGCCGCCTTCCTCCGTCTTCTCCTTCTCCTGCTTGGCGATTTCCTCTTGGCGCTGCTTCTCGAGCAGTTTCCGGTTCTTGGACATGTAATGCCAATTGACCGCGAGCAACACGCCGCAGAGTGCTAATACGATCCAAGCCTTCCGGTCCAAAACGAGTGAGTGTGAGGTTCAACTGCGGGCGCCGTCAGGCGGGCGGGAGCGGGGCTCTTCGGGTTCGGCCGCGGTCCCCTTGACGGGCGGGACGGGGTCATAACCGCAGCCCCCCCATGGATGACAGCGTAAAATCCGGCGAATCCCCAGCCAGCTCCCCTTCACCGAACCATGGCGCTCCACCGCCTGCAGAAAGTAGTTCGAGCAACTCGGATCGAATCGGCAGCTCCCGCCCGGCCCCGAAAAGACGTGGAAGACCGGACGCAGCAAGCGCTGGTAGCCGCGAATTCCAAGTCGGATCACCGCCTTCATTTCATTCGTCTTCCTTCAGAACCCCGAGCCTCCCCGCCAGGCGCAGCCACTCGTGTTCCAGCTCCTGGAAGGTAGCCTCGCAGGCCCGCTGCCGGGCAACCATTACAAGATAGCGCCCGGATTGCAGCTTGTCACCGTGCTTGCTGAGCAGGGAGCGCAGGCGCCGGCGGATCTTGTTGCGAACCACGGCCTTGCCCACCC
The DNA here is from genome assembly GCA_963580345.1 of Verrucomicrobiia bacterium. Lineage (GTDB taxonomy): Bacteria > Verrucomicrobiota > Verrucomicrobiia > Verrucomicrobiales > Akkermansiaceae > Roseibacillus_B. The sequence goes on along the minus strand of CAUZKZ010000081.1, from coordinate 7,093 downwards.
GCCGGGAGGTAATCAGACCCACCTTGAGGTGCTCCACCGAGGGCTCGGCATGGGTCGCCATTACGAAGTAGCGCCCCGACACCGACTTGCCCTCGCGGCGCACCCGGGCAAATTCATTGCGCCGCGTCATACTCAGTCGGCGCGGAACCCGCATGGCATCAGGGCACCCAAGGTGCGTAGTTGGATTGAATCCTGGCGGCTTTCGGCGTTCGCCGAACCCACCGCAGACTCGGGGCGGAATTGCCGAAATTGGGAGTCTGCTGGGGGACCGGGCTATTTCCCGTGCTGGACGGTGTGGCGCTTGTAGTGGATTTCCGCGCCTTTGGGCAGGAGGCGCTTGCGCCCCTTTTGGCGGCGGCGCTTCAGGATTCCACGCCCGGCCCTGGTGCTCATGCGGGACCGGAAGCCGTGCTGGCGCTTACGGACTCGTTTGGACGGTTGGTAGGTGCGCTTGCTCATCTTTCTAGGCGGTTCGAGGCGCGGCAGGGGGCCGCGGGGGGCGTGAGGCTAGCCACAAGCCCCCATTTGTCAATGCACCAGGGACTTTTCAGGGCCCAAAATGCAAAAAACCCCTGACCCCCGGCCTCTCGCCTGCTACGCGTTGTGGGATGGCCGAAAGCTCTTCAAGCCTCGCCTCCCCCGAAACCACCCTCCGGGTGGAACCCGCCACCATCGACGATCTCCCGGCCCTGGTGGGCCTCGTGATGGAACTCATGGAGTTGCAGGAGGATTTCAGCCCCGACGGCGAGGCCCAGGAACGCGGCATTCGCCTCATCCTCGAGGAACCCAGCCGCGGCCGCATCTTCGTCCTCCGCAACGACGACCGCATCATCGGGATGGTCAATCTCCTCTTCACGATCTCCACCGCAGTGGGCGGTTTCGCGATCCTGATGGAGGACGTGGTGGTTCATCCCGAGCACCGCGGCCAGGGCTACGGCACCCGGATGATCGAGCACGTGGTGCGCTTCGCCGAGCAAAAGAACTTTCGCCGAATCACCCTCCTCACCGACAAGCTCAGCGCCCAGTCTCAGGCTTTTTTCAAGAAACACGGCTTCGAGTTCTCTCATCTCATCCCCATGCGCCGGTTGATCGGTTAGCCCCGCGCCGTAAGTGACCCACCGCCATGCCTGAGCTTCAAGTCCTTGCCCTTTCCCCCTCCGACGCCTTGGCCATGTCGATGGTCGCCCTGCTCAGCTTTGCTCTCGGCATGATCGTCACGATCCTTTTCGTCATGGCGCGGACCGGCGCCAGCCGGCCGGAGGTCGACCCCGAGCTCTTCGAGGAGGAAGACGAGTCCCATAACGTCGAAGCCGGCGACCCGCCCGCCGACACCAAGGAGCCCTGGGAGCAGGATCCGGATTGGTGGAAAAAGTAGGCTCACTCCCCCAGCAGGAACCGCGCCGCCTGATCGATATCCTTGTCGCCCCGCCCCGAGAGGTTCGCGATGATCACGTCGTCCGCCGGCAAATTGGGCGCAACCTTCGAAACGTAAGCGATGGCGTGCGCACTCTCGAGGGCCGGGATGATTCCCTCGATTTCCGAGAGCTCCTTGAAGCCCGCCAAGGCCTCGTCGTCGGTCGCATAGGTGTACTCGACCCGGCCGAGATCGTGCAGGTAGGCGTGCTCGGGACCGATCGCGGCGTAGTCGAGACCGGCGCTCACGGAGTGCGTCAGTTCGATTTGGCCGTCGTCGTTGGCCAGCAGCCACGTCTTGGTCCCCTGCAGGACGCCGAGCTTGCCGCCCTGGAAGCGGGCCGCGTGCCGCTCGGGCTGGATCCCCTCCCCGCCCGCTTCCACCCCCACCATGCGGACCTCCTCGTCGTCGAGGAAGGGATGAAAGAGGCCGATCGCGTTTGAGCCGCCCCCCACGCAGGCCACCAGGAGATTCGGGAGGCGCCCTTCCTTGGCGAGGACCTGCTCACGGGCTTCCACCCCGATCACGCGGTGAAAATCGCGCACCATCATCGGGAAGGGATGCGATCCGAGGGCCGAGCCCAGGATGTAGTGCGTGTTTTCGACTGTGGCGGTCCAGTCTCGCATCGCCTCGCTCACCGCCTCCTTCAAGGTCGCCTGCCCCGCCGTGACGGGCACGACCTCCGCCCCGAGCAATTTCATCCGCGTCACGTTGGGCGCCTGGCGCTCCATGTCCACCGCCCCCATGTAGACCGTGCAGTTCATCCCGAAGCGCGCACACACCGTCGCGGTGGCCACCCCGTGCTGACCGGCCCCGGTTTCGGCAATGATGCGTTTCTTGCCGAGCCGCCGCGCCATGAGGGCCTGCCCGATGGCATTGTTGATCTTGTGCGCCCCGGTGTGCAGGAGGTCTTCCCGTTTCAGGTAGACCCTGGCCCCGCCCATCCTTTCGCTCCAGCGCTGCGCAAAGTAGAGCGGCGTCGGCCGGCCGCAATAATCCGCCAGCAGCCCCTGGAACTCCCCATGGAATCCGGGATCGACCCGGGCCCGCTCGTACTCCGCGGCCAGTTCCTGCAGCGGAGCCATGAGAGTCTCCGGCACGAACATGCCCCCATACTTTCCAAAGTGGCCGGTGGCATCGGGGACTTGGCTGGTCGGTGTGCTCACGGGACAGAAATTGGCATCTCTTCCGGAGATTTCAGCTGAAAAGTGTGCGGGCTCCTTCTGCGGTCGTGCTCATGAGTCAGGCGCGGCGCGGCCAGCCACGCTAAACTCAACATTTTGAACTCAACAACCGCTCAATGAAGTCGTCCTCCAGCCAGTCCTGCCCCGGCATCAACTCTACCACCATCGTCCCCGCCAGCCGCTCCGCCAGGACCGCGCGGTTGGTCACCATCGCCACGTCGCGATCCTCCGCGAGGTGATTCAGCACGAGGGCGGCCAGCGCCATGCCGCGCTGCCGGATGGCGCCCTCGGTGAGAAGGCTGTGATTGAGCACACCCAGGCGGTTGGCCGCCACCACCACCACCGGCCAGCCCAGCGCCTCCGCCAAATCGGCAAAGGTTTCCCCGCTCGTCATGGGCACTTCCCAACCGCCCACCCCTTCCATCACGAACCACTCGTGACGCGTCGCGAGATCTTCCGCGTGAGCGCGAAGCTCCTTCAGGGTCACGGGCTTGCCCTCCAACTCCGCTGCCACCGCCGGGGCCACCGCGGCCTGATACCAGACCGGGTTCACGGCCTCGAGGGGCTCCACCCCTCCTGCGGCTGCCACCAGCAGCTCCGCATCGGTCCGTTCTCCGCAGCACACCGGCTTGTAACCCACCACATCGGCCCCCGCTTCGCGCAGCACCCTCACAAGCAGGCAGGCGAAGTAGGTCTTTCCGACGCCGGTGTCGGTTCCGGTGATGATGAGTCTGGGCAAGACGATGCGGTGGGTGGGCGTGATCGTGAACACGACCCCAGGGGCCGCGCCCGCGGTGGTCGCTCTCGCTGCAAAGAACCGAATGTGAGTCGGCGCCCGAGTGCAAGCTCAACCGTCCCGGCGATCCCAACAGAGCGACGCCACGGCCGCTCACCCTCCCCGCACGGCCCCCGCAACAGCCCGCCTACGGCTGACTCTGCTCGCCCGGCTCTCCGCCGTCCGAGCCGCCGCCGGTGCGAAGGTGGCCGTTAATCAGAAACCAGAGAGCGATCGCCAGAAGCAGCGACGCTATCTTCGCTATCCAATTCTTCCCGACCCACCTCTTCAGTAGCCTTTTGCTCATCGCTAAGGAATATGTCATCCAGTCTTTTGCGAAATTCGTCGTCGCTCATGTTGCGCTCGATATTGCCGTCGATGCAGATCGAGACCGCCCCGGTCTCCTCGCTCACCACGATCGTGATCGCATCGCTCACCTCCGTCAGCCCGATCGCCGCACGGTGGCGCAATCCCATCGAACGATCGCTAATCTCGCTTTGGCTCACGGGGAAAACGCAGGCGGCGGCCACGATGCGCTCGCCACGCAGGATCACCCCGCCGTCATGCAGCGCGGTCTTGGGATGGAAGATTGTAAGGGCCAGCTCGGAACTCATCACCGCGTTGATCGTCACTCCGGTCTCGATGTGATCTTTCAGACCGATGCCCCGCTCGATCGCGAAGAGGGCCCCAAACCGTTTCTTGGAAAGTTGCAGGACCGCACCGCCCAGCGTATCGAGAAACTTCTCCCGCTGCGTCGTGCTGAAGGAAAAGATGCCGGAACTCCCCAGGCGCGCCAGGGCATGGCGCAGTTCGGGCTGGAAGATGATCAGCAGGGCCAGGGCCGCCACCACCGCCGCACGCGTGATAATAAAGCCGATCACTTCCAGGGCCAGGAGCTGCGAGGCGAGGGTCAAGGCCACCAGGATCACGGCCAGTCCCACCAGGATACGTGCTCCACGGGTGTCCCGAATAGCCCGATAGGTCTGGTAGATGAAGACCCACAAAATCAGGATCTCCACCGCGCTTCGCCAATGCTCATGGAAAAAACGCAACATTCCGTCTACCTGATATTACCGCGAACAATTCTGCTAGCAATCGTAAACCTCGCTTTCCGGCTTTTCGCTGCCGAGAATCGCAGCCTATTCTCCCATCGCCCGAAGAGACCAACCCGGACGCCCGCCATGACCTGCAAGCCTATCATATTCGCCACCCTGTTTTCGCTTTCCTGCCTCGCTCCGGCCGCCGAGCCCAAGTTCGAAGCGCAAACCATCGACCCGAACACCCTCATCGGATACGGCCTCGCGGTCGGGGACGTCGACGGTGACGGCGACCAGGACGTCCTGCTGGCCGACAAGCGAGATTTCTGGTGGTACGAGAATCCCTCCTGGAAGAAGCACCTCTTCCACACCTTTCACGAGGGCGAGAATCGCACCAAGCTCCACGACAACGTCTGCATTGCGGCCCGCGACATCGACGGAGACGGAAAGGTCGAGGTCGCGGTCGGCGGAAACTGGAATCCCGGAGAAACCAGCAGCGAGGAGAATTCGGGCTCGGTCCACTTCCTCGGCTCCCTCGGGAAGATCAAGCCCGTGCGGCTTCCCCACGAGCCCACCACCCACCGCATGCGCTGGGTCAGGACCGGCGCGAAGAAGTTCGCCCTCGTGGTCCTCCCTCTCCACGGGCGTGGCAACCAGGGTGGCAGCGGAGAGAACGGCGTCAACGTCCTAGCCTACGAACCGACCTCCGACCCCACCGCGGGCGGGTGGAAAACCACCCTTCTGAACAACGAACTACACAAGACTCACAACTTCGATTCGTTTGAAGCGACCGCAGGCCAACCCGACACCGTCGTGGTCGGTGGCGCCGAGGGGGTGCGCTCCATCAGCCTCCAAGGTGGAAAGTGGACCTCTGCAATGATGGACCTGCCCGATATGAAGGGCGGCGCCGGAGAGACCCGCTATGGACCCCATGGATTGATGGCCTGCATCGAGCCCATGCATGGCAGTACCGTGGCGGTGTACAGAGGGGGCACCAAGGGGGAAGCCAAGTGGATCCGGACCGTCCTCGACGACACCCTCGCGCAGGGACACGCCCTGGCCGTGGCCGATGTCCTCGGCGCCGGAACTCCCCAGGTCATCGCGGGGTGGCGCAACAAGAACAAGGATGGCAAGGTCGGGATCAAGCTCTATGCCCGCGGCGACGGCGGGAAGTGGTCCACTCACGTTCTCGACGACAACAAGATGGCCTGCGAGGATCTCAAGGTGGCCGACCTCAACAAGGACGGGAAACTCGACATCGTGGCCTGCGGACGGGCCACCAAGAATGTCGTGATCTACTGGAACCGGTAGGCATCATGGACCCATGCCCTGGCATCAACACTTGGCCCGGAGGAAAGAATGGTGCGGCATCCCTTGCCCGGCTTCGATCCTCGCAGGGGCGTCCGGTCCGCTCGGAAATAGAGCGTTGAATCGTCATGAAAACCTTCTCGAAGCTATTTGGCAGGTCGCCTTTCGTCCAGGTGGTTAAACATGGACAAAAGGTGGAAGAGTGCGTGAGGCGCTTGTTCGAGCTTTTAGGGGTGCTCTTCCAGGGCGGAGACGCCACCCAGATCGAAAAGTTGGCTGTCGAGGTAGCGGAACTGGAGACTGAAGCGGATGGGATCCGAAATAAGATTCACGAACAACTCTCGGGAAAGATCCTGATTCCCGTCAACCGGCGCGAGCTCTTTGACATCGTCGAACAACAGGATTCCATCGCAGATCGGGCCGAGGAGATCGCGGTCAGCCTCACTTTCCGTGATCTCAAGCTGCCTGACGAAGTCTTCCCCGAGGTCAAGGACTTCGTGGAGATCGTCTTCCAAAACTGCGCCATCGCGGCCGGGGTCGTATCCAAATTAGACCTTCTGATCGAGTCTTCCTTCGCCGAATTGGATGCCCGCACCGTGCTGAAGCTGATCAACGAGCTTCGCGAGCGAGACGATCTTACCCGGGACGCCGGCTTGGCAGCGACGCGAGGAATCTACTCCACCGAGGACACGCTCTCCCCCGTGGAGCTGATGTTGTGGGTCAAGATTATCGGCTTACTGGGAAAAATGAGCAGCTTCGCTGATCGCACCGCGAATGGACTTCGAATCGTGATCGAGAATCAGAGAAACTAGATCATGCTCCTGGCCATATTCGAGACCTCTCTGCCCTATGGTCAGGTTCTGCTGATTCTGGCGGTCATCTTCGGCTTCTACATGGCGTGGAACATCGGCGCCAACGATGTCGCCAATGCCATGGGAACTTCGGTCGGAGCCGGTGCCCTGACCGTCACAAAGGCCGTAATCATCGCGGGGATCATGGAACTCGCGGGGGCCGTTCTGGTGGGAAGCCATGTCACCAACACGGTCCGAAAAGGAATCTTCGATCCCAGTGCTTTCATGCCAATGTCCGTGGTCCTGGGGTTTCTGGCGGCTCTTCTGGCCGCTGCGGTGTGGCTCCAAATCGCCACGTGGTTCGGCTGGCCGGTTTCCACCACTCACGCCATTGTCGGGGCAGTAGTCGGAATCGCGGTGTTACTCGGCGGACCGGCCGTAGTCAACTGGGGGAAGGTGCTCGAGATTGCCGCCTCGTGGTTGACCTCACCTCTTTGTGGCGGCGCAATTTCATTTTTCCTCTTCCGCATGATCCAGGGAAAGATCATCAATCACAAACGCCCCCTCAGCCAAGCCTATGGATT
>CAUZKZ010000080.1:0-15324 GCA_963580345.1 Verrucomicrobiia bacterium | reverse complement strand
TGCAGCGAAAGGAAAAAGGACGGCCGGGGAATGAAAAGTCAGGCCTGGGATAGCAGCTACGGTGCCACCTCCGCAGCCCTTGCACTGGGAGGACGGGAAGGCCCGTGGAGCCGCCCGGCCGGAGCCCGGGAGGCGGCGGGGCGAGGGTGGGTGAGGGGCTTGTGGGGCCCCGGGTGGGGCCGAAACTACTCCCCGGGCAGTCCGTTGGGCTCCGGGGCGATGCGAAAGTAGCGGTGCGGGAAGCCGGGGGTGGTCTCGTCCACGAAGTGAATGCTCCCATCGACCGGAATGAGGCAAATGAGGGTGGTCCAGTGCCGGAGGTCGGGGCTGCCCTCGAATCGGAAGCAGATCCCGGTCGGGGCGGGGAAGCAAAGGTGGATCAAGCCGTCGGCCAGGCGGACGCAGCGGGGGAGGCCCGGAGGGTGGGGCCAGGGACGATCGTAAATTACGGCGAAGGCGTGGTGGGGGAACCCCACCCGGAAGGTGGGATCCTCGGCGAGGGCGAGTTTCACCGATTCCGGTCTTTCCCGCTCTTGATCGGAAAGCGGAACGACGGTGACGTCCACCCAGGCGCTGCCATCCGGGATGAGGGCGGTCCCGCTGAGCCTCTCGTAGTCGACCCCATTCCGGGCGCGGCCAGCGAGGTGGTAGCGCACCTCGAACTCGCCGCTGGTCGACCCGTGGCGACGAATCCGGAAGGTGGCGGTGTTGACGGTTCCGTTCGGGCCGGGCTCCACCGCGAGGGCATCGCGGGCCACGACATTGACGATGGGCCCTGGTTCCGGCGGGGTCACCCTGATCTCGACTGGTGCGGATTCGGAACTCGCTCCCTCGTTGTCCGTCACGCGCGCGGTCAGGACATGCGGACCCGGCAGGGGATGTTTCCAGGTGAAGGTGAAGGTCTGGGGCTGGCCCAGGGGAGATTCGACGAAGAAACTGATGTTCATCTCGCCGATCTTGAGGCCGTCGGCGAAGAGCTCGACCTGTGGAATGTAGCCATCCGGGTCGCGGGCCCGCACGACGATATTGATCGGCTCGCCGGCCGGGAACTGGTCCCCGGCGGCCGGGGAAGCGATCTCCGCCTCGGGATCCTGGTTTTCTCCGCCATCTCCCACCGTGATGTGGACCGGGCTGGAGACGAGCGGCGGGTGGCCGGCGGCGCCGTTGGGGTCCACCAGCTTCGTGCGCACGGTGAGGAGGTGGGTGCCGGCCGGGGCGTCCTGCCATTCGAACTGATGGAGAAGGGGAGTCCCCGGATCCGGGGCCCGGACGAAGACGACCTCCGAAAACCCAATCTTCGTATCGCCGGCCCAGAATTCCACGCTGCTGATGTAGCTTTGGAGGTGGATGGCGGTGGCCTGGATGAGGATCGGTTCGCGGACCGCGAAGTGGTCGCCACTGGAGGGCCGGTTGATGTGGAGGGAGGCAATGCTGAGGCCGTCTTCCCGGATGAAGACGGTGGCACTCGCATGGGCCTCATCGACCCGGAAATTGTAGCAGGGCCCGCGAAGTCCGTCCGGCGGGCAGTTCGATACGGTCGCGATGACGGTCTCGATTCCCTCCGGTTTTTCGTCGAACAGAGCCGTGACCGGGAAGCTGACCGACCTCTCGCCGGCCGGGATCTGGACCAGAATGGGAATCGGTTCGTAGTCATCTCCCGGGGTCGCGGTCCCGGAGATGTGAATCCAGACCGGCAGGGCGAAGATGGTGGGGAGACTCCGCGAGACCGTAAACTCCCCGACGAGGTTGATGCGCCGCAGGGGCGCGGCGGTTTCCTCCGCAACCCGGCGGGTCGCCTCGATCCTCACTTCGGAGGACGGAAACAACCTGTCGGTATCGTTGATGGTGACGGTGGCGCGCGCGCGAGCCGGGTCGACTTCGAAGAGCGGCACCGGGCCGAGGGTCGGATCATACACACTGGCGATGACCGTTTCGTCTTCTTCCAGTTCGTCGTCGTCGACTCCCAGGACCTGCAGGGAGATGCTCACTTCCCCCGGTCCGAACTCGACGCGATCCGGCAGGCGGGCGTAATCCGCACCCGGCGTGGCGGTCCCGCCGAAAGCGATCCACACTGGGAGGGATTGATCCAGGGCGCCACCCTCGCGCCGGATGGTGAACTCACCGGGCACCACCAGGATGTTGGGAGCGGGTTCGGCGGTGACCGGCTGGGTTGCTTCGATGCTCACAAGCGACCCGCTGGGCGCGCCCGCCGAGAGCACCCCGGTCGAAATCGCCATCGTGGCGGCGAGGAAAGCAGGGATCAGGGGGGGAGCTTTCACGGCATTCAAGCAAATCAGGGCGGGCTGACGCGCACAACAAGAAAACGGGGAGGCAGAAACCTGGAAAAGGCTGCTGTCGCCGGGGCAGGCGAGATGCGACCGGAAAAAGGCGACACGCTCGTGTTTCGAAGACTTGTGGGCCGGAGGGAAGGGCTTCGGTCACCATTCCTGCTAGAGCTGGTCTGCAATGGACTCGATGAGAGGGGCGAGCAGCAGCTCGGTATCTTCCATCTCGAGGGGCTTGGAGGCCTTGAAGTCGGGGGTGAAGACCGCTTCTTCGAGGCGGCGGATGAGGTGCGGGTCGGAAAAGGAGAGGTTGAGTTCCCGGTTGATGCGGAGGCTGATGGTATCGAGGTTTGCGGAGCCCACCGTGGCCCACGAGTCGCAGATCATGGCCTTCAGGTGGGTCATGCGCGGGTAGCGCCAGACCTTCACCCCGGCGCGGAGGAGGCTGCGGGCCGTGGCGAGATTTCCGGCGTCCATGATGCCGTGATTGGCCTCGCTGGGAATGATGAGGCGCACATCGAGTCCGCGGGCCGCGGCGGCTTCGAGGTCGTGGGCGATGGCGTCGCTTGCGAAGTAGGGGGTTTCGATCCAGATGCGGGAGGTGGCGCCCTTGATGGCCTGCAGCATGGCGATGAGAATCTCGCTCCGTCCGTCCACCGCGTCGGTCCGCAGGATGCGCAGGGGGGCGCCGGGACCATTTGCAATCCGGAGCGGCGCGGGTTGGTCGAAGAGGGCCAGGTCTCCGCGTGGCCCGGTTTTCTCCCAAGCCAGGTTGTAGTCGCGAGCGAGGAGTTCCAGGATGGGTCCGCGGACGCCGACCATGAGGTCATGCCAAAGGTGGCGGGATTCGCGCCCGAAGTTCATTCCGCCGATGAAGGCGGTCTGGCGGTCGAAGAGGAGAAGCTTGGTGTGGTCGGTGACCAGCCAGGGGTTGACGGTTTGCCGGAGTTGGACCTCGGAGCCGGTGACGAGGTAATTGCCGATGTCCTCGGGCGGTTCGAATCCGTCGGGAAGTCCGCCGGGTGGCCGCCGGCCGTGGGCGAAGGTGCTTCCGAGGTCGTCGAAGAGGACCCGCACGGGGATTTCGGCTGCGCGGGCGCGGAGGAGATCGGCGCAATGCACCGAGACGTCGTCGTTGTCGAAGATGAAGACCTGCACGTCGATGGACCGGCGTGCGTCCGCGACCTGGCGCTCGAACTCCCGGAAGAAGGCCGGGCCGCCAACAAAATAGTCGAGATCGCCGGCGACGGCTTTGGGCAGGCCGAAGCGGTCGAGGTGGTTCTCGAACTCCGGGCTCCCGGGCGGGGGAGGAGGGGCCTGCGGAAAGGCGAGGAAAATGGGAAGATTGTCCTCCGCGAAGGCCAGGCCGCGCCGCCAGTAGATCGCCTTGCCGAGCCGAAAGGTGGTGATGGGCTGCCGGAGGACGGCGAGGGCGGTGGAACGAAAGGCGGTTTTCACAAAATCCCGCCGGGCCGGAACCTGGCCCTCACGGTGCAGGGTCTGGCGGGCTTGATTTTCGAGAGGGGTGACGTCCGGGTTCGCCCGCAGGGAAAGGGGGAAGGCCACGAGAAAACTCGCCGAGATCGCAAGGGCGGCGTCGGACGGATTCCTCATGGCATGACAGCGTGGCGCAGAGGACCGGGAGCGGCAAGGAGCAAGTAGGAGCGCCCCGAGCCCGAAAGAACGGAGCCCCGCTTTCGCGAGGCTCCGTGGACGATGGGTGGGTATGAAAATTGTGAAACTCGTTCCTAGAGGGGGCCGCCGGGAGGCAGGATTGGACCAATCGGGTCGATGGGGTCATTCGGATCGATGGGATCAATCGGATCGATGGGGTCGATGGGGTCAATCGGATCGATGGGATCAATCGGATCGATGGGATCAATCGGGTCGATGGGGTCACCGATCAGGCTGACCTCGGCGCGGAAGAAGAGCTGCGGGGCGTTGTTGAGGATGGCGGGATTGAGTTCGATGTCGGCCGCGGTCTCGGGGCTTCCGTGCGGCAGGTCGAACTCGTCCAGCACCAACCAGGCTTCCTTCGGCACGCGGGGGTCCATGGAGGCGAGGAGCCGGTAGTGGCGTCCACCCTTCACGGGGAGCGCGACCGTCACCTGCAGACCCTCGGGGGTGTGGCGGCGAGTAATGCTCTCGATGCCGAAGTAGTCGCTGGCGTCATTCATGCGGGTTCCGGCAATCACCTCGTCGTTGTTAGTCTGCCGGTCTCCGTCGAGGTCGGTGTCGGCGTCGTCGAGGAAGGGGTTGGATCCGCCGTCTACTTCGAGATGGTCCGCGATCCCGTCGTTGTCGTCGTCATCGTCGAGATCGTTGGGGATGCCGTCGCCGTCGTCGTCGAAGGCGGGGTCCTCGGTGCCGAGGAAGGCGGTGAGAATGGCGTTGGTCTCGCCGAGGACCTCACCCCCGTCCGTGCGCTGGCGGTAGGTGTACTGGGCTTCGCTGAAGTTGAGAGCGATCTCTTCCCTGGGAAGGAGGGAGGCCGCCGTCCCTTCGAGCGATCCATACATGCGGTAACCGGTGACCTGGACGTGGCGCAATTCCACCATGATCGGCTCCGCTCCGGTTGGGGGTGTTCCGTCGCTGCCGAGATACTTGATCTGCACGGCCGGGATGAGCCGTCCGCTGAAGCAGGCTTCCTGGAAGAGGGGCGTGGATTTGCCGACCCGCTTGTGGAAGGTGAAGTCGCTCTGCACGGCTCCTGCGCGGCGGCGGACCGAGCCGTCTTGGTTGTCGACCAGCTCCATGCTGGTTCCGAAGCCGAGGACCTCGATCCAGCCGGCGTGGGGTTCCATTGCAGCGCCTTCGATGAGGGTGGAGCCGTCGTGATCGGCGACCCTCAGGACGAAGCGCGGGGCGGCGTTGGCGTGGCTCGCGAGGGTCAGGAGGGCCGCGGCGGCCAGGGGGAAGAGGGCGCTTGCCGGGTGGTGTCGTTTGGTGGCGTTCATCGGGTGGGTTCCGGTCGGGGGTTCCGCGGTTCGATGGCCCAGGCTGCCCGTGTGGCAGCCCGGATTGGGGTCGGGCTTTACTTCTCGCCCTTTTCCACCTTCCAGTTGTATTCGACATTGCCCTTGTTGGAGCCGGTGTCGTCGAACTCGGTGTAGGTCACCTTGACCTCTTCGAAGTTGCAGCCCACCACCACGGTCGGGGGACCGGCCTCGTCGTTGCCGCTGGCATTGAGCGAGACGCTCGTGATCATGACGTTCTTGAGCTCGTACTTGAGATAGGTGACGCGGGCGCCGCCGTAGGTGGAGGTCTGCTCGATCTCGAGCTTGGGAATGATCTCGCCCATCAGGCACTTTTCCTGGAGCTTGGGAGATGACTTCTCGTATTCGACGGTGAGCATGAGGTCTTCCACGATCACATCGCCGCGACGTCGAGTGGCACCGGTGGCGCCTGCCTCCGTGGGGCGGTGCATTCCCCAGTCGATGGAGAGGACGTCGATCCACTTGTCGTGATTCGAATCTTTGGCCTCACCGTCGATGCCGTCGTACTTGGCAAAGATGGCGGCGGGCGCGGTGGGAGCTGAACCGAAAAGCGTGACGGCTGCGAAGGCGGCGAGCGCGGTGTGGTTCAGGACGGATTTGATGGTGCTGTTCATGGACTTGGCTGGTTTGTGTTTGCTTGGTGTCGGTGACGTTTCTGTCTTCTCTCTCCCAATCGGAACGGTTCCTCCCGATTCTCAAAAAAGTGGCGAAAAATGTGCCGGCGAGGCCTGGACCAGGGAAGTTGGGGCGATCCTGCGGGGGATGCGCCTCGGCCCCGCATAAAGCTGCCGGCCGTTCGTCATGCGCGATTCCCCCGCCGATTCCGAACTTTGCCGCAAATCGAAAATCGACCCGGCCGGCCCCGGTTGAATTGGCAGAACAACGAATCGCGGACCAATGATCACTCGCATCAAACTCCACCTCATCTGCCCCTGCAAGAACATGCAACAGGCGCGCTTCCACCTGATGGGAATCGTGCGGGAGTTCGTGCCGAGGAAGATGCAGGATTTCGTGCGGTAGAGACGGCGGCGCACTTCGAGCGCCAAGCCAAATTACCAGTCGCGGTGACACTTCATTCAGCCCGCGCCCCGGGGCTCGGGTAACACCGCGGAGTGGTCGCGATAGTGGCTCTTGGCTCTGCGTCCGGTCTCTGCAGGTCGCTGAGGGCGGTGGCGAATTCCGGATCGTGGTGGGCGCTTTTCAAGCGCCACCCCCGGCCCGGGCGATCTGAATGAGGCTGAGCGAGGACACGAATCGTGACATTTTGCTCCTCGCAATGTTCCCGGAAAGAATTAGAGTGATCTCATCGACAAATCACTGCTGAAGCCCGTGTCCTCGATAGTCCCGACGGCCCTTGTCCTGATCGTCGCCCATCTCTCGACGATCGCGGCGCCGGCGAAGCCTGGCCAGGAGAACCCCCGCCAGGCCGGATTCACCACCAAGCTCGCGCTCGCCTACCAGTCGAAGGAGGGGGAAAAGCGCGAACGGGTGATCTACCTGTGGTATCCGACCGAAGAGCGTGCCCGGGCATTTATATACGTCACGCAACGCGGATCGGTGGCGCCCGACGCAGCGGTGAGCGAGGGGCGCCATCCGCTCGTCTTGTTTTCGCATGGATTCTGGGGAGGGGCGGACCAGAGCGTCTTCCTGATGGAGGCCCTGGCCCGGGCCGGATACATCGTGGCGTCCCTGCACCATGACGACGCCACGCCCAACCAGCGCAAGAGGCGCGTCCACATGCCGAACTTCGTCGATGCCAAATCGTGGGGCGATGAAAAGTTTTTCGATCGTAAGGAGGACATGACGGCGCTACTCGACCAGCTCCTACGGCTCGATGGAAAGCCTGGGTCCCTCCTTCACAAGCGGGTCAAGCGGGACGCCGTGGGCGCGGCCGGCCATTCCCTGGGTGGCTACACGATTCTCGGGCTGGCCGGGGCGCGGAAGTCCTGGAAAGACGAGCGGATCGCGGCGGCGCTGCTTCTTTCTCCCTACATCCTTCCCTATTTTTATCACGGAGAGCTCGGGGCGGTGAAAATTCCGGTCATGTTCCAGGGGGGCACTTTGGACGTGGGAATCACGCCGTTCCTGAAAGGGATCTACGACAAGCTGACCGTCCCCAAGTACTACCTCGTCCTGAGAGGAGCGAACCACTTCGACTGGACGGATCTGAATTCGGCGGGGCGCACCACCATGGAAGTACTCCGGAGTGGCAATCCGAAGCTGATCGCCGAGTACAGTCTCGCTTTCTTTGATCAGCACCTCCGGGGCGAAGACCGCAAGGAGGCCCTTCAAAAGCGGAAGAAAGAGTTGTTCGGCTGGTGGGCGAAGCAGTGATCAGTGCCGGCTACGGTCGCTCTCCTGCTTCCCGGAGCCTCGCCCGCAGGACCTCGCGCGCCTTCTCCAGCGCCTCGAGAAAGCGGGCCCGGTGCGCCGGTGCAGCCTTCTCCTGACCGTAACGCTGCAGGGCCTCCATCATGCGGAGCCCTTCTTCAAGCGAGCTGCGGACGCGCGCTCCCCGGCCGGCGACCGTCACGTAGATCGGGCTGGTATGCGCGAAGCGAATGCGCGACGGCACTTCAGGGAGATCGCCCGCCTTTCGGTAGGCCGCGAGTTCTTCATCGGTGAGGTGATCATCGCGGGCCACGCAGCGGGCCGCGATCCAGGCGCCACCCGGGACCGTGATCTTTCCTTCATGCACCAGGTGGAGACCGTCTTTGCCGGGCAGGGTTGTGACGACCTTGCCGTTGACGACCACCTCGACGATTTCCAGCGGCTGCGCCGAGATGACCTCGAGGCTGATGGCGATATCGCGGTCTTCCCCCGGGAAGGCGATTTCGTCCCCGGGTTTCCTGCCCCCGCTTGCCGAGAGGGAAATCATGGGACCATTGGTGACGAAGTTCCTGCCCTGCGCCCAGGCCCGGTTGAACTCCGTGAGACTGGCATCGGGATTCACGCGCACATAGGCGCGATTGTAGCCGACGGGGGTCTGCTTGGCGCCCGTGGCGGACCCGGCTCCGGCGGCCAGGCGCAAGCCCCAGTTCAGCAGTCGGTAATAGGTTTCGGTATTCATTCGTAGCATGCCCTCCTCGGTGTCGGGGTAGGCGGGAAAGCCCGCGACCTGCAGGAGGTTCGAGTAGCGGCTGCGGGGCTGGAACTTGTGGAGGTGAAAGTTGTTGTTGCAGACATTGACGGTATCGACCAATCCCAACAGCGCGTCCATTCCCACTTCCCGCGACCAGCCTCCCTGGTAGTGCACGAGGCCGCCGACCTGCCTGGCGTGCTCCACGCTATCGAGGTTCGGACGATCCGGATCCGCAGCGAAGTGCAGCGGCCTGGGGAGATTCTGGAGGTAGGCCGCGCCCCAGCCG
Source organism: Verrucomicrobiia bacterium (assembly GCA_963580345.1). GTDB lineage: Bacteria > Verrucomicrobiota > Verrucomicrobiia > Verrucomicrobiales > Akkermansiaceae > Roseibacillus_B. The sequence continues at coordinate 6,675 of CAUZKZ010000080.1, read as the reverse complement.
GACTCCAGTTCCGCATCGTGAATGCTGGTGGGAATGTTGCGTCCTCCGAACGCGAGGGTGCGGAACGGGCCGTCCCCCGGCGGAACCGGGCGGAGGGCGTCGGGGCCATTCCACCAGGTCAGGGAGGTTCCAAAGTCCAGCCCTTCGGCTGCGAGCATTGGAGCGAGTGACTTGCTGTCGACGTGCAGGTGGTTTTCGCCGCAGAGGTAGCCGCGCTCCTTCATGTTCACCCAGCGCGTCAGCTTGACGGTGGAGGCGAACCTTCCCTTGGCGAAGGTGTTGCGCTGCTTGAGACGCAGGAACTCGGGCCCGTGCTCGACCCGCACTTCGTATTCTCCGGGCGGAAACTTGAGCCGACTCTTTCCCGGTGACATGAACCACTGGTCGCGGCCTAGCTTCAGGGTGACGGGGTCGCCTTCGACCGGAACGACGCACTTGTTGTCCGCCGACCGGACCAAGACCCGGCAGGGGAGGGGCTGGCCGGCTTCGTCCACGACCTCCAGGTCGAGTCTCGTCGCAGCGCCGCTCGAGAGCAGCCCGAGAGCGAGAAGCGAGCGCACACAATTCTGTCCCGATAGAATCATTCCGGGTTCAGGGCCATGCGATGCGATTCGGTGGCCTTCTCGATGTAGCTCGCCCAGAAGAGTCCGAGGAACCCGTTACGGTATCCGAATTTGCGCGGAATGCACTCGAAGGTGTACTCGATCACGCCGTCGGCGAGGAGGCGGTAGCGTCCGCAGCTCTCCAGTTTCCAGTTTCCGGTGGGAGGCTGGTAGACCTCGACGGTGTGTTCGTCGATGAGGCGCAACTGCATCGGGAAGCGGCGCGGTTCGAAGGGCTCCCGCAGGCCGGCTTTGGTTCCGTCGTGGATGTGCTCCAGGTTGAGCCCGGCGTAGGCGGGAACGAAAAGGTTCCGGGGCTGCTCCTCGTGACTGAGACGGGCGACGCCGTTGTAGCCGGCCCGGTGACCCGGTAGCTCGGGGGCGTCCACCGCCGAGTTATCGACAATGATGGCGGTCACGCCGCTGCGCCTCAGCACGACATGATTGTTTTTCGGTGGGATCGTGTAACGGACGCCGGGATTGGTGAGGCTGGTGAGACCGGGGGCGGCGTGGGAGTTCACGGCGAAGAGACCCGCGCTGGTGGCAAGAATGCAGGAGCAGAGAACGGAGGAGACTTTGGGGCGGATTTTCATCTTCATGTGGCTCACTTCAACCTGCCCAGGAACAGGCAGGCCTGCCGGTCTTTCCGAGTGGCGGCTTTCTCCGCGCGAGCGGAATACTCCACGAGGGCGTAACAGGACGATTACGTGGCCGATGGGGGGGATCTTAGCAGAGGAATGATGCCCGCCTCGCCAAGCTCTCCTTCATCGGGTATAGATTCGCCCGGACGATGAGTTGGTATCAACATGGGGTGGTTCGGCAGCAGTGGGTCTTGATGCTGCTCATCGCGGTGATGTGCGTGATCTACGCCTGGCAGATGATTGTCGGCTGGGAAGGCTACTATCCGTTCATGGCGGTGCCGGCCGAGATCACGAGAAGCTGGCAGAACGTGCGGGAAGGCAGTTTCTCGGGGAGGGACCTCACCACCTTCGGGACCATGTTGAGCTGTGCCTTCCTACACGGCGACCCGGCGCACATCGTCTACAACATGCTGTTCTTCTGGCTCTTTGCGGCTCTGGCGGCAGAGCTTCTCGGCAGCAGCTGGATGTTGGTGATCTTCTTCTTCACGGCTCTGACCGGATCATTGTGCCACGTCCTCTTCAACGCGCAGGATGCCACTCCGATGCTCGGAGCCTCCGGAGCCGTGATGGGATTCGAGGGTGCCTACCTGGGATTGGCGGTGCGCTGGAAGCTGCCTGATCCCCATATCTTTCCGCTGGCGCGCCCCATCCCGCCAGCTCATCTGGCGGCGCTGGCGGTGATCGGGATAGCGATCGACTGGACGTCGATCATGAACCAATCTCAAACCAACGTCGCCTACGGGGCGCACCTCGGTGGGTTCATCGGAGGAATTTTTCTGACCTCCTTCCTGGCCCAGAAGCCGAAGCTCGCGGAGGTGAGGTGATTGTCAGTATTCAGGGTACAGACAGGCGAGGTTGGAGGTCGTTGCGAGGGCGGTGGTGATCAAGATAGGTGCGCCAGGGTTGTCTGAATCCTGAACACGGAATCCTGAACACTACGGTTCCACTTCGAACTCGGCGGCGCGGAAGAGGCCCTGGCCGGCCGGGAGGCTGACGCGGATGGTGGTTTCGGAGCCGGTGGCCTCGGTGTTGGTGGCGGGAAGGGGGAGATAGGTCCCGTTTTCGGGATCGTCGAGTTCCTGGAGCTGATACCACCGGCCGGGAACGGTTTGCACCGTCACGTCGAGGAGGAGCTGCCCGGGATCGCCGGGGCCGAGAGGGCCGTCGAGGACCTGCAAGATCTCGACTGCGCCGATGTCGGGAGCCGGACCGGAGAGGCGGGCATTGCCGGGCTGGTCGACCGAGGGCAGGGCGCCGGTGTCGATGGCGCCATCGATGGCAGGCGACCCGCCCAACGGTGGCATGGTTTCGGTCAGTCCGCCGTGGTCGTCCAAGGGCAGGAGCTGGGGATCGGTGACGAGTCCGTTGAAGACACCGCTCAGACCAGCGAGGTCCGACAGGAGGTTCACGCCGGACTCGCTGGTGATCTCGCCGAGGATGTCGGGGCCGACCGCGCCGGTGTTGTTGGCGACGATGGAGTTGGTGAGCTGGAGGTCGCCTTCGTTCGCGATTCCGCCGCTCGCCGACACGGACGAGTTTCCAGCGAGGGTGACATGGACGAGGGCAGCGGTGGCGCCGCTGAGATTATCAAGCCCGCCGACGTCGCCACTCGTTCCCCCCGTATTCTCGGCGACGGTAGAGTTCGTGATGGTGAGTGTGCTGGCGTTCGAGAGGCCACCCCCGCGGCCGGAGATTCCGGGGATCCCGTGTGTTCCCCCGGGGCCAAACACGTTGGCGGGTGCGCCGGTTCCCCCAAGTCCCCGGTCGCTCGCGGCGTTGCTCGAGATGGTCGATCGATCGATCACGACCGTCCCCGTATTCCAGATTCCACCGCCGGATCCCCCGTCTCCGCCACTGCCGCCGTTAGCAGGAGGACCAAAGAAGTTGCCCTCCGCCCCGTTGCCGCCGGTTCCTCCCGCGCCGGCGTCGTTGCGGGCGACCGTCGAGAGATTAATCATGAGCGATCCACTGTTAGAGAGCCCTCCGCCCGATCCGCCCCGTCCGCCGTTGCCGCCGTCGCCGGGATTGTTCGAAATGGATCCCGCCGGTCCGGGATTCCCATCACCGCCCGCTCCGGCGCGGTTGTTTATCACCTGGCAGCGGTTCAGGCTCAGGGCGCCATCGTTGCAGATGCCGCCCCCGGAGGCGCCCTCCGGGCCCGATCCGCCCGCAAAAAACGCCTGGCCGCGTCCCGCCACGCAATTCCTGACAATGCAGTCATTGAGAGCCAGCTCACCGAGGTTCCAGATGCCGCCGCCGCAGGACAGGTCGGGGTCGGGGAGGATGCCGCCCACAACAGGCGCCAGGCCGGCCTCAATGATGATGTTGGTCATCACGAGCGCTCCACTGTTCTTAAGAACGCGGACGGTGGCATCGCCGCTCAGGGTCACTCCTCCTGCGATGTTGGATGCGTCGATGGAGAAACTCAGACCGGCGGGAACACACAATTCTTCCGCCAGCGAGATGACGTCTTCCGGCTCTCCCTCGAAGACGGACGGATCGAACGTGATGCGGCTACCGGGGAAGGTCACGAGAGCGATGGCGTCGCGGAGGGAGCCGGCACCGGTGCTGCCGGAGTTGGTGACCTCGAGAGAGATTTGCGCCTCCACCGCTCCGAGATCGATCGTGGCAGTCGTGTCGCCATCGCCATCGACGATGCGGGGAAGGCCGCGCTGATCGGTGGTAAGGCCGTTGTTGACGCCCGCATCGATGGCGGGACTGGCGGCGAGGGGCGGCGCTGTTTCGGTTTCTCCGCCGTAGTCGCCAAGGGGCGCGAGTTGGGCATCGGCGACGATTCCGGCGAAGGCGCCGGCATCCGACAAGCCGTTCGTGGTGCTGAGCAGATTGACACCGACTTCGCTGCTAAGCATGCCGAAAATATCCTCGTCGTCGCCGCTGTCCGCGTTGTTCGCGATCAGCGAGTTTTCGATGGTGAGGGTGGCGGGAACGGGTTGTTGTCCAAGGCTGAAGATTCCTCCGCCCACGCCCGGAGCGTTGACGACGCCCCCGTTGAAGGGGTCCGTCCGGCTGGCCCCGAAGCATTCGTTTCCGGTGACAGTGGAGTTGACGAGGGTAAGGAAACCGCTGTTGAAAATCCCGCCACCGCCGCCCCCCCTCGGGACGAGTCGCGGCAGCCCGATCAGGGGGTTGGTGAAGATCACCTCGGCCCGCACGACGTTACTGGCGACGGTCGAATTCGTGAGGGTCAAGGTGGATTCGGCCCTGTTGTTCAGCCCCCCGCCAACTCCTCCTGATCCGGTGTCATTCCGTGCAATCGTGGAGTGATCGATGGTCATGACGGCCGGGTCGTTGTTGGTGCCGTTCCGGACGCCGCCACGAGAGTTGTCGCTGATGGTGGTGGTCTCCACCGCCGCCGATCCGAGATTTTCGAGACCGGTGCCCCCGTTATTCGAAATGATTGTGTTGGTCACGGTGAGGGTCCCGATGTTGAGAATCGCGGTGTCCTCGTTGCCGGTGAGGCTCGAGTTGTCGATGGTGGACATCGGCGTGGCAGGGCCGTCGTTGTTGATGAAGATCCCGCCGATTTTTCCGGGGTCGGCACAGCGGAGGCTGAGCAGGATCGTAGCGCATCCCGCGCCCCCAGTTCCCAGCATGTGGTTGGCAATGACGCACTGCACGAGGTCGAGGTCGGCATTGCAGTAGATGGCCCCGCCGCGGCCGCCGTTGCCACCGAGGGTGTACTCCATCGGATCCGCGAGGTTGCCAGTATCGCCTCCGGCTCCGGTCCCGTTGGTGGAAATGGTGGTGGCGGATATGAAAGTCGGACCGGTATTGTAGATTGCGCCGCCGTCTCCGCCGTTGCCGCCCTGGCCCGGCGAAGTTGGCTCGACAAAATCTCCGCGCCGTTGCCGCCGTCCCCCGTGGTGCTGCTGGTGATGGTGGAACCCGAGATGGTGACCGGACCGGTGCTGTAGATCACGCCTCCATGCCCCCCGGATCCACCTGCTCCTCCTCCCTCACCATTGACTCCATTGCCCCCGTTTCCGCCCTTGCCGGTCCGATTCGCCCGTAGCGTGCAATCCGTGACGATGAGTTCGCCGGTGCTGTAAATGGCGCCGCCGTGACCACCGTGGCCTCCGGGCGCCCCGTCTTCGATGAAGCCAGCAAGGCCCCCGCCGCCAGTGCCGCCGTTTCCGGTGCGGCAGAATTCGATGGCACAAACGGCGAGAGTCAGGTTGCCTTGATTGAAGATGGCGCCGCCATTCCCGCCGGGGGATCCGGCAAAGCCGAGGGGAGCGAGGGCGCCATCCGGAGCGTGCCCCTGAATCAGGCGCAGATTCTCAAGGCGGACCGTATTGCCGGTGGTGACGTGGAAGATGCGGGTACTGTTGTCTCCCGAGATGGTGATCGTGTCTGCGAGGGCGGACGCATCGATGGTGAGGTTCTTGTCGATGACGAGCTGTCCGCTGGTGAGGGTGATGGTCTGGTTGTTGAGCCCGGCGTCGAAATCGATCGTATCGCCTGCGGTGGCAGCAGCGATCTCGTTGCGCAGCGAACCGGCGCCCGCGTCGTCCGTGTTGAGGACGGTTCCGGCCTGCGCGGCGATGCCGGGGATGAGGACGCCGAGAAGGAGCGGAATCCGGGGGAGGCGAAAGAAAGTCAACCGATGCTTCATCACCCGCTAGGCTGAAGCGCCGGGAGTGGGGAGCAAGATGAATGTGTCAGAGAGTTGTCAGAGAACCTTGATGATTCCGGCGGCCGTGGATGTCGAGGAGAAGGCTTGTCACCGGTTCTTCGGGTTTGGAAGATGCCGTCGTGAAAACGCGACCGGGAAACATCGCCCTTGGAGCCGCCACAGCTGCCTTGCTGCTCACTGGTTGTGCCGGCACGGGTTCGCCTTCGCGGGCGACAAACGAGGCGCGGCTGGAGGCCATTCCACCCGTTCCGGCGGGATTCGAGCCGCTTGCCACGACCTCGACCGGTTTTCGTTCCGCAAGGATCGCGCACCCCGCCCGAACATGGGTTGTGAACTTCGACGACGGGATCACCAAGATCGAAACGTCACCCTACGTCGTGACGAAGCTGGATCCGAAATGGTATCCCGAGGAAGGCGGGGCTGATGCCGCCCTGTGTCGCGGATACCAGCGGGGAAACGAAACTCTGGTGCGGATGCAGGGATCGAGCGACATGGTGACGGAGGAGACCTGGATCTTGTTCGAGAATGCAAAATTGCGCGAGGTCGTAAAGTACTCCATCCTGGGACAAGGCCTCGATCCGATGTTCCCACCGGATCCGATCCCCTACGCGAAGCGGGTCAAGCGACAGGCGTTTTAGTTGGGAACGATGCGCGTCGGTGCTCCCCGGTCCGGAATCATCTTCCGGATCGAATCTTGTTGCCCATCCATGAGGGTTGTTAGATAGTCGTGTTTGATGAGTTCCCGCCTGCTCTTTGCGCTGTTGTTTGTCGGCGG
>CAUZKZ010000079.1:0-15642 GCA_963580345.1 Verrucomicrobiia bacterium | reverse complement strand
AGAGATCCCTCCACCAGCAGCATGCCCGCCGGGAGAAACTCTTCGCGAATTCGGAAGTCGCTGTTACCACGGCTCGAATAGTTTTCGACCTTGGAACTGACCCGAATCCGTTCGCCGAGTTCGACCTGCGTCACCGGCGAAGTACTGGTGCTCTTGAGGGCGATGCCGCGGTAGGAGAGATTAGCGTGATAGAATCCACTCCCCGCGAACCGCAGACTGTTGCCCCATGAATTCGGATTCTTCAGGTCGGGAGAGAACGCGGTGAGCGTGGCGGCGTAGTGATAGGCTCCGGGGCCCTTCTTCTCGAAGCGCACCGAGTTGGCGCCCTTCACAATGAGATTGGCAGGGACTTCAATGCTTTTGCGTCGTCCGATGTCGGCGCTCTTGAAGGTGCCAACCGCTACGTTGTTGACCAGCACCGTGACCTCGAAGTCGGCCTTTTCGTGGACCGCCCCGCGGTAGTATGCGGCAAGGGCGGCCACGGCCGGACCGATCGCTTTGGGCGAAGAGTAGCGGAAGCATCCCTTGTTGCGCAGCAGCATGTTGGCGGCCTGCGCGGCGAGCGGAGAGTCGGGCTTGGCCCCGGCCAGGGCCAGGAGGCTCATGGCGGTGGTCTCGTTGGGATCCTGCAGCCAGGTGTGTCCACCGCCAGTCCACCAGGCGATCCCCGGCTGGTTGGCCGGGGCGTCCTGCTTGGCCTGCTTCTCGAGGATGTTCACCAGGTCGCGCGCGAACTCCTGCCGGCCGAGATTGACCATCGCGACGGGGTGTAGGCGAGGGCATTGGTGCTGAGCCCGGCCCGTTCGCGGTAGATTCGGTTGAGGTGCGCAAAGTCGGCTTTGCCCGTCACCGAGAGGGCGTGAAGCACGACCGCTTTGCTGTCATTGTCCTGCGTTCCGAGCTTGCTGAAGCTGGTTGCCAGGGTCGTTTCGGTTTTGCTGAGGACGTCCGATTGCAGTGGGATACCGGCCTTCCGGGCCAGGGCGAGGGCCCAGTAAGTGCGGCTCGTGAGGAACAAATCCGAGGTTGCTTGCCAGGCCCAACTTCCGTCGTCCCGTTGGGTGGACGTCAGGGAAGCGCAGAGGGCCTGCACCCGATCGCGGAGGACCCGAATTTCCTCTTCGCGGGCATCGCGAGTGGTGGCGTAGTTGAGTGCCGAGACTGCTGCGAGCAGATCATTTGCCTGGGTGGCCTGGTTGCCGGAGGTGAGCGCGAAATCGATGAGGGCCTGTTGCACGGAGGGACTCAGGGTGACATCGAGGCGCTGCCGGGAGTAATTTTGGCCCGCCGGCAATTCGAGAATGCCATTGGCACTGGCGGAGGAAATCCCGCCGGACGCGGAGCTGAATTCGAGGCCCCAGGGGCGAACCGGAATTTTCATCACGAGCGTGTCGGCGGCCTCACCGGCCACCGCTTTGGCGGTCAGCCGGACCGACTCGGCGAGCGGGATCGTAAAGGTCTCGAAAATCACCTCGCTGACGGACTTCGGTTTGACGTGCACGGTCCGCTTGGCTTTGAAGCCTTTCCCGCCCTTGATCTGCAGGTTAACGCTCACGTCTCCCTCGAACCCGGTGAGATTGTGAACCCTGGCGAGGAACTGCATCGTATCGCCTTCCTGCGTCGCGACGGGCGTCTTCAACTCGAGGAAGAAATCCTTGCGAGCAATGAGAGAGGCGGTGCCCTGCCCGACCAGGGTGTCGACCGTGCATCCGCGGGAGGTGAGACGCCACTTGGTGGTGCTGTCGGGAAGGGGAATGGTGACGCGGGCCTTGCCCTCCGCGTCGGTCACGACCGGAGCGATCCAGCGGGAGGCGTCCATCAGTTCTTTGCGGGGTTTGGCGGCGTCGGCATCGTCGGTTTTTCCCTGTCCCTCTCCCTGTCCCTCGCCCGGCCCCTCGCCTTGCCCCGGCTTGAGGGGAGGTGCAGCGGCGTTGGGCTGGTCGCCATTGGAGGGCGCAGGGGGCGCCGGCTTCCGACCGGCAGCGGCATGGTCCAATGGTGTCACATTGCCCGCTGCCTGCAGTTCGGCTTGATGTGCCTCCAAGGCCTGGGGTTGGGGAGCGAATCCCCCGGTGCCATCCTGGCCTCCCCGAAATTCGCCGAAGGCGGCGTACTTGTTCTGGCGGTTGTGAGCGGCCAGCTTCTCGAGTTCCTTGGCCCGTCGAGTCACGCGCTCCTTTTCCTCCGCGATCGATTTGACGACCGGTCGCGTCACTCCGATGTAGGCAAACCCGCAGGTGGACCCGAGTCGGAACTCGGCATGACGGCGGGCCGCGGACTGGAAGAAGCTCTTGATGGGAGAAACCGCTTCCGGGTAGAGCGCATAGAGCGCTTCATTGACGAGGGAGAGGCTGAGGGCGGCCTCCACCGGCTTGCCGTTCTGGTCGGTCACGATGAGGTCGACGGCCGCTTCGGCGCCGGGAAGTTCGACCTCCTTGCGCGGCGTGACCACCACGCGCAGTTCGCGCTCCACGGTGAAGTGTTTGGACGCGGAGCGCAGGGTACGATCGTCCATGGCCGCCACCGCGATTCGGAAGTTGGGGAAATGTTTGTGGTCGAGGTCGACCTGGAGGGGGTTGAAACCCGGCTTGAGGGTGACGACCTGGTGCGAGAGGATGGTCTCGCCCTCATAGGTCAGGAGCGCGAGGCCTTCTTTCAGGCGCGAGTGCAGTCGAACCGGTAGGTTGCTACCGACCTGACCGCTTCCGCTCTCTGCGAAAAAGCGCAGCTTCACGGCATCCTCGTCGTCGGAAATCCTGATGTGGCTCTCACCGGTGACGACCTGCTGGAAGCGATCTTCCCCCGAGGCGCGCAGGATGTACTGCCCCCCCCTGGCGAGCTTCAACCTGACGGTGGCGAGACCCGTCTCCGGATCGGTGGTGAGCTTGTGCTCCTGCACCGTGACCTCGCCGGCAGGCTGGGCGGAGCGCGTAATCCAGGGAACCGCCGATAGAATCTTGTCGGGTTTTGGCACTTCGCGGCGCAGGACGTAGAGAGTGATCTCCTTGCCGAGCGGTTCGCCGTCGGCGCCCCTGGTGATCACTTTGATCTCGACGGGTGCGCCGGCCAGCGCGACCGGCTGGCTCGGATCGACCGAGACATCGAAGCCGAGGGCTGCGAGCGTCACGCCATCGACGGCACTGACGTTGTGAGCCTTGGCGAGAGCCTGGAATCCGAGGGCCCGGCCGGGAAGAAATCCGGAGGGATCGTATTCGATCTCGATGATCCCCTTCTCGTCGGTTCGCCCTTCGTACTTGCGGCCATCGGGCAGGGTATACTCAATCGATTCCCCTGCCGCAGGGGTGCCCCAGTAGTAGCTCGCAACGATTCTGGCGGCGATTTTCTCACCGCGGAAGTAGACCTTGCGGGGGAATTCGAAAGCCAGTTTCACCTTCTCGAGCTTGTAGCGTTGCACCTGGAATGTGCCGCTGAAAGTCGGGGGACTCTTGGCGTCCTTTTCGGTGACGCGGATGGTGTAGACGCCCAGGGGTGCCCCGGTGTCGATCCGGATTTTTGAGTCGAAGTCACCGAACTTGGAAAGCTTCTTCGAGCTTTCCTTCAGCATGCGCCCTTTGGGGTCCAGGACCTGCACGGTGTAGGTCTTGCCGTTGGGCACAACGTAGCTTCCCTCCGCCACCTCTCGAAGGATCCCGCGAATGTTGACGGTCTCCCCCGGTCGGTAGGTCGGCTTTTCGGTGTAGATGTATCCCCGGGGACTGAGACCGGAGCTGAATCCGAGGTTTTGGAGGCTGGTGCTGTTGGACGCGATGCCGGCCTCGCTGCTGGCAAAGACGTGCACGCCGGGGCTCTCCTTGAGAGTCTTGAAGAAGTCCTGGCGGAACACGCCGTCTTCACCGGTTTTTCCGGTGCCAAACACCTCCTTTCCGTCGCTCGCAAAGATCGAGACGCCGGCCGCCGGCTGGTTGGTGCGGCGGTTCTGGGCGTAGACCAACAACTCGCGCCGACTGGTCCTCGTGATGATGTCGATGTCGGAGCGAATCACGAGGGTGGTCGCTTCGAAGTCTTCCTCGTTTACCTTGATGACACACACCCCCGGCTTTCCCTCCTCGAAGGGAATCTCGAGGTGCCGGGTGATGGGCTTGTATTTCTCGTAATCCTTCACCTCGACTTCCCAAGTCTTGTCCGGCTGGATGAGATCCACGTCGAGTTGCTCGATGCTGCGAATGCCGTGGGTCTTGCGAAAATAGGCTTCGAGATTCAGAAAATACTGTTTGAGGATCAGTTTTTCGGCATTGCGGGAAGTGACTTCGATGAGGGCCGGCTCATCGGTGCGGAAGGAGCGCTCGGTCCGGATCGAGAGGGAGTGTTTCGTCATGGTGTCGAAACGCTGGCGGGCGTTTGCGGCGGAGGTGCCCCAAGTGAGGCGCTGGTAGGTAGCGAGAGCCTGTTCGAGTTCGTCGATTTTCTCTTCCTGGATCACCCCGATGCGATAAAGAGCGAGGGAGGACTCCTCGGTGTTGGGGTACTTGCTCACGAGCCGCTCCCATTCCTCGATCGCCTGGCGGTAGTGCGCCGTGATCTCGGCCTGCAATTCCTCATTGGGCTTTTCGTGGTTCTCCTCGAGTTCGACCGCCTGGGCATACTGGATCTGTCCGAGGGTGAAGAGGATCTGGCGGGCGCGTCCGTCGAGGGGGTAGTCCTTCAGGAAGTCGTCGAAGAACCCCTTCGCAAGGGCGTAGTCCTTCGCTGCGACGGCATCGATGCCAATCTGGAACTGGGCATTGATGATGCCACTCTGGCATTGGGACCAGTGAGCTCCGTTGGGGAACCGCGCGATGTATTCCCGCCACTGCTGGACGGCTTCCTTGTATTTCTTCGGCTGGAATCGCAATTCGCCGATCCGGAACACCGCATCCTGGGTCCACTTCGAGAACGTCTCGCTGCACGATTGACCGGTCCGGATCTTCGGATCGACCTCCCCGTCCTCGGGGACGAAGGTGAAGTTGGAGGCCTTCGCGAAGTCGTGGTAGGCCGCGATGGCGTCGTCGGTGCGACCGGCGAAGTGGTAGGTGAGCGCGATGAGGCGCGAGCTATCGGTAGCGCGGGGGTGCTTCGGGTGGGCGGCCAGGAACCTGCGGGCGGCCTGCAAGCCGGAGTCCCGTTCATTGGGGGCGGGGTGGGGCAGGTTGTAGCTGCGCACCAGGAGCCAGTTCGTATCGGAGGTCAGGGCCGCGTCATCGGCGCCGAGCAGGGCGAGGAGATCTTCCGCGTTTTGGCGGGCCATCTGCAGTTTTCCAAGATGAGGGGTGGCGTCGGCTTGGACACTCAGGGCCTGGTGCCGAAGTCCCTTGATCACCAGCACGGTTTGGCCGGATTGGGCCAGTTGCGCTTCCACAAGGTGGAAACGGGCGTCTTTCCATTGCCTGCCTGCCGGGAGGGGATTCTCACGGGTCTGGCCGCGGAACCGTTCCGGGCTGCCGACCGCACCCGTCCACTTTGGATCGAACTCGTCGAGGTAGGCACGATAGTGTTTTTCGGCTTCCGGCCAGTTTTGCAGATACTGGTGGCAGCGCGCCACCTTGAACTGCACCTCGTCGCGCAGTTCGCGGTCAATTTCGATGGTAAGTGCCCTGTTGTAGAGTTGCAGAGCCTTGTTGTAATCCGGGGGCAAGCCATCGAGTTCATTGTCCTCGGGTTTACGGCTCAATTCATCGCCGAACTCGATCAGGACGCCGGCGATGTCTTTTTTCCGGGCCGCAGAGAAGAGGCGGTTCGCCTCCTCTTCGTATATCGCCTCCGCTTCCTCGAAACGTTTTTGTCGCACGAGGGACCGGCTTTTCAGGAAGCGCACCTTGCGCACCCAATCGGATTTCGGCCAGTTCTCGAGCAAGTCATCGCAGGTTGCAATCACCCCGGCGTCCTTGCGGTCATGATAGAGGGCGAGAGCTTTCAGGTAAGTGGCGTAATCTTTTCTCTTTGCGTTGGCGGCGGCCCGGTGCTCATCGACATGTTTGATGGCCTGCGCGAACTGCTTCCCTTGCACGGCCTGTTCGGCGGCGATGAGATGCTCCTGGGCCGAGAGTTGCAATGCGAGGATGGGAACCAGGAGAAGGAATTGGAGGAGTGTTTTCATGTCGTTCACTTGATCATCAGGGATGGAAGGACTTTGCAGTGTAAGACCTTTGTAAAAGCGGAAGCGGGCCACCGGAAAAAATACCGGATTTCCGAAGAGAAGACACCGACGCGGCAGTTCCCTTGGCAGATTGGCGAGGGCCCGGCGAGGCCCCGGCGAAGGAGCCTCCGGACGTTACGGTCTCCTGACCACCACCCGGAAGAATCCCTCGAAACCCGGCGGGGCGGTGGTGCTCCGGAGGGTGGATTCGGGGCCGGAGGCCGCGAGGCTGGAACCGAGGAGATTTGCCCAGTCGATCAGATTCGGCGAAAATTGAAGTTGGTAGATGCGGCCTGCCACGCTCGTGAAGCGGACATCGAATTGGCCGGGCTCGACGGCGGTGACGGCGAGCAACTTCAGAAGAGAGGACGGGTCGCGGGGATTTGTGCCGGCGATGAACTCGGAGAGGTTGTCCTCGCCGTCAAGGTCTCCGTCGTCCGCGGCATCGTCGGTCCCCACAACCAGCCCGTTGGCAAGTTCCCAATCGTCGTCCATTCCGTCGCGTTCGGTATCGGGATCGAGGGCGGGCTGCACTTCGATGGTGGCCCTTCGGAGCGAGGCGGTCACGACGCCATTGAGTTGCAGGTCGAGGGCGAGATCGCTGCTTCCGGTGTCGGCCTGGTGGATTTCCACCGCGAGGTCGAAGGCGATGTCGCTGCTGGTCGCGCTGCTCTGATGGACCTCGACGGCGAGGACGTTCTCTCCGGTTTGCAAGGCACCTGGAGCGAGGGGAATCGAGACAATCTCATCCTCCTTGGCGACTCCGCTGCTGGCATAGACGTCGAATGCGGCTTTGGCGGGCAACGAGGAATCTCGATAGACCTCGGCGCTGTTCAGGTAAATGGCAGCTGCGTCGTCGCGAACCAACTGCAGGCGTGGATTCGTGAGGCGTCTCGGGTCTCCCAGGAAGATACTGCGACGGAAGTAAGTGGTGGCGTTCTTGGTAACATTGGCGGGGTCGCCGGGAGTGGTGTCGATGAAATTGAGCGTGGTAGACAAACGAATCGGTGCCGACGAATCCGGGGTTTGGAGTGTAGGTGAAGGTCCCATCCGGGTTCAATTGCAGAGAGCCGTCGGGATTGAAGATCAGGACCCCGTGTGAGACCCCGCTTTGCAGGACGGCGGTGGGTGGGCCGTCCTCCGTGTCGTTGCTCAGGACGCCGTTTTCTGGTCCTGCCCTGAAGGTGCGATCTTCCTGCCCCGGGTAGGTGTCTGGATTCGCAATTGGCGCGGCGGAGGGGGAGACGGTTGCAAGATGATCTCGCTGGTTTGCAGGAAGGAAAGTCAGAAAACCTTCTGGTATTCCACGACCATGCCGGCCTGGGGGTTTACCAGGCGGGATCGGGAGGAGGAACGATTTGCGTGGGGAGATGACGATCTCGGTCGCAGGGCGGATCGATGTGTTCCGGCACGGGATCGCCGGGAAATTCCTTTGCCCAATCGCGTCGTTCGCAATCCTCGGCGTAGTAGCGGAGCCAGAGCCAGATCGATTCGTCGGAGCCGTCGCTGATGAGGTCGATGTGACAGGCGCAGTTGCCCATGGAGTCGTCCAGTTGGTGGGTGGGCTCGTTGAGAGTGATTTCCCAGAGGAACCGGTAGAGTTCGAGCTCGCTGAGGTGGTCGGTGCTGGAGAGGTAGGTCCGGCGGCGGGCCAGGCCGCGAATGACCTCCCACAACTTGTCGTGGACGGATTCCTCCGTGAAGGACTGAGGCGGGGGGAGTTCGATGCCGTCACCGATCAGTTGGCGGGAGAGGGTGGAGCTGGGCTCGGACTCGATGGTGCGGATGTAGCGGAGGAATTCCTCCAGGTTTCCGTCTTCCCACTCGTCGCTCCCCGTCATCCAGGGTGGGTCTTCGCGGAGAGTGGAGGAGTCGGTTTGGCGAGTGCATTGGCGATAGGATGTCCGGTCCATGGCGTGGTGGTAGTTAACCTGTTCAAAAGAACACGTTAACGTCCGGCGGGCAAGATTTTTCTGAGAAATTCTTGTCGAGGGGCGGAGGGGGACGGTCCCGCGAGTCCTACCAGCCTCTCCAGGGCTCTTTCCGGAAGGACGGATCGGCCTTGCCTCCACCGTGGAGATACATGGTGCCATCAGACCGGTAGACGAGGTACTGGCGTCTCTTTCCCCTCCAGGAGTGGCGAACAAACCCGATGAATTCCTGGCCCGGCTGGCGTTGGTCGAGATAGCGCGCCGCCTCGATTGTGGGGCGCAGGGATATCGCGCAAAACTCCGCGCGAATCCTGCCCTGCAGGGATGCGACGAGCTTCGCTTTTTCTCGTTTCGTCAGGCGGACAGTCAGTTGTTTCGTCCTGGAAAGGCGTTCTTGGAGAGCAGGGATGATGGTGATGCGGTTCTCGTCATTCTCCTGGCCATTGGCCCGATCCGGGGAAGCGAGCCCGGCGAAGAGGGCCCCCGCGGCCAGCAAGGTGGTGGCAGTCCGTTTCATCGGAGAACGTGATCCGTGGCCGGAGGCGAGCGGCATGAAGCTAAGGGGTTCGTTGCACTACAGCCCGAAGCCGGTCCCCGGCAGGAAGCGGTAGTAGACCTCCAGCATGAGGGTGGAGAGGGCGGTATTGTAGACCGGGTCGCCCTGGGCGCCGGGACCGGGGTTGGGAGGACTGGGCCAGTGACCGTCGCCCTGCTGGGCCTGGAGCAGGGTGTCGCGGAACATCTTGTTGTAGTCGAGCCAGGCCTTGCCGCCGTGGTTCATGGCCGCCTGGCTGCTATAGTAGTGTTCGTAGAGGTTGCAGGGGCCGGTCTGGTAGTTGAAGCTGGAGCGCTTATTGATGTACTCCACCCCGGCGCGGGCGTTGCGGTTGTTGGTCCCTTTGTGTTGCTGGAAGCAGAGGGATCCGGCGCCGGTGAGGGTGTGGTGACTGCCGTTGGGGGCGGTGCCGGCGTAGCCGAAGCCACCGCTTCCGTCCTGGCAGCTTGCGCAATAATTCAAGGCCCGGCTGACGCACTCGGCGTAGTTGCGGAAATCGAGGCGGGTGTGGCGTCCGGCCTTGAGGGCCTGGAGTTGCCAGGCCGTGATGGACATGTCGCCGCCGCGCCCGCCGGCCTCGGCATAGCCGTAGTCCCAGCCGCCGGAGCGGTTCTGGTTGTTGATGATCCACTGCACGCCATTCTGGGTGGCCACCTTGAGGTTGGGGAAGTTGAGTCCGAGGACGCGGCAGAAGATGTAGGACTCGGCGAGAGCGTAGGTGGCGATGCCGTGTTCGTAGACCCAGTGGTTGTTACCGAGATTGGTGCCGAGGCGGCCCCCCTGGGCCACGGAGCGGTTGACGAGGTAGACGATGGCATTTGTGACGGCCTCCCCGAATTCCTCCGAGAGGGGAGTTTCGCAATGGCCGAGGAAAGCGAGCAGGACGAGCCCGGTCATCGCGACCTGGTTTCCCGATCCCCACGAGCCGTCCTTCTGCTGGGTCTGCTTGAACCAGCGGAGGGACTTCATCACCGCCTCTTCGCATTCCCTGCTGCCGCCGTTCTTGGCGAGGCGGGTGAGCCGGGCGTGCTTCGAGCAACGCTTGCGCATGTTGGCGGGAATCTTGCCGAAGCCGCCGCCGCCGCCGTCGCCGCCGGAGCCCCAGCCCTGCCCGAAGTCATCGCGAAATCCGAACTCGGTGGCGGGCACGGCCTGGATGTCCGGAATCGGAACGGCGGTGGGCGAGGGGACGGTCGCGGCAAGCACCTTCGCCATGGCGGAGGAGGGCGCGTTGGGCTTGGGGGACACCTCCCGGCTAATGCGTTTCTCCTGGAGCTTTTTGTCGTCCTCGGACCCGGAGGTGTAGGTCACGATGGTGGGCGCCCCGAAATTGAGCGAGGGAAGCAGAATAAAGAAGAGGATCAGGACGACGAGGATCACGCAGAGGATCGCGATGATGAAGCTCGTGATCATCGAATTCCTCCTCTGGGCCTCGAGGTTGTCCTCGGCCTCGGGGCTGAGATGGGCGTGAATGCTCATATTCCGGGGGGGTCTCCCGGTGAGGGGAAACGCGTGAACAAAGCCTCATCTTTGGCCTGAATTCAAGGATGGAGAGGTTATTTTTTGGGGTAGCGGAGCAGAGAGGGCCGGGAATTTGATCCGGCACGGTCTCACGCCACGATCTTATCGAGGACCCGACCCGCCACATCGGTGAGCCGGAAGCGCCGTCCGCTGTGTTTGAAGGTGAGTTTCTTGTGATCGAGGCCGAGGAGGTGGAGGATGGTGGCGTGGAGGTCGTGGATTTCGACCTTGTCGACTTCGGCGCGGTGGCCGATTTCGTCGGTTTCTCCGTAGGAGGTCCCCCCTTTTGCACCGCCGCCTGCGAACCAGTAGCAGCCGGCGTGGGGATTGTGATCGCGGCCGGGATTCTTGCTCTTCTGGGCGACGGGAAGGCGGCCGAACTCGCCGCCCCAGATCACGAGGGTTTCGTCGAGGAGTCCGCGCTCCTGGAGATCGGCCAGGAGGCCGGCGATGGGCTGGTCGGTCTCGGCCGCGAAGCCGGTGTGGTTCCCGACGATGTCGTTGTGGCCGTCCCAACTGCGCTGGTTCTCCATCCCGCCCGAGTAGATCTGCACGAAGCGCACCCCGCGTTCCACCATGCGGCGCGCCATCAGGCACTGCCGGGCGAAGTGGCTGCTCTTTTGGACATCGAGTCCGTAGAGCTTCTTGATGTGCTCGGGTTCGGAGTCGACGTTGACGCAGTCGGGGGCCTCCTGCTGCATGCGGTAGGCAAGTTCGAAGCTCTTGATGCGGGCGGTCAATTCCGCGTCGGCGTCGACGCGTTCGCGATGGGCATTGTTCAGTTCCCGCAGGAAGCCGAGCTGGGTGCGTTGTTGTTCGTCGCTGAGTCCGGCGGTCCGATTGAGGTTGGGAATGGGATCGCCCTTGGAGTTGATCCAGGTGCCCTGGAAGGCGCCGGGGAGGAAGCCATTGCCCCAGTTGGAGGCGTGGCCCTTCGGGAGGCCGCGGCCGAGGGGATCGCTCATCACCATGAAGGCGGGCAGGTTCGCGTTCTCGGAGCCGAGCCCGTAGGTTACCCAGCTGCCGACGCAGGGGTGTCCCATGCGGGTCACGCCGGTGTTGGCCATGAAGAGGGCGGGACTGTGGTTGTTGGACTGGGTGTGGAAGGACTTCACGAAGGCCATCTTGTCGACGTGCTTCGAGAGGTGCGGGAAGAGGGAGGAGACCCACGCGCCGCTCTGTCCGTGCTGCTTGAACTCGAAGGGCGACTTCATGAGGGGACCCACCGCCCCGTCGAAGAAACCGGTCGTGGGGTCGAAGCCCTCGAGCTTCTGCCCGTCGCGCTTGGTGAGTTCCGGCTTGTAATCCCAGGTGTCGACGTGGGACGGACCGCCGTTGATGAAGAGCCAGATCACGGCCTTGGCCTTGCCGTCGAAGTGCGGCTTGCGGGCCAGGAGGGGATTATCGCCGAGCTCCACCGCGCCGTGGCCTTCCTCCAGCAGGAGCGAGCTCAGGGCGAGGGCCCCCAGGCCCCCTCCGGCCTTGGCGAGGAGTTCGCGGCGGGTCCAGGCGGAGTCGATGCGGTTGCAGTTGGAGAAAGAATTCATGGTGAGAAAATGTGGCACGACCGTCCCGGTCGTGATTGGAGCCATCTTTGATGAGTTACAAGGCACGGCCATGAGCGCACAGTCCGCATCATGACCGCGACGGTCATGCCACATGCGGTTGTCACTTTGTCGCTGGTCATTCGACGTAGATCATTTCGTTTGCAGCGAGGAGGGCGTGGCAGAAATCAATGAAGGCGGGCTCCTTCTTGCCGCCGTAGCTCTTGATCTGCTCGTTAAGAAACTTGTTCATCAATTTGCGTTCCTCCTCGCTCGGCGGTTGTCCGAGGGCGCGCTCCACGGCGGCACCGACCGGATCGCTTTCCTTTTCCACCGCTTTGGCGAAGTGGGTGGCCATCTCCCGCACTTCCGGGCTGTTGATAAACACGAGGGCCTGCGACGGGGTGGTGGTGACGGCGCGGCGGCCGAGGCTGGACATGGTGTCCGGCCAGTCGAAGAGTTGCATCATGGGTACCAGCTTGCTGCGTTTCACCAGGAAGTAGATGCTGCGGCGTTTCATCTTCTGATCGAGGGTCCCGCTCCCATACATCTTGCGGTCCAGCTGCCCGCTCACCGCGAGGGCATTGTCCCGGATGATCTCGGCTTCGAGCCGGCGGGGTTCCCGTTTCCACCAGGAACGGTTTTCAGGATCCTTGCCGGCGCTCTCCGCATGGTCCGAGTTGCCCAACTGGTAGGTGCGGCTCAGCATGATCTGCTTGTGGAGCCGCTTGAGCTTCCAACCGTTTGCGATGAGGTCTGCGGCGAGGTAGTCGAGGAGTTCCGGATGGGTCGGCCGGCCGCCCTGGAGGCCGAAGTCGTTGGGCGTCTCCACGAGGCCGCGGCCGAAGTGGTGGTGCCAGAGCCGGTTTACGATCACGCGCGCCAGGAGGTGACCGGCCCCGTTCTCGACGTCCGTGATCCAGTTCGCCACGCCGGTGCGTTTCATGGAGGTGCGGGCCCCGGCTTCCTTCACGACCCGCCACCGGTCGGGCGCTGACTTGTTGCGCATGAGAACCTGCAGGAACCCCGGCGCCGCCGGGCCGGCCTTCTGGGCGGGGTCGCCGCGCACGAGGTAGTAGCTCTCGGGGTAGAAGTCCTTGACCGTGCCGCTGCTGGCGTGGTGGCGCATCGGTTTGAAGCCCTCGCTACACACCATCACCTTCTCTTTCTTGCCAGCGGGCCTGGTGGCCTTCAGGGCGTTGGTGCGCGCGGTAAGATCGGACCAGCCACCGTCGATCTTCAGGTAGAGCTCAAGCAACTTCTCGGTCGGCGCGTCCCCCTTCTTGTCGAGGGCCAGCAACTCGCGCGCCACCACCGCGCCGGCGTCGGTTTGGCCCTCCAGCAATGGCAGTCCGGAGGCCGGCCGGCTGCTCACCGAGATGCGCAACCGCCCGATGTTGTGACGGGTGTTGACGTTAAACCCGAGGGTGAAGGTGAGCCGTTTGTTTTCGCCGGCCACCGCCTCCGGATTGGCCACTTCGTAGACCGCGGCGTGGTCCTTGCCGAATTGCGGGTCGACCGCCCAGCCCGACTTCTTGTTTTCGTCGATGGTCAGTTTGACGTGCAGGTTGTCCGTCTGGTTGAAGGTAGCGCGGGGATTGGCGAGTTTGAGCGGTGTGTTGTTGGCGGTGATCGCCACGTCAGAAAGGCCGATGTTGCCATTGCCGGCCCGACCCGGCCCGCCCTTCACCATCGACTCGTGCGCGAGGGCCTCGATGCGGACGGCGTGGATCTTCTCAAAGGGCGCCGGAGCGACAAAGGTGTAGGTATCAAAATCGGGATTCGGGCCGGTGGCGAGATACGATCCGTCGGCCTGGCGTTCGAACTTCGTTCCGCCTTTCGAGACGAGCGGTTCGGCACGGAGCACGGTCCACGGCGAAGCCGGTTCCTGGCTTTTCTTGGCGCGATTCTTTTCCAACCACTGGCGGAGCTTGGCGGGAACCTCTTCCTTCTTGTAGCGCTCCGCCTCGGCGGTGAGTTTCGACAAGTCCTGCTCGTACTTCGCAAGGTCGCCGGGCTCGGCCTTGTGGACCTCGAGATCGATTTCGCTGCGCACCGTGGTGGTGAAGGCGCTCAACAGTTCATAATAATCGCGGGTCGGGATCGGGTCGTACTTGTGATCGTGGCAGCGCGCGCAGCCAATCGTGGTGGCGAGCATGGCGGAACCCATGGTGGCCACCATGTCGTCGAGCGCGTCGAATCGAACCCGCTCTGCTTCGCTGATCGTGATCTGGGTGGGGTACACGCCGGCGCCGAGAAAACCGGTGGCCGCCATGGCCTCGAACTCACCCGGCGCGATTTCGTCGCCGGCGATCTGCCAGCGCACGAACTGGTCGTAGGGCATGTCGGCATTGAGGGCGCGGATGACGAAGTCGCGGTAGTGGAAGGCGAAGTTGCGGTTGTAGTCGTGTTCGAATCCGTGGCTTTCGGCGAAGCGTGCCACGTCCAGCCAGTGCCGGCCCCAGCGTTCGCCGTATCCGGGACGCGCCAACAGGTCGTCGAGGAGCTTCGCGTAGGCCTCCGGATCGGCGCTCTCGACGAATTGCGCGATTTCCGCGGGAGTGGGCGGCAGACCGACCAAGTCGAAGTAGGCCCGCCGGATGAGCTTGCGTTTTCCGATGACCTGCGCCGGCACGAGTCCATTTTCGCGGTGCACGGCGGAGATGAAGCGATCGATCGCGGTGTCGGACCAGTCACTCTCCGGAGGAGGAGTGGTTTTTATGAGCGGGGCGTAGGTCCAGAAGGCGCGGTCCTCGTCATCGACCTGCATGGGCGCTTTCTCGCCCTTCGACTTCTCGACCAGGGGCTTGTCGTAGGCGGCGCCGAGGTCGATCCACTTGGCGATCGCTGCGATGGCGTCGTCCGGAAGCTTGGGCTTCTTGGGCGGCATGGCGAGGTCCTTGTCGAGGTGCGCAATGGCCTGGTAGAGGAGGCTCTCCTTGCTCTTTCCGACCACCACCGTGACGTCCTCGTCGCCGCCCTTGAGCAATCCCTCGCGGGTCGTGAGGTCGAAGCCCGACTTGGTCTTTTTCCCTCCGTGACAGCGCACGCAGTTCTCCTTCAGGAGCCCGCGCACCTGGGTGGTGAAGAGCTTCTGGCTCTCCTCCATCTTCGCGGCGTGGTCCGGCTTGACTTCCGCCATCACAGCGGTGGCAGTCACAGTCATTGCCGCGAGGAATGCTCTCATGCCGAAACGTCACCCGGGACGGGGCCCGAATCAAGCCCGCAAGCCGCCGAGGGGCGGACCGCCCCGCGCGCCGGGCCCCCGGCGAGGTCGGGGCGTAGAGGGAACGCCCGTGCCACCTATCAGAAGAGGGGCGATTCGCCAGTTCAAGGTGCATCAAGGCGAGGCGCGCGGCTGTTCCTGCGGGTCCGCTACGCGTCCGGTTCGGCGGCATACTGGGCCGCTCCGGTTACCCCGCCGCAAGGATCTTTGAACACCATGAGCTTCCCACCGTCGGGCAGCGGCTGCGGGGGCATCACGACCGCGCCGCCGAGCGATTCGAGCTTGGCCATGAAGGCCTCGAGATCGCTCACGGTGATGTAGGGAATCCAGCCGGGAGTCTCGCTTCCCTCGGGAATGTTTGTGATCCCTCCCAGGCTCTCCTCGCCGTTGGCGAAGACGTGGTAGTCCGGCATCGGGGCCTCCTTCTTTTCCCAGCCCACCAGCTCGGAATAAAAGTCGATCGTCTTCCCGGGATCCGAGACATTCAGCTGGCACCAGCCGATCTCGCCGTGATTGTATCCATGTTTGCCCATCGTTCGTTTTGGTTGGTTTGCGGCTCTTGTGCGCCAAGGGGAAATTCCAGACGTGGATCAGTGTTTATTCAACCGCGGATTCAATTTGCTAAAGAATAATCTGGAACCGCAGAACAGGACGGCATTTTTGTTCTGAACGAAGCCCTCCAACCCTTGGAATCACGGGGGTTTGGTCAGAACGAAAATGCGTAAAACGTT
>CAUZKZ010000078.1:0-15726 GCA_963580345.1 Verrucomicrobiia bacterium | reverse complement strand
TCGCCGCCCACAATGCCAGCCCAAAGCCTTTCGTCTGGACCGCTTCAGCCAGCGATATTCTTGAGAAGGTGAAGCGGGGGCGGAACAAACTGAATAAAACCCAGTCTGCTTGACGGACTACACTAGAACATGGTCGGCCAGACGTTGAAGTGCAGCGTCCCGCCGCGTCGCGGAGGATCGATCGTCATCAGGATCACGGAGGCTTTTTTTACGCGCACGCAGCCGTCCTCCAAGCCGAGAATGTAACCCACCAAGTCGGAAAAAGACGGCTCGTGTCCCACGATCGCGACCCGGCTGCAGGTGCCGGAGTAAACTGCCAGCTCCTGCAAGGAGTTTTCCGGATACATGGCGTGAAGCCATTCCTGCACGACCGGCGGATCGATCCCGGCGCTCGTGCAGAACCCCTCGGCGGTTTCTCTCGCCCGGCGCAGCGGACTGGTCAGCACGAGGTCCGGAACCAGGTCGTGGGCAACGAGAAATTTCCCGACCCGCTCCGCTTGCCGGTGCCCTTTCTCGATGAGCCCCCGCGCGGCATCACCTTCCGGATGCCCGTGTGCCTCGGCCTTGCCGTGTCTGATGAGGAGAAATTCCATGGTTTCAGTTCCCGCTTTCGTGTTCTGCTGCGATCGCCCGCTTCGACTTGAGTCCCACCGGGAACAGCGCACCCCGCCAAGTCGTCCCCGTCCCGCTCCTTGTCGTCATCCCGGTTCTTCTATCCCGAATCGCGGCAACTGGAAACCGGGAATTCCCCGCCGGCCGCCGGCCCGCCACTACATCGTCATCCCGCCGTCGATCGCAATCACCTGCCCCGTGATGTAGCGGCCCGCGGGGCCGGCCAGGAAGAGGGCCAGGGCCGCGATCTCTTCCGGGCCGCCCATGTCGTGAAGAGGAATCATCTTGAGAATCTCGCCCTGCATCTTTTCGCCGAGGGCGTCCGTCATGTCGGTCCGGATGAATCCCGGTGCGATCGCGTTGCAAGTCACCTTGCGGCCCGCCAGCTCCCGGGCCACCGACTTCGTGAACCCGATCAGCCCCGCCTTGGAGGCGGCGTAGTTGGCCTGTCCGGCGTTCCCGATCAGACCGATCACCGAGCTGATGTTCACGATGCGCGGATCCTCGGCCTTCATGAGACTGCGCTGAAAGGCCTTCACCATGTTGAACGCTCCCTTCAGATTGGTGTCGAGGACGGCATCCCAATCTTCGGGCTTCATGCGCAGCAGGAGACCATCGCGCGTGACCCCGGCATTGTTCACCAGGATGTTGACGCCCCCGAACTCGTCCAGGACCCGCTTCCCAATCTCCTGCACGCCTTCGTAGTCGGCCACGTCCACCGCGTAAGCCCGGGCTGCATCCGGATGGGCCTTATTGATTCCGGCCGCCGCCTTGCCGCAGCTCTGCTCGTTGCGGCTGAGCACCGCCACCCTGGCGCCCTCCTCCGCAAACGCCTCCGCTACGGCGAGGCCAATCCCCCGTCCCGCACCGGTCACCACCACGATCTTGTCCTTGAAGCGATCCATGCCGTCTTTTGGGAGGAAATCCCCGAATGCGAAAGGCTAAATGTGATGCCTTCAACCCTCGCAATCCTCCCCGGCCGCTTGTGAATATCCGCGCCCGACAATTAGGATTTAGATTTGCCGAATTAGAACTTAGGGTTCCGGACGGATGCTCGAGTGCCCCTACTGCCGCACCCCCCTCACCGAGAACACCGCGGCGTGCCCCAAGTGCCACCTTGACCTCTCCCGCGCCAAGATCGTCCTCGGTCCCGCCCCGCGGCTCTCCCACCTGGGGGTCTCGGATTTCTCAGGATGCCTCAGCGACGCGGAGGAAAAGCGCATCATTCGCGCCGTGCAGCATTTCCAGAATCGCTTCCCGCAGTCGCGCCTCGCCATCGTCTTCCGGGAGTTCTCTCCGGAATTCCCCCTCAGCGCCCACCTTTTCTGGCTCTTCAATTCCTCCGGACTCGCGAGCGGAGACCGCAAGGGCGGCAAGAACCGGGACGTCCTGATCGGCATCGACACCGCCCGCAATGTCGCAGGACTCACGGTGGGATACGGTCTCGAGCCCTTCCTCGGCCAGGAGGCTCTCGATCATCTCATGCGCCTCGCGGTCCCCAACTTCCAAGCCGCCGAATACGCCGACGGCGTGCTCGAAATCGTCAGGGGACTCTCGCTCTTGATGGAAGGCGTCTGCCGCGAATTGCGAGATATGCTCGGCCTCGATTACGACTTCGCGGTCGAGGAAAAGGCCGGCGAATACTGAGTGTCCCCCGTCGCCCCGCAGCCGGCAGGACGAGAATTCCAATCCCGGGCCCGCGCCACTCCCTAACCACCAAAGGCCTTCAGGAAACTCACCTCGATGGCCAGTCCCTCCGGGACGTTGGTATTGAGCAAGTCGCGCAGTTCCTGCAGGACATCGATCCGCCGCAGAAGGGAGTCCAGATCCTGGCTCTCCGCAAATCGGGCGGTTTCCGCCGCGTACTCCGGGAACCCGAGCTTCGCCACCCCGGCCTTCTGCCGCAGCGCATCACCCAGCCATGCGATCAACCAATCCACCAGGGCGGAACGCAGCCCAAGGTATTCCGAAGCCGACACCGCCGCGTAGTACTTTTCCCGCTCTTCCAACCAGTCGCCCTCCGTGGCCTGCTTGTAGGCATCGGCCTCCTCTTTCAGGGCGGCCTGGTTCGCCTCCTCGATGGCGGATTTCCGCGTCGCCAGCAGGGACTCGAAGCACGCCTTCAAAAGCAAGGCCCGATGGGAGGAAGCCCGCTCCGCCCCGCTCGCCAGGATTCCCGCAAAGGCCTTTTCCTCCTCGGCGCTCAGCACCTCGTGCCGCCCCGTGGATTGAAGGACAATTTCCATGCAACGGGAACGGATGGTCGGCAGAAGAACCTCGGGATGCGCCGTCAGGAGCATGAGGAGACATCCGGACGGAGGCTCCTCGAGGGTCTTCAGGAAGGCGTTGGCCGGCTCCTCGTACATGCGGTCCGCATCAGTGATGACCCCCACCTTCCAAACCCCGGTTGGCGCCGCAAGATACAGGCTGCGCTCCAGATCGCGGATCTCGTCGATCAGGATGCGCCGCGAGCGCGAGCGCGGCCGCACGATGCGCACGAATTCGCCCTGCAGGGCGTCGAGTTCAAGGGCCTCCTCCTCCCCCGCCGACTCCCCGGCTTGCGTGAAGAGATCCCCCCGTCCCTCCCCGGCAGGAGGATTCACCATCCGAACGATGCGGGCCGCCAGTTCCCCCTTCCCGCTCCCCGCAACGCCCGAAATCAGAAAGGCGTGTGCCAGGCGCTGCCGGGCGTGCGCTCCCTTCATCAGTTCAAAGGCCCGTGCCGCCGTCACTGCCATCCCGACCCCACTGCAACGAATTGCCCGCCTCCCTGCAACCAAAACTCCCCCGCGGGCCCGCCCGGAGCTCCGGAACCAGCTCCCCTGTGGCCGGCAAACCGCTCCGAAAGCCATTTCCCTCGACAGCCTCCGGGGCCTTCAACACCCTCCCGCCCATGTCCCAGCCCGATTCCATCACCTTTGGCAATCGCGAGGAACAGTCCTCGGTCGATGAATGCGGAACCTTCTGCCCGAAATTCGACGCCGCCGGACTCATCCCCGCCCTCGCCATCGACGCGGCCACCAAACTGCCTCTCATGCTGGCTTGGATGAACGAAGAGTCCCTCCGGCAAACTCTTTCCAGGGGCGAAGCGGTCTACTATTCCCGTAGTAGAAATGAAATCTGGCACAAGGGCGCCACCTCGGGCCACATCCAGGTTCTGAAGGAAATCCGCACCGATTGCGACCAGGACACCCTGTTGCTCTACGTCGATCAGCAGGGCGCGGGGGCGTGCCACACCGGCCGACGGTCCTGCTTCTACCGCAGGATCGTCCCGGGCCACCCGGCCGCCCTCCAATTCGTGGACGACGAGCGCACCTTCGACCCCGAGGCGCTTTACCGCAAGGGCTAGCAGCCCTCGTTTTAAACCGCTCCTCTTCTTCTGCCATGCCCTACCTTCGCATTCAGACCAATGTTCCCGTCGGGAAAAACCAGGAAGACAACCTTCTTGGCAACGCCTCCCGCCTCGTCTCAGGCCATCTCGGCAAGGATGAAAAGTTCTTCATGGGCATCATCGAGGCCGAGCAGGCCATGTACTTTGCCGGAAGCAGCGATCCTCTCGCCTTTGTCGAATTGAAAGCCCTCGGCCTCCCCGCCGAAAAGACCAAGGATCTCTCGAGGGCCCTCTGCGACTTGGTCCACGAGCAACTCGCCGTCGCCCGCCAGCGAATCTACGTGAAATTCCACAATGTGAATCGCGGCATGTGGGGCTGGAACGGCGACATTTTTTGAAAATCCGCGGACTCCGCGGACCGGAGGACCCTATTAAACGTCCGTTTGAATATTTTGCGCCGGGAGCTGTCTTATCTCCAAAATAATGAATCGATCCTTCTTGCTGGTCCTGTCCGCCCTTTCCCTTTCCGCGCTCCCGCTCGGGGCATGGCAGAAAACCGTCACGACCCGCCGGCCCGGTCCGCACCTCCGCCTGAATCCGGTGCACCTCAGCTTCCAAGTAGCCTGGAATGGTAAGATCAATTCCGCCAGGGCGGACTTTCTCTTCGGCAAACCGGACAAGCGCTATCCCAATCACCACATCGCACAACTGTGGGGACGAAGCACCGGACCCGCCCGGACCCTCTATCCATACAATTACAACTTCAGCACCTTCGTGCGAAAAAGCGATTACCGCCCCGCGGTCTTCGTCGCCTCCGAAACCGACCGGGACGAAACGCGGGAAACCACCAACTACTGCCGGATCTCGGTCAAGAGCACCGAGATCACCAAGCCCTTCCGCAAAGGTCGCTCACCCCTCACCAAAAAAGGCACCTTCACCTTCTCGCGAGCGCCCGTCTACGACCTCCTTTCCGGTTTCCTCTACGTGCGCAGTCTCGACCTCAAGGTCGGCGATGAGATCGTGCTCGTCACCCACCCCCTGACCGCTCCCTACCTGGCCCGCGTGCGGGTCCTCGGGCGCGAGGTGCGCCGCGGCGTGAAATGTCTCAAGATGGACCTCCGCCTCCAGAAAATCGGGCCCACGATGAAACTCGTCGCCTATCACAAGTTGAAGACCGCCGTGGTGTGGTTGAGCGACGACCGCGAGCGCCTTCCCATCGAACTGCGCACCGAAATCGTCTTCGGCCATATTCGTGCCATCTTGGTCGGGAAAAAATACCTCTAGGATCCGGCCCTCCAATCCGGGATCGGAGGAGCCTTCCCACCGACCATGGGAGCGCCGCGCCCCCAAATCAACCGTCCTCAACGCTCCCCACCTCCGCTACTCCGGCGTTAGGGATAATCATCTTTTTTCAAGGGTCTGGAAATCATGAAATCATGGAAAAACGAAGCGTCTTGCCTTTGTTGTCAGTATAGGTTTCCCGTTAAGTGCTATGAAACGTATCACCACCCTGACTGCTGTCCTGCTCGCCTTCTCGAGCTCCCTCGCCCTCGCCGATCACTTCGAAACCCTCGCCGGCGCTCGTGACGCCATATCCATCCCCGAAGGTGAAGCCGCTCTCATCCTCTTTGTCGCCGACGAACCGACCTTGCAGTATCAAAAGCAGGGTCGGCGCCCGGTGCAATTCCAGCTCGGGCTCACCCGTCCCACCGAGGCCCGCCACAACCGCAACTCCGGTCTCTACCCCTACCCGGCCCGCGTGGAACGCAACCCCTCCAAGAGCCAGCCCCTCGCCCTCGCCGGCCCCGCCACCATCTCCCTCATGACCGACGGCCTCGTGAGCATTCAAATCGTCACCCCTGCCGCCGCAACCAAGTAAGCACAACCCTCCTCCCCCTCGGGAGTGCTCACAGGCCCCGGGTCCCAGCCCGGGGCCTTTCCATTGGGAAAGAGCAGCGCCGAAGCGCCTCGTCGGCAACAGGCCGCCGCCCGCCCGCCGACGCACCTTCTCCCTCCACTCCTTCTCTTCCAGCATCCAGAATCTAACAACATCCGCCCCCCTTGCATTTCCTCCTGCCGTGGCTCAAACCCTCTGCCGTGACCATCACAACCCACACCGGCGGCCTGGCCCAAACCAATGGATACCTCCTGGAATCAGAGCAAGGCACGATCGCGATTGACGCCCCCTTCGGAATGTGGGCCTGCTGCCAGCAGCGGGGAATCATACCAACCGGTCTGTTGCTGACCCACCAGCATTTCGATCACGTCGAGGACGCCGCCGCCATGGCGCGGGCCGGAGTTCCGATCCATGGCTGCTCGCCGTTCTCCTCCGCCCTCGTCCTCGACGAGGCCGCCCGCCTGATGGGACTCCCCATCACAGTGGAACCCTTCGCGGTGGACCATCTCCTGGAAGACACCACTTGGCTGGAGTTGGCCGGAGTGCGTTTCGAACTCCTGGCGGTGCCGGGACACTCCCCGGATTCTTTTGTGTTCCACGTGGCACTTTTCCAAAAACTCTTTGCGGGCGACACCCTCTTCGCAGACTCGATCGGCCGCACCGATCTGCCGGGCGGCAACCATGCCCTCCTGATCGCGGGGATCCGGGAACGGCTGTTGACCCTGCCCGCCCAGACCGAAGTGCATCCCGGCCACGGCCCGCCTACCACAATCGGGCGGGAAGCGGCCACAAACCCCTTTCTGTCCTGATTTCCAACAAGATCGGCGCCTGCGCGTCGTTCTTAGGAGGGGAGGCCAACCAATTTCCAACTGGAAGGAAGGCTGCTCCTCTGCGAGACTCCACCAAGCGAGGGGCCCTGCTCTCCGAACCCTATGTACGATGGCGAACCACAATTCTCCGAAGGCGAGGCCGCGACCGGCACCGCTTCCTGAAAGCCTCAAGGGGCAACTCGGCACTTTCCGCGGCCAGCTGTGGAGGGTGAAGGTTGCCGAGGCCATCCTGGCCGGCCTCTTCGGGCTGCTCTTTTCCTACCTGCTCGTCTTCGGCCTGGATCGCATCTGGGCCACCCCCCCCCTCGCGCGCCTCGCGATCCTGGTGGGAGGCACTTCCCTCTTTATCTTCTTCGCGCCCTACTGGATCCATCGCTGGGTGTTCGGGCACCGCCGGGAGGATCAGCTCGCCCGCTTGATCGCTCGCAAGTTTCCCCGCCTCGGCGATCGCCTCCTCGGAGTGGTGGAACTGCAGGACCAGGTCGAGAGTGAAGACTCTCTCTCTCCCGAATTGCGGATCGCCGCGATGAAGACGGTGGCCATCGAAGCGGAAGGCCGCAATTTCAACAAGGCCCTGCCCAACACCCGCCACCGCAGTTGGTCCTTGGCCGTGCTCGTCGCCTTCGCGGTGGCCGGCGCCTCCCTCGTCTTCGTTCCCAAGGCCGGGCTCAACGCCCTGAAGCGCTGGCTCCTCCCTCTGGCCGACACCCCGCGCTATACCTTCACCAGGATCGACCCCTTCGCAGAGCGTATCGTGGTCCCCCAGGGCGAGCCCTTCGTGATCACGCTCCGCCTCAGCGAGGACTCCGACCAGCGCCCCGGGAGCGGCACGGCCCGCTACGGCATCCAGGAACCGGTCAGCGCCGACTTGCAGCAAGACCTCTACGACTTCGCTTTTCCCGGCCAGCGAGACCGCGGCACGATCGCGATCCATATTGGTGACTCCCGCCACGCCATCGAGGTCGTCCCGACAACCCGACCGACCATCAGGTCCGTCACGGCCAGGGTCACCTACCCGGCCTACCTCGAACTGGATCCGAAGCTCCTCGACCTGCGGGCCGGGGGCCTCTCCGTGGTGGCGGGAAGCACGGTCTCGCTGGAAGCCCGCACCAGCCAGTCCCGCCAATTGGAGAAGGGCACCCTCACGGTCCGCGTCCTCCCGGTGCTGGAAGAACGTGACGTTTTCGACGACTTCGATGAAAACGGAAGCGAGATCGCGCCGGAACCAGCCCAACCCGCCCCCCCGCAGGTTTCCGATCTGAAGGTCGCGGGCGACGCCATGACCTCCGAGCCGATCGAGATCGGAAACGCTCCGGCCGAGATGGTCCTGAACTGGCAGGACGTTCTCGGGCTGGAAAACGAGAACGGCTACCGCATCCGGGTCGAGCCCCTGGAGGACCAGAAACCGTCCGCCTACATCCAGGGCATCGAACGCCAGCGCGTCATGCTGGAGGAGGACACGGTGGAATTCGACATTCTCTCCGAAGACGACTTCGGGGTGAGGGAAATCGGGATCGAGTGGGCGGGGCAGTTCACCAAGCCAACCGATGAGACTCCTTCCCGTGGGGACTTGAAACTCGCCGACGGCGCCCCCGCCCTGCGCCGCCTCTCCGAGAAGGTCGCCTTCGCCCCCTCCACCCTCGGCATCAAGCCGCAGAAACTCGCCCTCCGCGCCTACGTGGAGGATTACTTCCCCGACCGCGGACGAGTCTACTCGGAACCCATCATCCTCTTCATCCTGACCCCCGACGAGCACGCCCAGCTCCTCAAGCAGCAGTTCGATCGCATCATCGGGGAGTTGGAAGATGCCGCCCGCCGCGAGCAGAACAATTTCGACGAAAACCGCCGCCTCGAGCGTGAGGACGCCGAGAAACTCCAGGAGGATCAGAACAAGGAGCGTCTCCAGGAGCAGGAGCACAACGAGGCCGAGAGCATCGAAAAGATGAAGGAACTCGCGGAACGCATGGAGAAACTCCTCGCCGACGCACTGCGCAACGGCGAGATCGACAAGGAGACCATGAAGAAGATGGCCGAGACGATGCAGAACATGCAGGAACTCGGCAAAGAGGACATGCCCAAGGTGGAGCAGAATCTCAAGGAGTCCCAGGACCCGCGCTCCACCTCCGAACAATCCAAGAAGGACCTGCAGGAGGCCATCGAAGAACAGGAAAAGGTTCTCGAGAAGATGCGGAAAACGATCGAAAGTGCCAACGAGGCCAACCGCAACTTCGAGGCCAGCACCTTCATCAATCGCCTCCGCCGCGCCGCCACCGAAGAAGATGGAATTGCCGCTTCCCTCATCGACTCCGTGGACGTCAAGGAAGGCCAGAAATCCATCGCCGGGCTGAGCGTGGAGGAACTCGATCCCGCCGACCAGCGCGTGATCGGGGAACTCGCCATGCAACAGCGCCGCACTGCTTCGGACGTCCGCTGGATCCAGGAAGACCTCGGACATTTCTACGCCCGGACCCAGAAGGAAGTCCACAAAACCCTTCTGGTCGCCATGCAGGAGTCCCACATCGACACCGCTCTCGATGACAACCGAGAAAGGATCGCCTCAAACCGCACCTACCAGGCCATCAGCAACTCCAAAAAGTGGGCCGCGCAGCTCCGAGAATGGGCCAAGTTGCTCGATCCCAATAGCGGAGGAGAAGGCGGAGGAGAAGGCGGCGGAGAGGGCGGCGGTGAAGGGCTGGACGACAACGATTTTGAGTTTATGTTGAAAGTCATGAAGATGATCCAGTCCGAGCAGGACATCCGGGCCCGCACCCGCGCCCTCGAGCAACTGCGCCGAACCCTCCATCTCCAGGAAGCGCCCGCCGACGAGTAGCTCTCTCCCCCCGACCGAACGCCCTCCCCTGCCCGACTCTAACAGAATCTGAAAATGAAACCATTCCCCCTCCTACTGACCGCCTCCCTCCTCCTCGCCCTCGCCGCGCCGGCCTGGACCCAGGTCGAGGAAGCTCCTCCCGAGGCAAAGCCCGACCCCAACGAGTTCAAGCTCCCCGAGATCGAGTATCCCGAGCCCACCACCAAGGAGCAGAAGAAGGCGGCCGGAAGGCACACCAACGGCTCCCAAAAACTCGCGGTGGAGCAAGATGAACTCGCCGCCGATGTCCAGGACCTCATCGAAGAGCAGACCAATGAAAAGGTCATTCAGCTCCTCGAGCAGGTCGAAGAGATCATGGGCGAGGTCATCGGCGCGCTCGACCAGACCGAGACAGGGGGCAAAACCATCGCGGCCGAAACCGAGATCATCGAGAAGATCTTCGAGGCCGCCCAGCAGCGGGCCCAGCAGAGCGGCGGCAAACCGCAGGAGGGCGGAATGAGCATGGGTGCCATGCTCGACATGATGCAGAGAATGATGGGCAAGGAGCCCGGCCAGGGACAGCAACCCGGCCAGGGAAAAGGCCAGGGGCAGACCGGCGGGGAAGGCCAGACCGGGGAGTCGGACGCCCCCAACAAGAATCTTGCGGAGGCCGGCCAGGGCAAAAAGGAACCCCGCCGCATCGGCAAGAGCGCCGGCAAGGCTGGCACCCACCTTCCTCTCGAGTTCCAAAAGGCCTTGGAGGCCTACAACAAAAGCCGTTAGGCCCCCATGAAAGCCATTTTCGTATCCGCCGCGGTGGCCGCACTGCTGGCGCCTGCAGGAGCATGGAGTCAATCCCTGCCCCGGCGCCAGGACGATCCCATTCCGCCCCAGGTCGATTCCATGTACTTGAAGGGCCTGCGATTCCTCGCCAAGAACCAGGCTAAAACCGGCAACTGGGCGGACCGCAACGGAAGCGAGCCGGCGGTGGTGGGATTGTGCGTGATGGCCTTTCTCGCCCACGGAGAGGATCCCAACCACGGCCCCTTCGCGCACAACATTCGCCAGGGAATCGAGTTCATCATCGACCAGCAAAACGAATCCAACGGCTACATCGGCTCCAGCATGTATAACCACGGTTTTGCCACCCTGGCCTTGGCCGAAGCCTACGGGGTCCTCCACGAGGGGCGGGTCGCCAAAGCCCTCAAGAAGGCGGTCGACCTCATCCTCTCCGCCCAGGAGCGCAATCCCCGTGGCGCCTGGCGCTACACCCCGGAGAGCCCGGACGCCGATACCACCGTCACGGGTGCCCAGATGGTGGCCCTCTTCGCGGCCCGTAATGCCGGCCTCCCCGTCCCGGACGAGGCCCTCAAGAAGGGCCAGGCCTTCCTCAAACGCTGCCGGGGCTCGGACGGCGCCTACGGCTACACCTCCGCCGGCAGCGGCAAACCCACCCTCACCGCCATCGGTTCGCTCTGCCTCTCCCTCGCCAAGGACAAAGACAGCAAAGGCTACCGCGCCAGCCTCGACTACCTCAAGAAACGCATGACCTATCGCGACCGCTTCTACCCCTATTATTTCGAGTACTACATGTCGCAGGCCCTCTTCCACGGCGACGAGACCGCATGGGACGAATGGAACTCGAAGAACATCCGGTACCTTTCCGCCCTGCAGGGCCGTGACGGCGCCTGGCCCGGAAACAAGGGTCCTTCCTTCAGTACCGCCGGCGCTCTCCTTTCGCTCGCCCTCAACTACCGCTTCCTGCCCATCTATGAAAAGTAAGCGCCAGGAACTCCCGGAAACTACTAGAACTATAGTAGTTTTAGCGGCTTGCTGCCTTTTTGCGGTCACCGGCGAGTCCGTCGCCCAAAAGATTTCCGAAAACAACGAAGACCTCCTGCGCTTCCTGAACGGCGACTCCCTCCACGGAAAATTCCTCGGCATGAAGGGTGGCACCGAGATCCGCTGGCAGCACGGTAACGCCCGCGACAAGATGATCCTGGATGCCTCCAAGCTGCGACGCCTCGCCTTCAATGGCGGCCGGGCCCGCATGCCTCTCAAGAGCCCTTCTTTCATCCTCCTGCAGGATGGCGACCGGCTCCCCGGCCGCATCACCGGCCTCGACGACGAGGAGCTCACGATCGAGACCGAATTTACCGGCACTGCCACGATCCCGCGGAAATTCATTCGCCAGATCGCGCCCAATCCCCACGGCGGCGCGGTGCACTACATCGGCCCTTTCACGGCCGATGAATGGACCGTCCTGGCCCCGGAGGAAGGCGAGAAGGCGAAGGAGAAACCCGCGAAGAAGGAGGAGAAGGCCGACCCCGACAAGGCTGCAAAAGGCGGCGAGGAAGAGGCTGAGGCGAAAGAAGAAGGCCCGTGGGTGTTCAGCGGCGGCGCGTACTACAGCAACGGCCAGCTCCCTATCACGGTCGATGCCAAGGTTCCCGACAAGGCCCGGATCCGCTTCACCCTCGCCTGGCGCAACCGCCTCAACGCCGCCATCGCCTTTCACGCCACCTTGAAGCAACCGGACAAGCCGGAAGCGGAGGACAAGGAGGAAAAAGAGGAAAAGGAGGCCGAGGCGGGCAAAAAGGCCAAAAAGCCCGCCGCCGGCGTCGCGCGCAATAACAGCACCTCGTCTGGTTTCGCCCTCACCTACGGACGCAGCTACGTCCTCACCATTTACTCCAACTACGCACAGCTCTATCGCTGCGATTTTGACGAGGACGGCGATCCGGAGATGGACCGGCTCTCCACCTCCAGCGCCAATCTACGGCTCGAAGAAGCCGGCGAAGCGGAGTTCGAGCTCCGGTGCGATCGCCAATCCGGCGGGATCTCCCTTTTCGCCGACGGCCGCTTCATCAGCCAGTGGGAGGACGGCCAGGGCTATGCCGGAACCGGCAGCCACCTCGGCTTCGCCTGCCAGAGCAGCGGCTCCCGCCTGCGGGTCTCCGATGTCGTGGTGACTTCCTGGAACGGCATGGTGGACAGCGCCCGCAGCATGGAGGTCGAGGATCGCGACATCGTGCTGCTCTCCAACGGTACCGACCGCTATTCGGGCAAAGTCCTCGCCCTCGAGAACGGCAAGTTCCGCATCCAGGGGACCTACGCCGAGATGCAGATTCCACTCTCCGAGGTCCAGGAAATCCGCTTCGCCAAGAAGACCACGGCGGCGAAAGAAGAAGAAGAAGCGGAAGACAGCCGCGAGACCGTGCGCCTGCTTTTTCAGCCGTTTGGCCGCCTGACCGTGATGCCCCTGGAGGCCACCCCCGATCGCATGAAGGCCCGCCACGCCGCGATCGGCGATCTCGAACTGGACCTCCGCTACTCGGGATTGCTGGAGTTTTCATTCAGCGACAGTGTGCTTGATTCCTGGGACGACGATTTCTGATGAACGCCAACCCTCTTCGCCTCCTGCTCGCCTCGTCCCTCGCCTGGCCCGTGGCCGTCGCGGCCGAGGATCGCATTAATTTGAAGGATGGGAGCACGCTGCGCGGCACCGTGCAGGGCATCGAGTCGGATGGAAAAGTGGTCATCGATTCCGCTCTCAGCCCCAAGCCCCTGCTTCTGCGCAGCGAGGCGCTGCGTTCCGTCGATTTCGACGTCAAGCTCGCCACTCCGCGGGGCCATCCCGAGCTCCTTCACCTCGTGAACGGAGACATCTTCCCCGGCTCGCTACGGGCTCTCGATGCAGACGCACTCGAACTGCATACCTGGTACGCCGGTGACATCAGCATCCCGCGCCGCTTCGTGCGCGCCGTCGATTTCGGGGTCCTCCCCCAGAAGCTGGTCTACCAGGGGCCGAAGGGGCTCGAGGAGTGGATCAACAACGACGATTGGGTGTTCGAAAACGGCAAACTGGTCTGTGACACGAGCGGAACGATCGCGCGCGAGGGCATCCTCCCCGAGAATTTCATTCTTCGTTTCCGCATCGAGTGGGAGAACAGCCCGAATTTCCGCATCTACTTTTGTGACGACTACCTGAAGCGCACCGGGAATGCGGACCGCTACTACTTCGAGGTGAACTCGGCCGGTCTGCAGTTGAAACGCCAGACCTCCGAAGGCGACCGCCGCTGGTTCAACCTTGCGAATTCCCCCCGGCGCCCCGAGGAATTCCAGGGTCGCGGCATCGATGTCGAAATCCGCGTCGATCGCGACCGCCGCCTCGTCTACCTCTATCTCAACGACGAGAAACTGGGGCGCTATCCCGACCCGATCGATTCCTTTCCCACCGGCACCGGAATCATGCTGCAAAGCCAGGCCGGCGGCGACCTCAAGAACATCGTCCCGCGAATCGAAGTCTACGAATGGGACGCCATCTCCCAGCTCCGCCGCACCGAAGGCCACGACGATCCCAAGACGGATGCCATTGTCGACGTGAATGGAGAGCATCACAGCGGAACTGCGGTCCGCCTCGAGAAACAGGACGGCAAGTCGCGCCTGGTTTTCCAGAGCCCCTTCGCCGACGAAGCGCTTCAGATCCGCACCGCACAGATTTCCTCCCTCTACTTCAAGGAGGCCGGTGGAGCACCCGGGGACCGGGCCAAGATCCAGTTCGAACTCCGCGGGGGCGGCAAACTCCGCCTTTCCAGCATCCTGATGGGTGACAAGACTCTCACGGCTCAGCATCCCCTTCTCGGCGAACTCACCCTCAACCGCGAAGCCCTGGAACAACTCTTCATCAGCGGAGCTGAGGAAGAACCCTCCGATTCAAAATGAAGCGAATTGCCATTCTCCTTGCCCTGCTTGCCCTCCTTCCCTGCGCCACCATCGCCCAGGAGAAGCCCGCCGACCTCGTCGGCACCCTCAAGTTCTCCAACCGTGACCGTCTCAGCGGCACCCCGGGCGGAATCGATGCCGTCGGAAACCTCATCTGGAAGGCTCCCATCCTCCTTCACGAGCCCATTCCAATCCGCTTGAACAAGATCCTCGAAATGCGGCTGCAAGGAGGATCCCCTCCCGAAGTCGACGCCGGTCACCAGGCTCTTTTGACCCTCTCCAACGGCGACAATATTCGCGGAGAACTCGACGCCCTCGACGATACCCACGTGACGCTCAAGACCTGGTACGGCGGCAAGCTCCGCATTCGGCGCACGATGTCGAGCGACCTCGAAATCATGCGTTCCGAACGGGCCGTCTACACCGGTCCGGCCGACTTCGATTCCTGGAAGATCGATGGAGAAGGCGATTCGTGGCGCCTGCACGCCGGGACGCTCTCTGCCAGCAAGGGCGCCGGCATCGCCCGCGAGGTCGACACTCCCCAAAAATGCCGCATCGGCTTTGATCTCGCCTGGAGAAATTCGCTGCGCTTCCGCGTCCTCCTCTTCTCGGACGACGGAGAGACCACCCAGCCCGATAACTGTTACGACCTGGTGTGTCAGCGCCGCTTCGTCTATCTCCGCAAACGCTGGCTGGTGCGCGCCTCCGGCGGTTCCCGCATCGTGGGCCAAGCCAATATCGCGGAGCTGGCCGAGAAGGAAAAGGTGCGCTTCGATTTCTACGTCGACCGCAAGACCGGCACCATCGCCCTCTACATCGACGGGAGCCAGGCCCACGTCTGGGCGGACCAGGATCCCGCCATGGGTAACTTCGGCAACTGGCTGCACTTCATCTCGGAGGACTTCTACCCCGTCCAGGTTTCCCGCATCCGCGTCACCCCCTGGAAGGGAGACCTCCCCGAGAACATCGACCTCGACACCGAGGAAGAGCGCCTGGAGGAAGAGGGTCAGGTCATCCGCCTCCAAAATGGCGACCTCGTGATCGGGCAAGTCGGCAAGATCGTGGACGGGGTCCTGGACATCAAGACGAAGCATTGCGACATGAAGATTCCCGTGGACCGCATGCGCACCGTCAACCTCGCCACCGGCGAATACGAGGAACCCATCCGCAAAAAGGGCGATGTGCGGGCCTGGCTCAAGGAGGGAGGGCGCCTCACCTTCCGCCTCGATTCCTTCACGAAGGACACCATCAAGGGATTCAGCCAGTCCTTCGGCGAAGCGCAGTTCAAGCTCACCGCCTTCTCCCGCCTCGAGTTCAACATCTACAACGAAGAACTGGAGTCCATGCGCGGCGCGAATAACTGGTAATCCCATTCTCAAGGCCTCGCCCCTCGCCCCTCGCCCCTCGCCCCTCACCCCTCGGCCCTCGGCCCTCGCCCTCCGCTCACCCGGGCGGAAGAAAAGAGCGCCGGGTATGAACCCGGCGCTCTTCACACCTACGACCCCAATCGCAATGGCTTGTA
>CAUZKZ010000077.1:0-15777 GCA_963580345.1 Verrucomicrobiia bacterium | reverse complement strand
CCTGATCGGAACCGAGCAACAGTTCGGGAAGACCCTCCGCACCGACCTCGAAAAAGGCAAGCTCACCCTCCCCATGCTCTATCTGCTCGAAGACGCCAGCGACACCCAGCGCGAGAACCTGCAAAAACGCATCATCGGGCAGGAGGCGCTCGACCTCCCCGTCTTGGTCGGCATCGCCGAATACGAAGGCGCCATCGAGCGCGCCCTCGACCACGCGGCCGGATTGCTTGGCGATGGCGAACGCTGCCTCGCGGTCCTCGACGACTCCCGCTACCGCCACGGACTCCGCGGCATCCTGCGGTTCCTCGACGGTCTCCTCAACTCGCTCCAGCGGTAAGTTGGCGGCGCTTTTCAAGCACCAAGCCCAACCAAATCAACTCTGTGGGCACCGCCCATTGGAAGCGCCGCACCGTCACTTGATGATCCGGATCTTCACGTTGCGGAAGGCCACCTCCGCCCCGTGGTCCTGCAGGCCAATGTGACCCTTCTTGGTCTCGCCAAATCCTTTCCAGCTCTTGAATTTGCTCTTCGCCACGCGGCTGTTCCAGTCGTCGCTCCCGATCTCGTACTCCGCGACTTTCTGGCCGTTGAACCAGTGCGTCCCCTTGCCGTCCACGAGCCGGATCTTCACCGTGTTCCAGCCGTCCGGATCGATCTTCTTCTCTCCCTCCACGTCGATCGGGTACAGTTCGTACAGTCCCCCGGCGTCGGTACTTGACTTCCCCTTCGAGCGCTCGATCTGCATTTCGGGCGCCACCTTGTAGATCGGTCCGCCCGAGGCCGGATTGACGCGAATCAGGATTCCGCTGTTTCCCTTCGTCTTCCACTCCAGGCTCAACTCGAAATTCTCATAGGCCTTGGTGGTGAAAATGTCGCCGGCGCCCTTCTTCTTCAGGGTGAGCGCTCCGTCTTCCACCGCCCAGGATCCCAACTCGAGCGGCTTCTTGGTCTTCCAACTGCTCCATCCCTTGGAGGTCTTCCCGTCGAAGAGCCGTGTCCAGCCCTCCTTTTTCTCCGCATCGGTGAGAGTATTTTGTTCGCCCCAGGCCAGTGGACTGAGGGCGACCGCAAGTGCGAGTGCGAGTGTGGTCTTCATGGTCGTCCGGTTGCTACGATCGGTTCGCGAGGCTTCTTCCATGGCGAGTTCGCCCGCGGAGTCAGGACCGGCGGTTGGTGATCCGGGCGGCCCCGTCCTCCCGCGGCGCATTGTATTTCCTGCAAGGCCCGCTCCGGCGGTCCACCCCGGCCCCCCCCGCCACGTCCGGCGCCATCCGCCCCGCAGGACCGGAGGGGCGTGCTCAGGGCTCCACGATCCCGTAGCGCTCGCTTGACCAGGGGAGATTCTTCGCGAGATTCGAAAGGAGTCGTCAAACTGAATTCCTTCCGACGACCTCATCTTCGGCCTTCCACACTCCCCGCCATGTCCCGCCTCCTTCTCCTGTTTCTCACCACCCTCGTGAACGCCTGTTCCTTCACCGACGTCATAAGCTCCTCGATGGAGCAAAAGTCGGTCGCCTACAAGTCCCATCGCAATCAGTGGAAACGCAGCACCACCCCTTCGCGGTACGGCCGGGCCCGCTCGGTTCAACTCTTCGAGGGAAAGAAGGTCGCAATCTCGGGGAACGAGCTGACGGTGACGGGCAAGATGGGTATGGCCTCGCTTCTCACCGCGGATGGCTACGCCCTCACCGCCGCCCATGTCGTCTCCGGCCTGTCCCGCATGGACACCGTCTTCCGGGTGGCGGGCTCCGGTCGGGCGCCGGTTCATGCCCAATGGACCACCCGCGCAAACCGCTATAAGAATGGGAAACAGAAGTCACTGAGCGAGAGCGTGCAGTTGGTCTCCTACGATTCCTCGGTCAATTTCATCAATTCCTCGAAGGTCAACACCGCCGCCCTGCGCGTCGTGAAGGTCTTTCCCAACCGCGACCTCGCCCTCATAAAGCTCCCGGTCCGCGCCTCGCAATGGTTCACGAAGCTGGACGCCTCGCCGCCCGTTGGCACCGTCGTGTTCGCCTCCGGCAACAGTGCCACTCCCTACCTGGGGCCTTCGGCGGGTGAAGTGGTGGCGTTGAAACACGCCAACCAATCCGTCAGGACCATCGACACCTCCGTACCCCTCGCCAGCGGCGACAGCGGCGGCCCGGCCTTTGACGCCTCCGGACGCCTCCTGGGCATTATCAGCCATGTCCGCCCCTCCCACTGGCTCCCGGTGCCCAAACTCAACCACAGCTCCCTTCGCATGATGGAGCCTGCTGCCCTGCAGCAACTCATTCATCACGACCGCCTCGCAACCCGCCAAAGGCGCTGAAGCCGTGGATCCGTCCCCGATCGCCACGGTCTGCCCTCCGGCCGCAACGCTGCCGCCGCCCGCCATCGGCTTGCGCCCCTTCGCCCCTCGCGGCGAGATCACCTTGAAGAAAACTTCTGCCCACCCGCTTCGAACGCCTCTCCAACCGGTGACCATCATTGGGTCCGCTCCTCACTTGCGGGATGAACGAACTTGCAATGTGGCAAGAATCGTTGCTCAAATTCCAGAAAGCACATGAGCGGCCTCCGAATCTCGGTCCTGATTCCGCTCATCTCGTTGGTCGTTGGCCTTCTGCTCCTGTTCGGCGGCCGGAGGTCACAGGAGGGCGACCCCGGGACACCACCACGCAAGACCGAAGACAGAAACCTGTCCGTGTCCACTCCGATCCGATACGCAATCGGCGCGGAGGCCGCCTCCACAATCGCACGCCGAAGCGCGCCCTCACGCCGGGATCTTGCCCTGGGCCGAAACGCCGCCGAACGCTTCCGCGGCTGGCTTGAAGCACAACCCGATCCGATCAGCCCCTCGATCTTATCCGAAGGCTCCTCGCTCCTCGAACACCGCCGCGCCGCAATGAAATGGCTGATTCGGCACGACCCCGAAGAGGCGCTCGTGCAGGCCCTCTCATTCGCCGAGAGGGAGCGCCTTCCGGAGGCGTGGCTCCCGCTCCTCGAGGAACGATTCTCGACCGTCGCGGAATTGGTCCTCTTGCCGGATTGCTCGCCCGGACAGGCCGGACGCGAAACGAATTTGATAGTGATCCGCGCCGGACAGCCTTCCCTTCGCGGCCTGGCCTGGGCCCAGATGACCGAATTCCGA
This sequence comes from Verrucomicrobiia bacterium, assembly GCA_963580345.1. Taxonomy (GTDB): domain Bacteria; phylum Verrucomicrobiota; class Verrucomicrobiia; order Verrucomicrobiales; family Akkermansiaceae; genus Roseibacillus_B. The sequence continues at coordinate 12,647 of CAUZKZ010000077.1, read as the reverse complement.
TCGAAGAACAACCTTCCCGTGGAGGGCATCGCCCTGGACAGCTGGACGGCCTTGATGCCGAACGGCGTCAAGCTCGTGAGTGGGAGAGAACGGGCTGCAACCGAGCGCTTATTTCCCGTCGCGCCGTCTGCAGAATTCATCGCACCTCGTGAAGCCGGGTCAGCCGCTCTGATTGCGGGGCAGATTCACCGATTTGCCGAATGAGAAGACGCGATCGATCTGCAGCACTTCTATGCCGAAGTCGCGACCCTGCCGGGACCCAACAGTGCCGACCTTTTTACGGAGGCTCTCGGCGTGGACGTCCCGCCCACCAAAGACGAGATCCGTCGCAAGTCCCGCGACGAAGCCAGTTCCTGGACCGAGACCCCGAAGTCCGTGCTCGTCCTCAACGCCGTCTTCCCCGACGACACCACTCCGGTCGCCAGTCAGGCCGAGTGGCAATCGGTCATGAGCGAGGTCTCCGACTGGCTGGCGGCGAACTCCTTTGGAAAAACCAACCTGGTTGTCACCGTCCCGCCCGATATCTTCACTCTGCCCGTGGCCAAGTCCACCTACGAACCGGATGAGGATTATTCTCAGATCATGTCGGATGCAAAGGAACTGGCCGCCGATGCGAGCTACGATCACGCCAACTTCGACATCACCGTGGTCGCCTTCCCTCGAATCAGTGAATGGGGATGGTCCGGCCGGGCCGGAGGAAGCGTCCAGTGGCTGAACGGCAACCGGAGCGCCGGCACCATTGCCCACGAGTTTGGACACAATTACGGACTGTCCCACGCCAGTTCCTGGGACGCGAATGACGGAACCGTCATGCCTGCAACCGGCGCCCCAGGGACCTCCGACCCCCTTCACGGGGAGTACGGCGACCGGTATTCCGCGATGGGTTCCAATTCCGGAGATTATCCCGACGGCGATTACAGCCCCCACGGCAAGGCTGCGCTGAATTGGATCATCCCTTCGCAAATCGAAGAGATCACTGCGCCCGGGACCTATCGCATCTTCCGGTTCGACCATGCCCTGGCTGGTGCCAATCCACGCCTGGCCATGAAGTTGCAACGCGGGGACTCGCAAACCTTCTGGCTGGGCTATCGCCGGAACTACACGAGCAACGGTTATCTCAGCAACGGGGGCTATCTGCTCTGGCAATTCACCGCGAGCCGCTGCCGCCTCCTGGACACCACGCCCGACAGTGCCACTTCGAGCAATTTTGCGGACAAGGAGGATGCAGCCCTGGCAATCGGCCAAACCTTCGCGGATCCTACCGGCTCTCTTTACATCACGCCCTCGGCCCAGGGCGGCACCGCTCCCAACGAGTGGTTGGATGTCCGGGTGGAGTTTACGGTGGCCGGCAATCGCGCTCCCGACGCGTCCATCTCGCTTCCCCCGGGAGAAGTCGCAGCCCGAAGCGAGGTGACCCTGCGCGCCGTCGCCTCCGATCCCGACGATGACCCTCTCGTTTACTTCTGGGATTTCGGTAATGGAAATACCGCCCACGGGCCGGAGGTGGATTGGACCTTCCTGGCCGGGGGCAATCGCGAGGTATACCTGCGCGTCTCGGACGGCAAGGGCGGTCTCGCCGAAGTAACGGAGACCATCAATGTGAGCGATCCCCTCGCCCAAATCGAAGAAGCTCTTCTCCCTGGTTCCGCAATTCTGGAAGACGGTACTCGCTACAAAGGTTTGCACCTCGCCGCAGGCAACTCCCATAGCTTCGCTAGCCCCGACGGACTGAACTGGCAACAGAGCCCCGAGTCTCTCGGATTCACCGTCGAACGCCTCGTGGGTGCGGACGACCGGTTCGTGGCGGCTGGCCGGGACTACAACTCCACCGCTTCCGCCTGGGTCGCAACCACCACCGTCACCCTCGATGGAGCCAACTGGTCCATCCAGCAGCACGGCGCCTTCCCGTCCCTCGATTCCATCGCCTTCCGCGACGGCCTCTGGGTGGCGGTGGGCGACGACGGAACCATCCTCACCAGCCCCGATGGCTCAACCTGGACGCCGCAATCCGCGCCAACCACGATCGATCTCAATCAAATCATCGCCACCGACACCGGCTTCATCGTCTGCGGGGCGAGCGGCACCATCCTCACCAGCCCTGATGGTTTCACCTGGACGGAACGAACCACACCCGACTCCTGGCCCATCCTCAACGGAATCGCCCTCCATGGCTCCGAGGTACTCTGCCCGTCGGGCAGCGGGGAGGTTCTCCGCTCCGAAGATGACGGGCTCACCTGGCAAGACGTGACCACCACCCTGGCAGATGGCTTCGCGCCCAGCTACGTGCTGGCAGCCGACGGCCGCCTCTTTCTGACCCGCTACCAGGGCATTAGGGTTTATGATCCCAATTCCCGCACCTGGGAGGATGCCAGCGTGCAAGGACCCCTCTTCGGCACGGTGCGAGGCGTGGTCCGGCACGGCTCGGTCTTCGTGGCGGTCGCCAATCGCTACGACTCGACGTTCTTACGCAACCGGTATTTCCTGCTCGTATCGCTGGACGGTCTGAACTGGGAGGCTACCGAGATGGTTTGGAACAACAGCATTGTCGCCCTCTTCAGCTGCGGGAACGAACTCCTCGCCGGAGGGCCAAGTACACTTCTCGCGAACCTGGAAGGAGCCCCCAGACTGCTCCTCGAACCCGCTGCTGTCGAAATCGTCCTGGGCACCGGCGAAACCAGTCCCGGAGCCACGGTTTTGTTTGGCAACGGCGGGGCTGGAAGCCTCCAATGGACGGTTTTCTCGGATGCCCCCTGGTTGGAAAGCTCCCCCTCGTCCGGAATCGCGAGCGTCTTCGGAATTCCGGTGACCGTCCAGATCCTCAGTGCCCCTCCCGCCGGCGAACACAGCGCAACTTTAACCTTCTCCGCGCCGGGCGTGCCGGACCGGACCCTCTCCGTCGCCCTGACGACCTACGTGGACGACCACAGCGGCAGTCGGGAAGGGGCCACCGCGCTCACCTTGGGGGTTCCGCAAATCGGCGAGATTCAAGCCGCCGAGGACAGCGACTGGTTCAGGCTCGATCTGGCCGCCCCCGGGACCCTGACGGTCTGGACTACTGGCGACCTGGATACCTTCGGGGAACTGCATGGCGAATCCGGCCGCCTCCGCACTGATCACAATTCCGGGGATGGAGCAAACTTCCGTATCGAGACCCTTGTGTTGCCGGGATCATACTGGGTCAGGGTGGACGGCCTCGGCTCCCGAACCGGGGCCTACCAACTCCACAGTTCCTTTGTGCCGGATGGCCCTCCTTTTGCGCTCCAGAGTCTGGGACCCTCGGCCGACGGCACCCAGTGGGAATTCAGCGTCACCACGGCTGCAGGCTACCGGTATCACGTGGAGTGGAACGACACGCTGGAGGGTCCCTGGACGCGGGTGGGCGACGTTGTCACTGCAGCCGGCCCCATCACCATCCTCACCATCCCGCCTCCCGATCCCGCCGTATCGCAGCGTTTTTATCGAATCGCGATGCAGTTGCCCTGAGTAATTCCAGGCCCCGAACCGAGCCGGTCGAGGCCGCCGGCGGGCACATTGCTTCAGGTTGCCCGACCTTCTTGCCCCCCCCATACCGCATCGAGGATCACGACAGTTTGAATCCATCGTGCCAATTTTTGCGCCCGGAGCGTGAATTTGTCCGGTCTTGCTCCCAATTTTAAAAGACTACCAAGCAGCGGTAGATATTACGGTCTCGCACGAAATGGAGGGTCCTTTTTTCTTTGCCCCTACAATATCTTGGGTAGGCTCCGCTTTGATCGGTCGGGAGATGAGGTGCATCCAGTGCGGTTCCCACAAAGACAAGGTTGTCGATTCGCGAATGTCGAAGGACGGCACGACGATCCGCCGTCGGCGCGAATGCCTGGACTGCAGTTACCGCTACACCACCTACGAGCAGATCGAGCGCACCGAACTGCGGGTCGTCAAGAAAGACGGCAGTCGGGAAGCCATCAACCGCGAGAAGCTCTTTCGCGGACTCGTCAAGGCCTGCGAAAAGCGCCCCGTCTCCATGGACCGCCTCGACCGCGCCGTGGAGGAAATCCTGGCCGCCCTCCACAAGGACCACCTCTCCGAGGTCCCTTCCCACCTCATCGGCGCCAAGGTCATGGACAAACTCCACGAAATCGATCCGGTCGCCTACGTCCGCTACGTCTCGGTCTACCGACAGTTCGACAACGTCGGCGAATTTATCAGCGAAATCCAGTCTCTCGAACACCGCACGCTGCGCGATCACATGCAGCGACGGCTCTTTAAAGAATAATCCCACCATCATGATCTGCCTTGTAGGAAAACTTCCGGTCCTCCAAATCGGCCGCCACCAGGTAGCTGGCTACGGCACGAACTGGATCGATCTGGCCCTGCAACGGGCCGCCGAGTCCTGTGACCGAGCCGACTTTCCGTTTATCGACGATATTCGCGACGGCGTCCTGCACTATCTCGAGCACAAGTGCCCGTGGCGCGTGCTTCCCATCGAGGACCTTTTCGAGCGGATGAAACGAATGCTGCGCCGTATCGGGTGCGATGCCATCGCGGATAACCTGCAGCCTCTCGCCCCGCCCCTCACGGTCTCCGTTGCGCGCGCGGCACGTGACGCCGGCAACGGTTTCGAACTCGTTTTCTTCCAGACTTTGCAGGAGGAAATCGACGACCTCCGCCGTCGCGGCGCCGAGGAGTTCCACTTCACCGAGCTCCGAGCCAGCGCACAGGTCCTGCGCGGCGCGGTCCGCTGGAATCGCTCCTGCGAACGCCTCCACCAGGAAATCCTGGCATTCCTCCAAAACTTCGCCCAGCAACCCATCCCCGACAGCCGGCGGATTCACCTCACCATCGATCTGTAAATACCCCGCTCCCCCACAATCCGAACAGCTAACAGCTAACAGCTAACAGCTAACGGCGAACGGCGAACAGCGCCCCTCGCCCCCTGCCCCTCCTCGCGCCATGGCTGAAAAATCCATCTTCCAAAAGATCGCCGATCGCGAGATCCCCGGTGAGATCATTTACGAGGACGATCAGTGCCTGTGTTTCCGTGATATCAACCCCCAGGCCCCGGTCCACCTTCTGCTCGTTCCCCGGAAACCGGTGGTTCGTCTCGCCGAGGCCGATCCCGCCGACCAGGACCTCCTCGGCCACCTCCTCACCCGCGTGCGCCTCATCGCCGAGCAGGAAGGCTTCGCGCAAGACGGCTTCCGGATCGTCATCAACAACGGCGCCCACGGCGGCGAAGCGGTCCCCCACCTCCACCTCCACCTCCTGGCCGGAAGGCAAATGCAGTGGCCGCCGGGGTAGAGGAAGTATTCAGTGTTCGGTATTCAGTGTTCAGAATAGAGCAGTCTGAATAGTGAACACTGAATACTGATCACTTGGCCGGCATCCCCTCCGGCAAACTCTCGGAAACCTCGCCGCGTTTCATCTTCTTCCCCCGGGCCGCGAAATAATCGTAGGCCGCGAAGCCGATCCCAATCAGCAGGACCGTCACCATCAGGCCGTAGAACATGAAGACGGCCTGCTTCTTGGACTCCGAGAACCCATAGGAGTGCAGCCCCACTCCGAGCAGGTTCACGTGCCACCACGAGAAGGTCACCACCATCGCTCCGAATATGGCACAGAGGTTGGTCCCCCACTCCTTGATGATCCCGCCCATCCGCGCGTGCAGGACGAACAACATCCAGATCACGATCAGCAGCGCTCCGTTCTCTTTCGGGTCCCAGCCCCAGAACCGGCCCCACGAGTAGTTCGCCCAGATGCCCCCCAGCACCGTCCCCACCAGCGAGAGGAAGAGCGTAAAGCAAACGCAACCGTAGGTCATGCGCGTGAGGACTCGGCGCGTCGACTTGTCTCCGCCGTCCAGCTTCAATATGCGCATGAACATGTAAACCAACCCGAACGCCGCCGTCAGAAATCCCGCCGCGTAGCCAAAGGTGATGGTAAGTACGTGGATCGTCAGCCAGAAATTCGATCGCAACACCGCGATCAGCGGATCATTCGGATCGCTCGCGTCGCCAAAATCATAGAGTCGCGCCAGGACCAGGCCGACGAATCCGACGATGGGCGCCACCCCGATCGCAACCCGGCGCCGCGTCAGGCACTCCGCCACGATTGCGATGATGATCACCATGGCGGTGATGAACGGTATCGTATCGTAAAGGCCGGTGACCGGCGGGCGCTGCGTGATTATCACCCGCTGGATGGTCCCCATCACGATCAGGCTCAGGCCGGAAACCGACCCGACCCACACCAGGATCGTCATGATCCGGGCGAAGGTGCTCTTCGGCGCCAGCCAGCTCAACACCAGGAACAGACAGGCCGGCACAAAGGCCAGGAAGGTGGCCCGGAAAAACCAGTTGGCCCGGTTGTAGCTCAGTTCGGTCGGAATCGCGCGGTACTCGCCCCGCGACCGGGCCCGCTCTTCGAGAGAGCCCTGCCATTTTTTGAGCTTGGCGGCAAATTCCCCTCCTTTCCCCTCTTTATCACTCGCCAGGGCGTAAACCACTTCCTCCATCGCCACGATGTCCCCCACCGCCGTCTCGGGATCCTCGACCGTCCCGGTGGTGACACCCCAGATCAAATTCCCGGCCGTAACCCATTCCTCTTCATCGGCGTCCTGCGGCGGAATCACCGCCAAACCGTACCGCGAGAAGTTGCTCAGGTCCGTGACCTGCTGAAGAATGTGCTTCAGGCGTGGCGGCATCTCGCCGGTCGTCCGCGCTCGCTCGATGGCCTCCTGCAGGACCGGCGCCATCGTCATCACGACGCTCACCGGCTTTCTCTCCGACTCTCCATTCTCCCCGAATCCCTGGAACTCAACCCCGTTCCTCGCAAACGAGAAGTACCCCAGCAGGGCCTCGTAGCTGCGCACGTTGGACGCCAGCTCGCGCGTCTGCTTCTGAACCGTCGACAACTTGAATCCCTTCTCCTGGAGGCCCTCGAACTCCGCCCCCACCTCGAACAGCCGGGCGCGATACGGATCGAGTTCCTCGTAACTGTACCGGTCCCGCTTTTCCTTGCCTTCCATCCCAATCGTTTCGAACACGTCCGAGTTATCGACCCGGAATGTCGGGAGCTTCATCGAAACCTCCGGCCGGAACAGCGTGTCGAGAAGCCACTCGGTGGGACCGATCCTGGTCTTCCCCTCCCCGCTTCCGATAATCCTGATGGTGCGGTCCCCCCGGAAACTCAGCATCATGTATCCTGCGAAGGTCTCGAGCGGCTTCACCCGGCCCCCGTTGTGGATCGGAATGGCGCGCGCCGCCTCCACCACCTCATCAGGCCATGGCTCATACTCGCTCAGCCGCAGGACGCTCTTGTCGGGCATCATCTTCTTCACTGCCACGTAAAAGACGCCTCCCAGCAGGCCGAGGATCAGGGCAAACGCGATCCAGCGGCCGATCATGCTGCTTTGTTTGGGATGTTGCTTATGCATTTCTTCCAATCTGTCTTACGATGAACAATACCAGTTTCATCACAAAGTGCACGAAGAGACCGAAACCCGTGATGATCAGGGCCACCAAAGGCCCATGATCCGCCGGGTTTTTCACCACCTCGAACACCGAGTAAAATTCTGTCGCGGCAGGATCGTCCTGCGGGCCCCAGCTGGCCTGGAAAAAGGTGAACCCGCGATAGCGCATCGGGTGGTTCATTTCGATCAGCTTTTCGGTCTTGATCTGCTTCTCGCTCTCCTCGTCCTTGACCACCCGCGTTATCTCACTTTTGAATACCCGCGGCCGCCTCGTTCCAGGGTGGAACTCATGCGTGAACTTGTCCAGTTGCACGTCGAACGGAATCGTCCACAGCGCCTTGCGGATCGTGATGGTGTAGACCTTGTCCTCAACCTTGAAGGTGGCCGGGTGGACGCAGGCGGAACTCAGCAGAATCGTTTCTCCGATGAGCTCTCCCCCTTTTGATGCGATGCGGGCATGGCACCCCGCCAAATCCCGTTCCGCTTCTTTCTTGTCCGGTTCCAGCCCGCGCAACACGAAACCGTCGATCACCTCATCCCCGGGCTCCAGGTCGATCTGCTCCTCGGGATGCGGCATGGCGTTGCGATGGTAGTTCTGCACCATCACGTCGAAGGGCAGACCCTTCATCCTGAAAAGCCGCTCATCCTCCGGCTTGAGATCCACCAGATGCTTCGTCCCAATGACGTGAACCCTGGAGATGCTGCCGCCCGCCGTCTCCGACACCTCGATGACATGATCGGTATAGTGTTGTGCCACATTGCTTGTCTCTCCCTCGTCAATCGCCATGTTGCCGCGCTTCGACCAAACCTGGGTGACGAAGGCGCTGAGCAGGAGGAGCAGCATCCCGCTGTGCGAGATCAGGATCCCCACCTGTTTCCAGCTCTTCCGCACCCGCAGAATCGTTCCCAGAAGAAGGTTGAAAAAGAACACCAATCCGACCCAGAAACCGTTGGGCAGCGGAATGGGCACCGTCTTGTCATTGAACTCCGGAAATAAATAGAGGGTGCGGTAGTTGAAATACTTCTTGGTGGTGGCCAGCAGGGTGTGATCAACCTGCTCCAGCGTTCCCAGCCATGTCAGCAGTCCCAGCAGCAGGAGACAGGTGCACGCCAATGGGAAGCCCGCCACGATGCCGACCACCCTGGCCCCGATGCTCTTCTTCCGTTTTGTCTCCTTTGATTCCGGCATCTTGATCGTTTCGCTGCGAACGGTGCACTAGTCGCCAACCTCGAGGGAGCGGCAGAAGGACAGAAAACGGTCCCGCTCTTCCTTCACGACCGCCTCGGGGCCCACCATCTTGATCGTAATGACACCGCTTCCCGTCGATCCGATCACTCCCGCCAGCGCGTAATTTTTGCGCGGAGGCCGTCCCATCCCGGCCGCGTAGGCTCCCGACGCTTCCACCATCGCGAGTTCCGCCCCGAGCGCCAGCACCCGGGGCAGCTGGCTCACCTCCTCCGCCGAGATCGGGGCGAGCCCGAACTGCCCCCGCCAGCGGTTCACATTCTCCTCCAGGCTCCCCTGCGTTTCGCTGACATACACCTCTCCTTCGAAGGAAGTTCCCACCGAGAGATTCACCTTCCGCATCGAGGTGCTCTTCCGGAGCATCCACCCCTCCGGCACCTCGTACACGAAATGCCGCTCACCAGGACGGAAGCGCTGCCAACTCGAGGCTAAGAGGCGAACCTGCTCGTCTTTCTTCGTCGTTTCGCGCGTCTGGTCGATCTCCACTTCGGCCGGCTTTTTCGAGCAACCAGTCATGATGAAAGAGGCCAGCACGAGAAAAGTGAGGGGGAGGGGGAGGGGCGGCATCTGGTTGATCCGTAATCTTGCGCTGCCCCCTAGGCAAGGGGCAAAGTCGGCCCGTGGAGCCAGTCCGCTATTTTAATCGCCTGACCGGCTCCCTCGAAACCGAGCAGATCTACGGTGAGGGCTGGCTGCGTCTTGCCTACGAATCCCCATGTGGCACGATCCTGCGGCACCTCATCAAGCGACGGTTTTTCTCCCGCTGGTACGGCCGCCGCATGGCCCGTCCCGCCAGCTGCAAGCTCGTCGCCCCCTTTATCGCGGAATACGGGCTCGATGCCGCGGAATTTTCCAGCCCTCCGGACTCCTTCACATCCTTCAACGACTTTTTCATCCGCAAGCTCAAGCCGGAGGCCCGGCCGCTCGACCCCGACCCTCACGCCGTCGTCTTTCCGTGCGACGGACGGCACCTCGGATTCCAGGACGCTTCCCGGGTGAGTTCCGTGTTCGTGAAGGGCCAGCGCTTCGACCTCGCCGCTCTCCTGGGATCCGACCGCCTCGCCGCCCGCTACGCCACGGGAGCCCTGCTTCTCTCCCGCCTCTGCCCGATCGACTACCACCGCTTTCACTTTCCCGCTTCAGGCCTCCCTTCAATTCCCCGTCTCCTCAACGGTCCCCTCTTTTCCGTCTCTCCCCTCGCCCTACGGCGCAACCTCGCCTACCTCTGGGAGAATAAACGGGTTCTCACCGAACTCCAAACGAACGACTTCGGCACGATTCTCACGCTCGAGATCGGCGCCACCAACGTCGGCTCCATTCACCAGACCTTCACCCCCGGGCAGCCCGTGCAGAGGGGCGGCGAGAAAGGCTACTTCGCCTTCGGCGGCTCCAGCATGATCACTCTCTTCGAACCGGGGCGCGTGGCCCTCGCCGAAGACCTCGTCGAACATTCGGCCCACCAGACGGAACTCTTCGCGCTCTTCGGCTCGCGATTGGGTTCAAAGCGTTAAGACCGTGGCGGTCAGTAGCCCGCACCACACCATCAGACCGCCTCCCAGCAGCAACGGAATGAGCGCCCACCTTCGGCCCCGCTCGTTCCGGTACCACGAAAAGCCCCCGGCCGCCGCCATGACGACCGACGACGAAAACAATCCCGCCAACTTCAACCAGACCGGGTGGCTTGCCGCCGGGCCCGTGAGGAGCGTGACGGCCGGGCCCGCAAGAACCGCCACCCAGGCAATCGCCAGGAACAAGGGCTTCGGCACAGGGCGCTCCGCTTCGACCCAATCGCCGCCCCTCACAACAGGGTGGCGCGCATCCCCTTTCCACTCCCATAGCCAGACCGACTCCGTGCCGTCCGGCGCTTCCACGCGCTGCACCTCCGCGCGAACCCGCCCAAACTCGTCACCCTCGAATCTGTCCAGAGACGCCAGCAGCTCCCGGCTCACCCCGTAGATCTCCCCCACGACCTCCCCCACCTTGCGATCTCGCACCAACCCCGGATACCAGCTGATCCGGTACATCCGGCCTCGCACCACCGCCTTTCCCACGTACTCCGCCCCTTCCATCCGCCAGTGGTTCGAGGCCCCCCTCCGCAAGGTCCCGTAAACAAACACCACCTCTCGGCCATCAGTCATCAGTCATCAGTCATCGATCACCCGTCATTGCCACCCTCCAATACCCCACATCTCAACACTGAACACCGAACCCCAAACCGTCTCAAACCCTACCCCTCCGGCCGCTTCCCCACACGCTCGCACAAGACCGCCTTCAATCCTTCCAGCCCCTCTTCCATCTCCGCGGAGATCGGCACCGTCTCCACCCTGGGAAACCGCCGACGGAGGTTCTGCAGGTTCTCCTCCGCCCCCTCCAGGTCCATCTTGTTGGCCACCACCAGCCAGTCCGCTTTCGAGAGGTCCTCGTCGTAGAGCTTGATCTCCTTCCGCAGCGTTTCGACATCTTCGACCGGATCACGCCCCTCGCTCCCCGCCATATCCACCACGATGAGCAGGAGCCCGCAACGCGTGATGTGCCGCAGGAACTCGTGTCCCAGCCCCCGATTGTCATGCGCCCCCTCGATCAGGCCCGGGATGTCCGCAATCGTGCAGCGCTTGAAATCCGAAAGCGCCACCACTCCTACCATCGGATTCAGGGTCGTGAAGGGATACGATGCCACCTTCGGGCGCGCCGCCGACAGCTTGCTGGTGAGCGTCGACTTCCCGGCATTGGGAAAGCCCACCATCCCGGCGTCCGCGATTCGCCGCAGTTCGAGGTAAAACACCCCTTCCTCCCCCGCCGTGCCCAGGGTGAACTCCTCCGGGGTCCGGTTCGTGGCGCTGCGAAACTGCCAGTTGCCCTTCCCCCCGGTCCCGGCCTTGCACAAGACGATTTCGTCGCCCTCGTCGGTCAGGTCCGTCACCAGTTCCAGCTTGATCCCCCCCTCCTTGCGCTCCATCGCAACTGCCTCCGTCACGGTCCGCGCCGCAGTGCGATACACCAGCGTCCCCGGCGGGACCTTCGCGATGTCCGTCTTGCCGTTCTTGCCGTGCCGCTTCCAATTCTGCCCGTGCCCGCCATTCTTCGCGATGATTCGCGGGTTGTAGTGGAAGGATTTCAGGTTGTCGAGGTGCCGGTCCACGCGCAGGATCACATCGCCGCCTTCCGCACCGTCCCCCCCGTCCGGCCCTCCGCGCGCAACGTACTTCTCCCGCCGGAAGCTCACCACTCCGTTTCCGCCATTCCCCGCCTTCGCGTAGATCCTGGTATGATCGACGAACACGGGCGGACTCTAGCGGCGCCCTCGTGCTTGTCGACCCCCGGAAGCGCGGAGAATCCCCCCGCCTCCCCGGCTTTTCCTCCCCTCTTGACGCCACCCCACACCAACTCCAAAGTCATCCTATGGCCGAAACCCCCAGGCAGGAATCGCCTATTCGCCTCCAGGGCCAGCTTCTCGTCGCCGACCCCTCCCTGCGCGACAGCATCTTCAACCGGTCCGTCGTCCTCCTCGCCGAGCACAGCTCCGACGAAGGCGCCTTCGGACTCATCCTCAATCATCCTTCCGGCCACAGGGTCGGAGAGTTCCTCAAGGACGAGGAGTTCGCCTCCCTCTCCCGAATCGCCGTGCACGTCGGAGGTCCCGTCGCGCGCGAACACCTCACCTTCGCAGCCCTGTGGTGGACCGACAAAAAAGGCCTCCGATTCGCCACCCGCATTTCGGCGCCGGACGCCGTCAAACATGCCCAGAACCCCGGCACCCTCGTCCGCGCCTTCGTTGGCTATTCCGGCTGGTCCGACGGACAACTCGAGACCGAACTGCGCCAGCAATCCTGGATCACCGTCAAACCCACCCCGGAGTTGCTCGGCCTCAGCCACGATGATTCCCTCTGGAGCGAAACCCTGCGCCCCATCTCATTCTACCACAAGATCATCGCCGAGTCTCCGGATGACCCC
>CAUZKZ010000076.1:0-15856 GCA_963580345.1 Verrucomicrobiia bacterium | reverse complement strand
CACGCCGCCCTCGATTCGTCCTACGGAACCTACGGCGACAACGGCCTCCCTTTTTTCTGCCAAACGCTCGACGCCCGCAAGCTCGGCAAAGGCTGGCCCGCGGACAATCTCACTCCACGCGGCATCATCCTGCATCTCGAACACGGATTTCACGCCTGCTTCGATCCAGACCTCCTTCGCCTCGCGCTGGTCTGGAAGGGACGCACCTTCAGCGACTACCTTGCCATGAACGGAATGGCGCCCGGATCCTACCGCGAGCCGCACCGAAAGGCACAAAGCGGACAGGATCACCTCCCCAACCCCATCGGCACCCCCTACCTTGCCAATGGGATCTACCCCGGATGGCAGGCGGGCGGATCCCTCCGGAGATCGGATTCCCGCCAGAGATCGAAGGACAAGACGGAGGTCGGTCTCGGACCCTTGCCCGCGGAAGACGGCCGGTGGATCGGAGTGAAACTCGACCAGGACGGTCCGTCCCTGGTCTACGAGGTCCGCGGCACGCGTATCGAGGAGCGCCTTGAACTGATTTCAACCAAGACCGCGCCGGTCCTCTTTCGCAAATTCGTGATCGCTCCTCATGACGAACCTCTCGCCCTCGCCGTTTCCATCTCGGACTCTGTGACCATCGATGCGTCTCGTGAGCCGCAACGAGTTTCCGTCACGATCGCCCTCGGGCCGCGGCCAGACCGGGCCACCGTCACCCGCGAGCCTCTCCCGGCCGACGAGCCGGCCGGCGAACCAATCAAGCGCCTCTGGATCGCCGAGGTTCAGGCCCGCTCCGAGCTGTCGCCCGCAGCGGCCGTTCCCTTCGTTTCGGAGAATATCCCCCTGCCCCTCCCCAATCCGTGGAAACGCAACATCCGCCCCTCCGATTTCGATTTCTTCCGCGACGGCCGGCTCGCCGTGGCCACTTTCGACGGCGATGTCTGGATCGCGGACGGCGTTGAGCACGGCCGGGAGAGAATTGCATGGCGCCGGTTCGCCTCCGGTCTCCACGAACCGATGGGCCTGCGCATCGTCGATGGGCAGATCGTGGTCTTCGATCGCAATGGACTGGTCCGGCTGGTGGACCGCGACGGCAATGGCGAAGCCGATTTCTACGAAAACCTCTCCAGCCTGGCCGCTCAGACCGCGGAGACGCGCGAGTTTGCGATGGGCTTTGAGCTCAAACCAGGCGGGGGCTACTACCTCGCCAAGGGAGGCCAGGTTGAATCCACGCGTGGCAAATACAACGGATCGGTTCTCGAAATTTCGGCCGATGGCCAGGAGCTAAAGGTGGTCGCCACCGGGCTGCGGCAGCCCTTTCTCGGAGTCGATCCCAGGACCGGTCTCCTCACCGCCAGCGACCAGCAGGGTCACTGGATACCCGCCACGCCGATCAATGTCATCAAACCGGGCCACTACTACGGTTTCCAACCTATCCGCCTGGGGGCGGACGCCAATCGCTCCAAAACCATCGCGAAATCACCACTCTGGATTCCCCACTTCGTCAACCAGTCCGGTGCACGCCAGGTGTGGCTGCGCGACTCGAAGATGGGGCCGCTCAACGACTCCCTCATCCACATCGGCTACAACCGCCCCGCTCTCTTCAAAGTATATCTCGAGGAGAACCGGAAGCAGGGGGCCGTCGTTCCGATTCTCCAGGATTTCCCTACCGGTCTTCTCGGCGGCCGGGTCAACCCGAGGGACGGATTTCTTTACGTCGGCGGCCTCAATCTCTGGGGAACGGTCGGCAAAAAGGTCCAGGGGCTCTATCGCGTGCGGCCCACCGGACTGCCCTCCTGGATTCCGCGCGAGGTCCGCTCATTCGCAGAAGGCGTGCTGCTGCGCTTCGACCACGAACTCGAGCTCACCCTCGCCACCAGGCTCTCCAGTTACACGGTCGATCGCTGGAACTACAAGCGCACCAACAATTACGGATCCGGGCACTACAAGCCGAACGGCGAGCCCGGCCAGGAATCTCTCGCGGTGTCCTGCGTGTATGTCTCCGAAGACCACCAGTCGGTCTTCCTCGGAATCCCGGGCATGAAACCGGTGCACAGCCTGCGAGTCAGCTACCGCCTTTCCGGGAATCGAATCGACACGGCCTACCTCACCGTCCACGAACTCCACCCCGTCAACCTCACCAACCTCGGCTTCGAGGAGACCGCGGTGGAACTCACCCCCCGGCAGAGCGTGGACGGCCTCGAGCCGCCGGCTCCCTCCGCCGAGGAGGGCCGGAAGGTCGCCTCCACCTACGGCTGCGTGGCCTGCCACAGCACGGACGGATCCAAGAAAGTCGCCGAAGAACCGGACCTCGTGGTCGGCCCCGCCTGGAAAGGCCTCTACGGATCGACGCGCCAGTTCACCGACGGCACTTTCGTCGAGAAGGCCGCCGAGGTCTACCTCCGCGAGTCGATCCTCGACCCAGCCCGCAGGGTGACCAAGGGATTCGAGACCGGGAAGACTGGTGTGGGAATGCCCTCCTACCTCGGCGTTCTCCGCGACGACCAGATCGAGGCCCTCATCCTCTATATCAAGTCGCTGAAGTAATTGTGGAGGTGCTTTCCAAGCACCAAGCCCGATCGTAGCATGATCCTCTCATGGCAAAAAACCAGGTCTTCCAGCTCCACCCGACGGACAATGTCGCCGTGGCAGGCGCAAACCTTGCCACCGGCGAAACCGTCGAAAACTGCCCGATACTCCCCACCCAGCTCATTCCCAGCGGTCACAAAATGGCGATCGCAAAAATCGCGGCCGGTGAGAGCGTCCTGAAGTTCGGCCAGGTGATTGGCCGGGCCACGGCGGACATCGCTCCCGGTGCACATGTGCACGAGCACAACCTGGACATGTCGCCACACAGCAACGATTACGCCTTTTCGGAAGACGCGCGGTCCACCGAGCTGATCCCCGAAGAGGAGCGCGAAACCTTCCTCGGTTACCGGAGGGGCGATGGGAAAGTCGGCACGCGCAACTACGTCGGCATCGTTTCGTCCGTAAATTGCTCCGCCACCGTCGCTTCCCTCATCGCGCGCGAAGTCGAGAAGCGCGCCGTCCTGGACGACTATCCAAACGTCGATGGCGTGGTGGCCATTACGCACGGGGTCGGTTGCGCTGTCAGCACCGTCAATGAGGGATTTAGAATGCTGCAACGCACCATCTGGGGTCACGCCCGACATCCGAATTTCGGGGCTGCCATGATGGTGGGTCTGGGTTGCGAGGCCAACCAGATCCCGATGATGATCGAGACCTTCGGCAAACCGCCGGAGGGCAGCCTGCACTTCACCACTATTCAGCACAATGGCGGCACGCGCCGCACCATTGAGGCCTGTCTCGACAAGCTCCACAACGAGATCCTGCCGCTCGCCAATCAGGCCAGGCGCGAACCGATTTCGGTCAGCGAGTTGGTCGTGGCGCTCCAGTGCGGTGGTTCCGACGGCTACTCCGGCATCACCGCCAACCCGGCCCTCGGTCTCGCGGTTGACAAGCTGGTCCAGCGCGGTGGGTCCGCCATCCTCGCCGAAACGCCCGAAGTGTACGGCGCCGAGCACCTCCTCACCCGCCGGGCCGCCACCCGCCAGGTTGGCGAAAATCTCCTGGAGAGGATCCGCTGGTGGGAGGACTACGCCGCCAAGCTCGATGGCAATATCAGCAACAACCCGGCACCCGGAAACAAGGCAGGCGGCCTCACCACCATTCTCGAAAAGTCGCTCGGTGCCATCAGCAAGGGCGGCACCTCCACTCTCATGTCGGTCCTCCGCTATGCCGAGCCGGTTGCCGGCCCGGGACTCCACTTCATGGACAGCCCCGGGTACGATCCCATGTCCATCACAGGCGAAGTCGCCTCCGGTGCCAACCTGGTCTGCTTCACCACCGGACGGGGATCGGTCTACGGAAACAAACCCTGCCCTTCCCTCAAGATCGCCAGCAACTCCGCCATGTTTCACCGCATGGAAGAGGATATGGACATCAACGCCGGAACCATCGCAGACGGGACCGAATCCCACGAAGTGGTCGCCGACCGCATTCTCGCCCGGATCTTCGAGGTCGCGAGCGGCAGTCCGACCAAGTCGGAAGCCCAGGGGTTCGGCGACCACGAATTCGTGCCCTGGAGCATCTCGGCCATCACGTAGCTGCGGCATTTTACCGCAGGCCGTTCCGGTGGCTTCTCGCCGCCCGGACCAATTCTCCTCTCGCCAACCAATCCTCGCCTTCTAAGGTGCTCCCCATCACCATTCACGAATAACCAATTGCCATGTCCCACTCCCTCGACGGGCACGTCGCCCTCGTCACCGGCAGCAGCAAGGGCCTCGGAGCCGCGGTGGTGAGACACCTGGCCTCGGCCGGCGCCAAGGTGGTGGTGAACGCCTTCAACAACGTCGCCCGCGCCCAGGAGCTCGCCGATGAAATCACGGCCGGCGGCGGTTCGGCTCTCGCCATCGGCGCCGATGTCTCCAGGGCCGCCGACGTCAACACTCTCGTCTCGGAGGTCGGTGACAAGCTAGGACCGATCGATATCTTGGTCCCAAATGCCACTGGCCCCCAGCCCCAGAAACCGATCGAGGAGTACGATGAGGCCTTTTACCAGGAGATGTACGACTTTTTCATCAAGAGCCCCTTTCTCCTCGCGCAGGCCACCCTCCCCGGCATGAAGGAGCAGAAGTGGGGGCGCATCGTGAACATCACCAGCGAGGTTTTTTCCGCTTCCGTCCCCAACTTCTCGGCCTATGTCGCTGCCAAGGGTGGACAAATCGGCTGGTCACGCTCCATGGCCCGCGAGCTGGCCCCCTTCGGAATCACTGTCAACATGGTCGCCCCCGGCTGGATCCCGGTCGAGCGTCACGTGGGCGATCCCCAGGAATTGAAAGACGCCTACTTCGCCCAGATCCCGGTCGGCCGCTGGGGAACTCCTGATGACGTCGGCCATGCTGTCCGCTTCTTCGCCTCCGAAGAGGCCTCCTTCATCACCGGCCAAACCCTCCACGTAAACGGCGGAATGACGCCGTGGTAATCAGTGTTCAGTGTACAGACGGGAAATTAACGGTCTGCATACTGTACACTGAATACTGTACACTATCCCAACCGTCGCCTCTTGTCGTTCCATACCCGGAACAACTCGTCCGCAACAACTCCCACCAGGATGAAGGTCCCGATCACTGCCATCTTCCAGACTTCTTCCACGCCCAGAAAGAACACCGCGCTCTCGGAAACCTGAACCAGGGCCGTTCCGCAGATCACTCCGAAGATCGCTCCTTCCCCGCCCCGCAAACTACAGCCCCCGAGGACCGCACCGGCGATGGCGTAGAGTTCGAAGAAACTCCCATACGAATTGGGCGTGGCCCCGTTCGTATCGAGCGTGAAGAGGCATCCGCCAAGCCCGGCAAGCGTCGAACAGATCACGTAGGCAACAATCTTGATGCGGTCGGTCTTGATTCCGCTGAACTTGGCAGCCTCTTCGTTGTGCCCAATCGCGAGTAGATAGCGTCCGTAGACGGTCTTGTTGAGAAGAATGGCGGCGAGGATTCCCACAATGATCAGCACCAAAAAGGACATCGGGACCAGGTCGAATACCTTGTGTTTCACGAGGAGGTCCTTCAGCCAATCGAAATCATCTCCTCCTCCGAACCCCTGCGTTTGGTCGCTCCCGGCCGCCCGCGCCAGACCACGATATATGAAGAGCCCGCATAGGGTGACGAGGAACGGTTGGATCCCGATTTTCGTCACCATGAGACCGTGAAAGAGGCCGATCAAGGCCGCGATTCCGAGGACCACCGCGAATGCGCCGGGGACCATCCAGGTTTCACCAAAGATCGGATCCCCCTGCACCAGGAGCATCGGCAATAAAACCCCGGAGAGCGCGATGAGGGATCCTATCGAGAGATCAATTCCACCCGTGATGATTACAAAAGACACCCCAATGGAGATAATTCCGAAGAGGCCGACCCACCGCATCGTATTGCTCAGGTTCCCCGGATGCCGGAATGACGGATCGAGAAGACTGGTGACCAGAAAAAGCACTCCAAGGAGCCCCACGATCACGAATATTTTCGGATTGTCCCGGATAGCCCGGCTGAAGCGCTCCGTCATTTTCCTCCTGTGGCAAGTTGCATGATTCCTTCTTCCGTGAATGCTTCGCTGTTTCGAGCTACGTTACCTGCGATACGCCCCTCGTGCATTACCAGCACCCGGTCCGAGATGCGTAAAATCTCTTCCAGCTCGCTCGAAATGGCGAGCACTGCCGCACCCTCCGCGGTCATTTTATCGATGACTTCGTAGATCTCGCCCTTTGAGCCCACATCAATTCCCCGGGTCGGTTCGTCGAGCAGAAAAATCCGCGGATTGAGGGGCATCCACTTTGCCAGCACCACCTTTTGCTGATTACCTCCCGAAAGCATCGCCACCACCTGCCGAGTGTCCGGAGTCAGAATCTTGAGGGAATCCCGGGCGCGCTCTGCTTGCTGGTCAACAAGGTGGTCACGGACGAAGCCGCATCGTTGCCAGCGGTTCAATCCCACCATCGCGACGTTGTCTCGCAGAGCCATGTTCAGAATCGCGCCCTGCGCCTTGCGATCCTCGGGAACCAGTGCCAGCCCAACCTCCACCGCATCGCGGGGATGGCGGATATGGACGACCGTCCCGTCCACCCTGACCGTCCCGGAGATCGGCCGATCGATTCCAAAGAGGGCTCGCGCCACCTCGGTCCGGCCCGCTCCCACCAAGCCGGCCATTCCAACCACCTCGCCGGCCCGGAGCTCGAATGAGACCGGGATGTCGGGAAAACGCGCCACGCGCAGCTCCTCCACGCCCAGGAGAATCTCTCCCGTCTCGCCGGACGACTTTTCGTGCCGGGTGAGTTCGCGGCCCACCATCAGGGAGACGATCCGGTCATGCTCGATCTCGTCTTTCCCCAATTCTCCGCTATTCTTTCCGTCTTTCAGAACTATGACCCGATCCGCGATTTCTTCTACCTCCCCCATGCGGTGCGAAATGAATACGACACACATTCCATCGTCGCGCAATTTCCGAACCAACCGGAACAAAACCCTCGCCTCGTGCAGAGAAAGGGAACTCGTCGGCTCGTCCATGATCAGGACGCGCGCTTCTTGCGAAAGCGCCTTGGCGATCTCAACCATTTGCCGGTGACCAATCGAAAGATCGCGGACAGGCATTTCGGGTGAGACGTCAAGTTCCAGTTCCGCGAGTAATTTGGCAGTCTTTTGTCGAATCACACGTCGATCGAAGAAGGGCCCGAAGGAGCGGGGCTCGCGGCCCAGGAAAACGTTTGCGCCAATGTCAAGATTCTCGGCGAGGTTCAACTCCTGGTGGATGAAAGCGATCCCGAGCTTCTCCGCAGCGCGCACGTCCGGAATACGCACCGCAGCGCCGCCGATGCGGACCTCGCCCTCGTTGGGTTGATGGACTCCTGCGAGACACTTCATCAAGGTGCTCTTCCCTGCGCCATTTTCCCCCATCACGGCCACCACTTCCCCGGCGGCGAAGGCCGCACTCACGCCCTCCAGGGCACGGACGCCACCGAACCGCTTGCTGATATCGCAAGCTTCCAAGAATGGCGGGGAATCGGGATCCGTCGCCACCTGTTACTCGGCCTTGAGCTCGTCGATCAGACCATCGCGGCGCTGCTGGGCGTTCAGCTGGTCGATCTTGCCCACGTAAATCATGATTTTGCCGCCCTCCGGCATGCTCTTCTTGACGAGCTTGCCCAGCATGCGCCCGGCATCGTAATTGTTGGTTCCCAGATAAAAGAGCCGATCAGAGTCGGGAGCATCGCTATCGTGGGTAATCAAGGGCAGCTTGGCCGCGGCCTCGTTGATCATTCCAGTCTGGTTCTCGGGATTTAGAACACTGATCGCTATGCCCTTGTAGTCGCCCTTGCTCAGGACGTTTTCGACGATTTTCTTCTGTCCGGCTTCATCCCCGGTGTTCATCTGAAAGTCCGCCGCGATTTCGAAATCCTTCTCGGCGGCGTAGCATCCAGCCTGGGCGTGGCTCCAAAACGGGTCCGCCACGTTCGTGATGAAGGCGAATTTCGGAACACCTTCTTTTTTCGGAGCTTTCTTCCCTGCTTCTCCGGCAGCGAGGTTGGCGGCCAACTCGGCCTGGAACGGCTCCACATTCTCTTTCGTGATCGTCCGCGCCGGGATGGACACCTCTTTGTTTTCGGGGACCTCGGGAGTCTTTCCATCCGCGATCTCCTTCAGGAATTTCATGGCCTGGTAGCCGAATTGGAAGGGGTTTTGCACAACGGTTCCCTCACAATTTCCAGCCTTGATGGCCTCCAGAGTGGCGGGGTCCTCGTCGAAAGAGAACACCTTCACCTTTCCCAGCTTATCCGCATCCTTGAGAGCTTCGAGACATTGGGGGGCATTGTAGGCCCAGAGCCCGATCATCCCATCGATGTCGGAATACTTGACCAACGTGTTTTCCGCGTTCTTCTTGGCCTTGGACCGCTCGCCGCCGTCGGTCTGAACCTCGTCGAGGATGAAGAACTTCCCGGCCTGCTGCCCCTTCTCGTTTTTCTTGCCCCCGCAGCTCACCAGAGCGACACATGCCGCGCTGGCTAATCCGAGAACCAGTTGTGTTGCCGATTTCATGCCGGCCATGCAAGGAGAGCCCCGGCAGGGTGTCCAGCAGAATTGCTCGTGGCTGCCGCTACTTTTTGAGGAGGTATCCCAGCAAATCGAGCAGTTCCCGTTCGTTCAGGCTATTGATCAGTCCCGCCGGCATGGGAGAAACGGCAGATGGTTCGATATTCTTGACCTCTGACCGCGGAATTTCCTGGCTCTGCGTATAATCGTAGGCGCTGGTGGCCACGATCAGCACATCGTCCTTCTCTTCGATCACCCGGCCCCAGACCGACGAACCGTCCTTCCTGGAAATCACGTCGAACTGGTACTGGTCGGACACCACCTTGTTGGGGTGCAGGAGGGCATCGGCAATGTCTGATATCGAAAATCGTCCCCCCACCGCGGTGAGATCGGGTCCGGCCGATCCGCCTTCGCCATTGAGGCGGTGACAGGCTGCACACAGGGTGGCCCGGAACATCTTTTCCCCGTTTTCGTGGTCGGCCTTGGAGAGCTCGCCTTGTCCGAGTTTCACGACGTCCGCCACCGTCCAAGTCCGCCCCGGCCCCTGCGGCGAGGGCAACCCCTCGAAGGGGTTCCGGGGTGTGGTCAGCTTCCACTTTGCTATCATATCGCGCTCTTCCGTGGTGGCGTTCTCGAGCATGTCGTTCTGCATGCGCGCGATAAACTTGAGGTAGCTGCTCCCCCCCGTCTTGGAACGCACCGCCGCATACCACTGCATGATCTGCTGCCGTTGTCCCTCCGTCCACGGGCCCTTCACGCCCCGCAGGCAAAACGCGTAGTGAATGTCCTGGGCCGGAGGCGTGTTGCGCAGCATGCCCAGCACGGCTCGGCCATAGCCCGAGTTGCGGGCCGCCAGTTCCGCCCAGTCCGGCCAGGTCGTGTCCTTCCGCGCCGCCATCAGCTTCAGGGTGCGGTCCACCACTTCCGGCGCCTGCAGGTAACAGAGCACCCGGCAAAGTTCCGCATCGAGTTCGCCGTCGCCCGCGGGATACGCCGCATCGAGGGCTCCTACCGCCGCCTTCCACTCCGCTTCGTTCGGCGCTCCCGTCCGCGAAAATACCAGCGCATAGGCGCGCAGCAAACCGAGCTTCTGCGCCTTGTCGAGATCGTTCCACTTCAGGCTCGAAAGCCAAGCCAGCGCTTCCCCTCGATCCGTCTTTGCGCCTTGCCGGGCCAGCGCGATGGCGCCGTCGATGAGTTGCCACGGATTGCCGCCGCCTCGCGGGGCCTTCACCAGCTCGCTCATCGGCCTACGTTCCGCCTCGAGGCGCGCCAGGAAGCGCACGAAACGGTCTCCGGAGCCCATCTTCTTCACCACTTCCTCGTGGGGAGCCTTGCTCAACTCGTCTACCAGTTCCGGCAGCGGCGAGCCATCCGAGTCGCGCTTCACCGGTGCGGTGCTTTCGCTTCCGGTGTAGGTCACGCGCCACAATGCCGAGGCTGTCCTCCGTCCTCCCGTCATGAAGTACATTGCGCCGTCCTTCCCGAACTCCGCATCGGTGAGAGGCAGTCCGGGACCGGCCACGAAATCCTCCTTGATCCCCTTGTAGGTCGAGCCGTCCTGCTCGAGGTGAACGGCGTGGATCGTCGCAAAGGTCCAGTCGAAGAGATAGATCGCTTTCTGGTACCTGGCGGGAAACTTCCCGTCCAGGCCGGAGAGCACTCCCGTCGGCGAGCCCGGACCGATGTTCACAACCGGCGGCAGACTGTCCTCGTAGTAGTGCGGCCACTTGCCGGTTCCGTTGCGCCAGCCCCACTCCGCTCCGGGCACCACATGGCACATGCGGGTCGGCCGGTACCACGGCATCCCGAGATCCCACTCCATGTCCGCGTCGTAGGAAAAGAGGTCGCCGTGCTCGTTGAAGGCGAGGTCGAAGGGATTCCGAAACCCGTTGCTCACCATCTCCCAGCGCGACCCGTCCGGCTTGAAGCGCCAGATCGTGCCTCCGGGGGCCATCGTGCCCGCGGCGTGACCGTTTCCGTCCGGATTACGCTTGAGGAGGTGGTCCTCGGCCCAGTTCCTGGGCATCCAATACTTGTCCATCTCTGGCGGATGCGTGTGGTTGCCGCATATGAAATAGATCCACTCGCCGTCGGGCGAAGGCACCATCGAGTGCAGCCCGTGCTCGCCGCCCCCGCTCACCTCCTTCAGCGCCTCGATCTTGTCGAGTTCTCCGTCCCCGGTCGAGTCGGTCACCCGGTAGATCCCGTGCTTCTTCCCTCCCCGCCCTCCTTCGTTGACGGTCACGTAGAGCGCCCCGCGATGCCACAGCAACCCGTGCGCTCCGCCGATCTCGAGATTGAGCGGCTCCGCTTCCGTCACGGCATTCTCATCGCCCAGCGCCGGCGGCTGGATCCGGTAGAGCCCGCCGTACTGGTCGCCCACGATGAGCCGCCCATCCGGACGCACCGCCATCGAGACCCAGGAGCCCTGCGCCTTGGGCACCGTGTAGAGCTTCTCGAGTTTGAAATCCGCGGCCACCTTGAATTGTTCGGTGGCGTCCTGCGGTGCCTGCGGTTCTCCCGGCGCTCCCGGCACGTCTCCAAACAACGAGCCCCAGGGACCCACCCCCATCTTCCCAAGGACCGCCACCGGCTGCCAGTTTGCATCGTCAAAGTCCGCCTTTTGCCATCCGGGGGCCTCCGCTTTGGACCACTTCCACGATCCGTCTGTGATCACCTGCTCCTCCTTCCCGCTCTGCAGCTTGAGTTCCAGCGAAGCTACCAGCCCGCCAATGCTCCCCTCGTTCTCTCCCAGGATCGCGATGACGTTCTTTCCCTTCATCACGTCCTTCCGGATCTCGAACTTCTGCGGGTTGCTCCAATCCGCCCCCACCCCCACTAGCCGCCCGTTGATCCAGGCACGGAACTTGTTGTCGCAAGTCACGGTGAGAACCGCGGCCTGGTCGTTTTCCGCGATCTCAAAGATCTTCCGGAAAAATATCGCCTCGTCGGTTGCGCCCCCTTTCTTCCACACCCAGGAGGGTGCCGGCTTGCTTTTTTTCCCGGCTGCCTTACCGGGCTTGGCCGCCTTCTTCACCCGGCGCAGCGTCACGTCCTTCACCTCCAACTTCATCGGCCCGCCCGCGTGCAATTGCAGCGCGAGGATGCCCTTCAGGGAGCGCTTCTCCGCGTCGTTGTCCGTGATCTCCGCCGCGAGCTGGCCGTTCACGTGGTGCTGCACCACGTTCCCCCGCGCCGAAATCGTGAACTCGTTGAACTTGGCGAGATCCACTTCCGGCAGGGGGAGCTTGCCGGTCTCCTTCGGCTTGGCGCCCTTCTCGAGGACCACTTTTTGGCCGCGCAGGCACTGGATCCCCCGCCCCCGCTCCTCGTAAAGCATCGCCAGGTAGTCCTGCTTGGGATGCATGTCCATCTGGTAGCCGCCCACCAACCACGTCGCCTTGTCCAGCACCTTGGCCCGGTACTGGATTCCCGAATTGTTCCCGCCCGTCACGCGGGCCGTTATCACCAGATCGAAGTCCTCAAGTTCCCCACCGGTCCAGATAAGAAACGTATTCGCCCCGACTTTCTTGTCCGTCCCGTTCGTTTCTCCCACCAGCACACCGTCCTGCACGGACCACAAGCGCGGATCGCCCTCCCACCCGGCAAGATCCTTTCCATTGAAGAGCTTCACATCCTGCTGAGCCGAGAGGGAAAAGGGGGCGAGGAGGATTGCGGAAAAATTGAGGATCTTGCGTTTCACAATGACCCTTACTCGCGCCCTCTCCCCCGAATTTCAAGGCCACAGTCCACTTCTTCCGCCTCCGCGCTTCCCGCTTCGGCCCCGGCCCCGGCCGCAAGCCGTCAATGCCGCCTTGCCCCCCGTGCCCTTCTGGGCATAGGCTGGCATTAATCGTCCAGCCACCACGGCCATGAACTACAAAAGACACCCCTTCATTCCTCTCCCTCGCGGCATTCGCCGGTTCTTCTTCCTCGTGCCGGCAATCGTCCTCCTCGCCCCCAGGGCGCCCGCCCTCGACTCCGCCGCCGGCATCGCGATCGTCAACCAGCACTGGACCTTCGTCGCCACCGACGATGGCTATTCGGATCTCGTCCTCGACCAGCGACCCGGATTTGAAAATCGCGAATACCTCTCCGGCGAATGGGCCGCCGCGATCTGCTATTCGGGGGGGACGAATCCGGCCGGACCCATCTGGTTGCGGAAAGAGTGGGCCTTCCCCTGCTGGCAATCCAATTCCAACTTCATCGTGATCGAAACCGTCAATATCCCGTCCGCGACTCCCAATGCGGACGGCTTCTTCATCTACCGCTCCATCATCCGCAATGCCGACGTCGAAATCACCATGACCTACCAGATGCGCGACAGCGTCACCGGTATCCGGCAGGGCGGCACCCGCGCCAGCGTGGGAGGAGCGGGCTTCAGCACCCTCAGCAGCCGCTACTACTTCCAGCAGACCTACTCCATCAAGAACATCTCCGGCGGTCCGCTCACCAACCTGAAATTCTACCAGTTTCTCCACGGCCTCGACTCCGGCACCTCCCTCTACGACAACCGCAACTACGGCGGCCCGGCCGCCGATTATCGCTTCGACAATACCCAGATCGGAACCGACTTCAGCTTCCACCGCCTCACCGGGGCCGTCTACGAGCACACCGATACAATCACGATGCATTTGGCGAAGCAACCCGGCTCCTACGAAGTCGGCTACTTTGGCCGAGAGGGCGTCGACGATCACCGGGTCGGCAAGCCAAGTGTCGGCGTCCATCTCTCCGTCGAGGCCGCCAATCTCAACAACCTCGACTTCTTCGATCCCCCCGAAGAGCGCTGGGTGAGCGGCGCGATGTGCTTGAACCTCGCCAACCTGGCGGCCGGCCAGATCGTCGACTGTGACGTCCTTCTCAGTCTGCATACCGTCTCCCAAATGCGCCACCCGGCTCCCGACCTCCGCATCTTCGACACCGGCATCGACCCGTCCGGAAACTTCTTCCTCGACTTCGAGGACCGCAACAACGTCCCCGTCGACGGCTACATCCTGCGCTCCAACCCCACCCTCCAGGGCGCCATCCCACCGGATTGGCCGCAGGTCCCCGTGCCGCGCTTCATCGACGTCCCCCGGCCCGGCGCCAGCCGCTTCGTCATCCCCCGCAATCCCGCCATGATGAGTGACTTCTTCGTGGTGGAAGCGATCTTCGAAGATTAGCGACAACTGGAAGCGCCGACGGCTCGTCCGCAATGTCGCAGAAGGCCCCACTGAACGCTAAGGTCCCTCCGCTGCGTGCGCCCTCCCCAGCCATACCCCCGCCACCAGTCCGGCCAGGTGGGCTTCCCACGAAACGAAACTGCGGGTCGGCAGAATGCCCCAGATCATTCCCCCGTAAATCACGCCCACCACCATTCCGATGACGATCCAGGCAGGCCGGCGTTCCCAGATGGCGCGTCCCATGATGTAGCCGAAGTAGCCGTAGATCAGCCCGCTCGCGCCGATGTGGATCGCGTTGCGGCCGATCAGCCAGGTCCCCAGCCCGCTCACCACCACCAGGATCAGGGTGGTGTTGATGAAGCGGCGCCCTTCCGCCAGGAGGACCACGAATCCGAGCCCCAGGAACGTCAGGGTGTTGGCGATGAGGTGTCCCCAGCCCCCGTGCAGCCACGGGGAAAGGAGCACGCCGGGTAGCCCGCTCAGCTGGCGGGGCCGGATCCCCCAGCTGTCGAGATCGCCGGGGAGAAAGAAGTCGAACAATTCCACCGCCCAGGCCGCCGCCACCATGGTCAGCAACAATCCGCAGCCCGGCCGGTCGAGCGGAGGACGCTCGGGTGACATGACTTCGACGGGGACTTCGCGGCTCGCGACCATGACTTCAGGATTTCAGATCCTTGATGTGAGTGCCAGTTCCCAGTTCATCGAGGGCCCCCTGCAGGCGCTTGGACAACTCCTCGGTGCACATCGCGGCCGCCGTGCGCGACTTCTCGCCGAGGTAATCTCGCATGTCGATCGGCTCCCCGATCCGGAACGTCAGGCGGCGATCGCTCACCGGGGTGACGTAACCACCTCCCGCCAGGTCCTGCTCGAACTTGATAAGGGTCTCCGCGATGCGTTCCACCGTCGGCCACTCGTGAATGTAGTCGCCGGGGTAGCTGAAGAGCTGCACCACCGTGAAGAGAATGTTGAGATCGCGCCGGCACGCGGCCCGCTCGCTGTCCGCGAGTTCCTCATCCTTCAACAAGTCGAGAAGGTGGCGGTTCACGGCGCTGACCCGGTCCGGCAGATCGTCGCTTCCGATCTCGCCGAGCCGGCGCTTTTCCACGCGCGCCAGAAGCCGGTCCCGCAGGTAGGCCACCCGTTGCGGCACCGTCCCGGAACGGGTCGAGCCGAGAAACTCGACCTCCTTCAGGGCCAGCACTCCGCTCGCAAACCGGTAGACGCGCCGCGGCATCGATTCCTCACGGTGATTCGACCAGGTCAGGCGCTGTTCGAGACGGTCGAGTTGCCGGATCAGCCCCTCGATCGCCTCCTGCGGATCGCGGTAGCGGTATTTCAGGGCCACCGGCACGATGTAAACCGGCGCCTCATCCTTGAGCGCCTTCTGGGCGGTCAGCGCCATCGCAGCGGTGCCCTCCCGCAGCGGGGTGAGCCGGTCATTGGTATGGTAGATCTCTCCCTCCGGGTAGACCACCAGCGGATACTTCATCCGCACCAGGACATCCTTCGCCGCCTTCAACGCCGAGAGAGCCGCCCCGTCGCGCTCGATCGGAAAGATCCCGCAGCGTGGAAACACCATGTAGCGCAAGCCATACGACCCCTCGAAGAGTTCGTGCGTCGCCATGTAACAGAACATCGTGCCCAGTTCATCCGCCAGTTCGAAGAGCGTCAATCCGTCCGCATTGTCGGGATGATTCGGCGCGATCAGGAGGCGCGCCTCGGTGCCCAGCAAGTTTCGCAGCCGATCTAGTTCCTCGTAGGCATACTCCGAGACATTGTGAGTCCGCAGGATGAGCCGCCTGCGGTAAAAGCTCATCACCCAGATCCAAAAGCGGCTGGGTCGAGGCGGGACGAACCGGAAATGCCGATCGCCCTTGCTGGGATGGCGGTTCACAGCGAGAGTTTCAAGGTTAAGATTTGAAGTTTCAAGTTGATCTCACAATTCGCGCTTTCTCTCCTTCTCCGGAAGGGTGGAAAATTGATTCTTCCTGCCACCAAGGGGGGTGCAGGACAAAAATATGAGGAAGAGCCGCGGGATCCCTTTTTATTTGACCTTGTAAATGTCTAGCATACTAGACATGATCGGGGGCATGGCTGCAAATTCGA
>CAUZKZ010000075.1:0-15948 GCA_963580345.1 Verrucomicrobiia bacterium | reverse complement strand
TATAGTGCAGTCCGCGGAAATTCGAAAATTCCAAAACCCCAGAACCACTCTAAATCAACGCAAAATCAGGACTTCCAGAAGCTCCGACAGACCCTATGGGATGGCTGAGGCCCTGGAACAGTACCAGGGGCTGCTCGACTTGGCCGCGCGTTACACATACCTCGCGGCCAAGGCCTACGACTACGAGACCGGATTGCTGGGGAGCACGCAAGGACAGGACTTTCTGACGAAGATTGTCCAGAGCCGTTCCCTTGGGCTCATCGACGATAGCGGCCAGCCGCTCTTCGCCGGGGCAAGCACCGGAGATGCCGGGTTGAGCGGCTTGCTCAAGCAGCTTGACGGAGATTGGAGCGTGGTGGAGGGGCGGCTGGGCTTCAACAACCCCGACACCTACGGCACTACCTTCTCGCTACGGAAAGAACACTTCCGCATGCCGCTCGATGCCACTGGCGATCTGCCCTGGCAGCAGAGGTTGGAGGTCTCTTTCGTCCCGGATCTTCGAACCGATCCCGACATCGCGGCGCACGCCCTGCAGATCGAGGGCAGTCTGGCGCCCGTGCCCGGGCTGGTGCTCACTTTCGACACCGTCGTCCAGGAAGGAAGGAATTTCTTCGGAGAACTCCTGCAAGCCGGCGACCATGCCTTCTCCTCCACCAGCTTCGCCCACAAGGTTCACGCGGTGGGCGTCGTCTTCCCGGGCTACAAGGGGATGGACCCATGCCTGGTCTGTCCGATTACCGGGCCGGGACCGGTGACTTCCGACCATCCCGACGCATTGAGCGCCACCCCCTACGTCTATCTGATCCCTGCGGGACAGGATGTGATGCGTACTCCGCCTCTGGGAGACGGTTCGGAGTTGCGGGTCTGGCAGGTGCACGACCACGCCCTTCCCTTGCCCTTCAACATCGGCGACACTGCCTTCTCGGACGTGGAGTACTGGAACGCGGCGGCGTCCCTCACCGAACCCTTCTTCCAGCCGCGCAAGCACCAGGCTTTCCGAGCGGTGAACAATCCGGAGTTCTTCTTCAGCAATCATCCGGAGGACTTCACCAACAGCCGCCTGGTGGGACGCTCGGTCTGGAATACGCAATGGAAGCTCGTGATTCCCGGCCAGGCCCTTCTGGCGGATCCGATCGAAGGACTGGACCGCTTCATCCGGTCGGTGACCGACATCCAGCTCTATCTGAAAACCTATTCCTACGCCGGAAACTGATTGGGAAGGGTGCTTGATGCGCCGCCACGTTCATCTGACCGTACCGACCTGCACCGGTGGCCCAATTGGGTTAAGCTGCGCACACACAGGCACTTCTTGGGAGATTCCTATCCTCGAACCCCGTATCGTGCGAAAAGTGGGCCGATTATTCATGCGGCCTCGCGATGGTAGTAGTTGAGGAGTCCACCGATACGTCTGTGTCTTTGAATTTTGGCGTCCGGATCGACCGGTGGTGGCGCCCGCTCCAGCAGTCGGTTACCGAGTCCCTGGTGATTCCTCTCCCGATGGTAGTGCTCGACGTACTGATGGACGATGGAGCGAAGGTGGCTTTCGCCGAGCAGGACCACTCGGCTGAGACATTCCTCTTTGATGGAGACGTTGGCCCCGCTCGGGAGCCGGTTCGATTCCGTGATCCTGCAGGATTCGCTTCACCGTCTTGCGTGCGATCTCGTGCCCAAGATTGGCGAGCACTCCGCGGATTCTCGTGTAGCCCCATTTCGGATTCTCCACTGCCATCCGCACGACAAGCTCGGCGATCTGGCGCGGCGTGGTAGGTCGACCTCTACCTCTTCGGACACTTCCGTCATACTTCTTCGCGATCAGTTTACGGTACCAGCGAAGAATGGTGTCTGGTGTCACATTGCCGGCGACTTGAATCAAGGCCCGACGTCCGAGCCTCTTGCCCCGCACAGCGAGTCGCCGACGTCGGGCATTAGTCAAGCGAAGAGGTTTGCCGCCGAGTTGCTCGCGGAGGACCTTATTTTCTTCGCACAAATAGTTGATCAAGTCTACCTGCTGGCGGTTCAGCCACCCAGCCATGGTCAACACGAGGAACTGCAGAGCGGAGGACATTCGCCAAGGCAATGTGGTTCAGCCCCTGCCAGGACCAGCCTATTTCCCAGGGCTCGACTGTGTCGGCCGCTTTTTCGCACCCTACGCGGGAACGAATTTCGGCGACAGAGGTCCCCAATACTGGCGATATAGTGGCGACAATTTCTCAAACGGAGAAGCTTCCGCACACTGTAACCCGTTGTGCGAGAATGGTCGGGATGACAGGATTCGAACCTGCGACCTCTTCACCCCCAGTGAAGCGCGCTACCAAGCTGCGCTACATCCCGAATCCGTGAAAAGCAATTAGCGAGGGGCGGAGCCGGAAGGGGTGTAACCCGCGGCATTCGTCATTGGCAAGCCGCGATTTTCCTGCCATTTCCCCCCGCCCACGATGCAAGGAACCAAGGTCGCGATTGTCGGCGCGAGCGGCTACACCGGCATGGAGCTCGTCAGGCTCCTGCTGCTGCACCCCGCCGCGCAGCTCACCGCCGTCACCTCCCGGACCAGCGCGGGGGCACGGCTCGCGGAGGTTTTCCCACGCCTGGCCGGCGTCCCGGGCTCGGAGCTCGCCTTCATTGAGCCCGACATGGACGCCGTCGCGGCCACGGGCGCCACCGTGGCGTTCCTCGCCCTCCCCCACGGCACCGCCGCCGAGTACGCCACGAAGCTCCTTGATAAGGGTCTCCGCGTCATCGATCTCAGCGCCGACTTTCGTCTCAACGACGCCGCGGTTTATGAGGAATTCTACGGGGAGGTCCATCCCGCCCCCCATTTGCTCGCGGAGTCGGTCTATGGCCTGCCCGAGATTCACCGCGCCGCCCTCGAATCGGCCCGTCTGGTGGCGTCGCCCGGCTGCTACCCCACCTCCATCCTGCTCCCCCTCATTCCTCTCCTTCGCGAAAAGCTGCTCGACCCTGCCACCATTGTGGCCAACTCGATGAGCGGGGTGAGTGGCGCGGGGCGGAAGGCCGACCTCTCCCTTCTCTTCGTGGAGTGCAACGAAAGTCTCCGCGCCTACGGCCTCCCCAAGCATCGCCACCTCTCGGAAATCGAACAGGAACTTTCCCTGGCAGCCGGTGAACAAGTCGTCATCACCTTCGTGCCCCACCTGGTCCCTGTGAACAACGGCATCTGCACCAGCACCAGCGCCACTCTCACCGGCGACCTCGATTCCGTGGAACACTCCCTTCGTTCCATTTACGAAAACAGTCCATTCGTGCGCTTGCTTGGGAGGGGGGCTTGTCCCGATACTAAGAACGTGACACGCACAAATTTCATCGACATCGGCTGGCACCACGACGCACGGACCGGCCGCCTGCTCTTGCTGAGCACGGAAGACAATCTCGGCAAAGGTGCGGCCAGCCAGGCCATTCAAAGTTTTAATGTCATGTGCGGCCTGGAGGAGGCCGCCGGACTGGGGACGATTTAAGGTCAACGGGGGGACGTTCTAACGGGTTGTCATGCCGTACAAGCTGGTCAAGGGAGGGGTATGCGCACCCAGGGGGTTTCTCGGCGGTGCGGTGAGCTGCGGCATCAAGAATCCGAAGGATCCGCGCACCGATCTCGCCCTCCTCTACTCGGAGTTCCCCTGCATTTCAGCCGGGACCTTCACCACCAACCGCGTCAAGGCCGCGCCGGTCAAGGTCACGCAAGCCCACCTCCGCGCCCTGGAGTGCCGCGCCATCGTCGTCAACAGCGGTAATGCCAACGCCTGCACCGGCGTGAAGGGCGTGGAAGACGCGCGCGCCATGGCCAAATCGGTGGCGAAATCACTGGGTCTCAGGCAGCGGGAAGTGGGAGTGTGCTCCACTGGCGTCATCGGTCTCCCCCTGCCCATGGACCGCATCTTACCCGCTCTCACCGCACTGCCCGACCACCTGGGCCCCGCGGGCGGCTCCGCGCTGGCCAAGGCCATCATGACCAGCGACACCAGCATCAAGGAAGTCGCGGTCCTTGCCACGGTCGGAGGAAAAAAGATCCGCATTGGGGCCTGTGCCAAGGGCGCCGGCATGATCTGCCCCAGCATGGCCACCATGCTCTGCTTTGTCACCACCGACGCCAGTATTGGCAAGGCCTGCCTGCAAAAGTGCATCCTCGAGGCGGTTGAAGGGTCCTTCAACCGCATTTGCATCGATGGCGACATGAGCACGAACGACACCGTCCTGGTCCTCGCCAACGGGATCGCGGGTGGTCCGCGCGTGGTACGCGGCTCGAAGGCCTGCCGCCAGTTCCGAGACGCCCTCCAATACGTAATGCTCAAGCTCGCCAAGGCTTGTGTGCGGGACGGGGAGCGCGTCACCAAGTTCGTCACCCTCGAAGTGCGGGGCGCCTCCACCTACCTCGACGCCAAGAAGGTCGCCGAGGCGGTCGCCAAGTCCGCCCTCGTGAAGGCCTCCTGGAACGGAAATGATCCGAACTGGGGACGCATCATCCACGCCATCGGTTACTCCCGCGCCCGCATTCGCGAAGAGCTCATCGACATCGACTACGAGGGTAAATCCGCCTGTGTGGGCGGGCTCATGGCCGAGACCCCCATCAAGGTGCTCCGCGAGATCGCCGGTCGCGACAGTTTCGCTATCACGGTGAACCTCCACCTCGGGAAAGCGGAGTACACCATCTACACGAGCGATATTTCGCCGGAGTACATCGACTTCAATCGAAGCGAGTATTCCTATTGGAAGAACGCGGGGCTGGGTTAAGACTCCCGGCCTCCGGTTCAGGACCATGCCGGACACCCGGGCCCGGCAGCGTCACCCCGCCAGTCGTGATTGACGCTCGGTCCTTCCTCTGGCTTTATGCCGGCATGCGAATCATCAGTGCCCTCCTTTTGGCAGTAGCACTCGTCCTCCCGAGCGCCTGCAAAAACCGGTCCGAGGAGGCGAAAAAGAAAAAGGAAGCCTACGATGAGCTCCGGGCGGGCGAGAATGAGGTGAAGAAGTCGCTCGAGATGACCGAGGAAGGCCTGAAGGTCGACCACGAAGCCCTCGCCAACAACCAGAAGCGGGTGGAAGCGGCTGCCGAGAAACTCGGAGGCAAGCAGGGCGAAGCACTCAAGATTCTCGCCAAGATCCAAGCCGATTCCAACAAGATCGCCAAGGACATCGATGCACGGTCACAGGAATTTATCGCGGCCCTCGATTGGAAGTCGCTCGAGAGCAACGCCGACTACGACGCCCGGCGCACGGTGATGCGGGACTACGCGAAGTTTAATCGCGAGACGATCGAGATTTTTGCGGGCCGCCCCACGGAATTGAACCAGCAGCTGGACGATATCAATTTCAAGGGCAAGGAGCGCGAGGATCTCGAGCAAGGCTTCAACTCCAGCTATGGCCCGATGATGATCACCATCAGGAAGATTCGCGAGTGCGACATCGCGGCCTGCGATATCAGCGTCCGGATCCTCAACCTGCTCGAGAAGGACAAGGGCAAGTGGAGTTGGAATACGGCCGACGAGGTGATCGATTTTGAGAATGCCGCCACCAGCGCGGCCTTCCAGAAGGAAATTCAGGCCTTCCAGGAGGTCGGCGAACTGCAAATCCAGCTGCAGACCAAGCTGATCCAGGGGCTATAACCCCGGTTCCGGAAGTTGACCGGGCTAGTGCTTCGGCCGGGAAGTTAGTGTGCATTCGGCGCGAGGGTTTTTCTTCGAGTTCAAGGCGTGAGGAAGGAGCTGGTCGGGACCAGTGACTGACGAACAACGCAGAAATCGGAGAAAAGACCCGCGCAGCCACCTGCATTCGGTCGGAGACCGCTGACTGATCTCCGAAGATTCTCATCTCCGAATGTACACTAACTTGCAGGCCGATGCACTAGTCCACCAGAACGCGATAGTATCGCTCCGCTTGTCCTGTTGCGCCGAGGTCGAGGACACTGGTGGTGACATCGGTGGCCGTAATCCGATCCCCGGCCGGGACCGTGGTCCATCCGCCCTCGGTGAGGTCGGAGCCGGCTTGCAAGGTGTAAATGCGGCCCGGAACGCTCCACCAGGTCGCGGTCACGCCCTCGCCCTCCACCCGTTCCACCCTGATCAATCGGAAGACCGACTGCACGTCGAGCGGGTCCGTCCCGGCCGCCACCTCGGCGCCGTCCAGGGTCCCGTCCCCGTCGGTGTCCGGCCTCAGAGGATTGGTTCCGAGCACGATCTCATCGGAATCGGAGAGTCCGTCGCCATCGGTGTCGCCGCCGTGGACCACCCCCGGGGTGCCGCCGTTTACCATGCTGGCCTGCCAGTTGGCCGGATCGCTATAGTCGCCTTCCGGGTCGAGCACCTCCAGCGACGGCCCCGAGCCGTCAGGCTCTGTCGGCCACGGCGCGATGGTCCCATAACTGAAGTCGTGA
Source organism: Verrucomicrobiia bacterium (assembly GCA_963580345.1). Classification (GTDB taxonomy): domain Bacteria; phylum Verrucomicrobiota; class Verrucomicrobiia; order Verrucomicrobiales; family Akkermansiaceae; genus Roseibacillus_B. Next base: position 9,566 of record CAUZKZ010000075.1, on the reverse strand, counting down.
ATGGAATTTGCGAGCGGGTCACTCAGCACGATACGCTCCCCGTTGTTGGAGAGCGAGCCGCCGGTCCACTCTCCGATGATCCGGACTCCTGACCCGTAATCCGCCTCGAAGGCCGAGGTATTGGCGACGACCACCGCACCCTCTCCCGGAGCGAGGTCGAGATCGCCAAAGACGAATTCGTCGAAGGGCTGCCCGGTTTCGAACTTCACGCCGGCAAGATTGAGGAGGGACGACCCGCTGTTCTTCAGCTCGATGAACTCCAGGTCGCTCCCACCTACCGGGTGGTACATCACCTCCGTGATTCGGAGCGAATCCAGGGTCGGAGTGGTGACCCCCGGATCGACCACCACCACGTAGTCAAACTCAAAGCGGGCCGCCTGGGTCGAGGAGGTCGCCGCAAAGATGCCCCCGTCCCCGAGGGTTGAGCCGGCTGGAATCCCGCGGGTCAGGAGATTGGTCCAGACCCCGGGCTCGGTGCGGTAATCGAAGTGCAACTGGTCACCCTCGCGGCGGATCCGGATCACGGCCTCCCCTTCGACCCAGCTGATCGTGGCGAGTTGCAAGTAGCTGCCTCCTGCGGAGCGCTCCACGCGCAGAGAATCGCCGTTCTCCATCCCGAATGCGTAGCGCGTTGCTTCCCCGGGTTCACCCACCTCGAGAATCAATCCCGCTGTGAAAGCGCCCTGCTGCACCGAGCCGAGGCGCACATCGGTCCCGAGAACGCAATCACCCGTGTCCGGAACGCCGCGCCACAGCACCGGATGAAGCGGACTGCTCATCGTCAACGGCTTGGCGATCTCTTCGTTGACCTTCAGCGTCAGCTGGCCGTGCTGGTCGTCGAGGGAATACCAGGCACCCTCGCTGTAGTTGTTGCGCACCTCGAGGTTTTCGGCGGTCCACCAGTCTTCGAGGACTCGATCCAGGAAAGGACTCCAGCCGGACTCCGCGTAGACCATGGCCTCCCGCATGGTGGTGGCCTGCTGACCGTCGCCATCGGTAGCCGTCAGGGTGATGGTGTAGAGTCCCGGCATGTTGAAGCGCACTGCGGCCGTGTCGGCAGTCGGGTTGCTCAGGTCCGCCCCGATTGGATTGTCCACGCTCCAATCGAAGGTCAGGTCGGTTCCCTCCGGATCGTAGCTGGTGGTGGCGTTCAGCAAGAGGGTGTCCTGCAGGGAGACGTTCAGAGAGTCCGGATTGGTGTCGATCCGGATCACCGGAAGGGCGTTGCCGGTCTTGTTGACGCTGAAGGTGTCCGTCTCCACCACGTTGCCCTGGGCATCAAGGCCCTCGATCGTGAGGTTATTCGCTCCCTGCGCGAGTTGGATCCCGGAGAGCGACCAGTGCGTCTGGTCGCTGAAGGCCCACTTGGCCTCCGGATGGTCGCCGACCCGGATCGTGAAAACCTTGTAGCCGCTGGTCCCGATGAGGCTGATGGTCCCGGCGGACGTGGTGGTCGAGACACCGCCACCGGTGGTGACATCGAAGGCAGTGGTCCACGCCGACCCGATCTCACTGACCCCCCACTGCCTGCGGGATGAGTTCCAGTTGTTATAGGTCCCCGCGTTACTGCTGTAGGAACTCGAGGCGGCCTCTTCGAGATCGAGCCATGCCGCCAAGCGCGGCGAATCCTGCGTGTACTTGTCGATCATCTCGCCGAGGTAGTAGTTGAACCTCTGCCGCACGTAGGGCTTGTCGAAGAAGTTGCGCACTCCCGGCAGGTTCCCGATGAATTCCGCCCCCGAGTTGCCGAAGGTGAGGTCGGAGTCCCACTGGATCAGCATCCACTTGCCGTCGGAGTAACGGCGGAGGAAGTAGCCGTTCTTACCGCGTCCGCGCGTCAATTGATCCCAGTCGTCGATCCAGCCGCGGACAACCGCGTAGGCCGCCATCATGTCGATGTCGGCCATGCTCTCGATCTCCTCGCGGGTGAAACTGTTCCGGCCCACTTCGGAGACCCAGTTGACGAAGGAGGAATAGTCGTACTCCGCCTCTCTGGAGCGCTTCATCCACTCCGCGTGGTAACGCTCCGGCTCATCGGTCCCCTTGTCGCTCCAATCGGCACTGCGCCTGGCGTTGCCCCAATTGTCGTCGAACCACCACTCATCGTCGAAGCGGTAGATCTCCCCTTTTTCTCCCTGCTCCCAGTTCCGCTTCAGGAAATCGTTGGCATTGGTCTCCACATCCTCGCGCAGGAGGGGATTCCCGCCGTTGACGATAATCCGCACAAACTCGTTCTCGTTCGCGGGTAGCCCGAGGAGGTAGAGCCAGTAGCGGGTGATCCGATTGTGATAGGCCCGGCCGACGGACGGGCCCGGGTCGTCATCGATCGTGCGCCGGGACCAGCCCCGATAGCGCTTGTCAACCGGGGTCTTCCACTTGAGCGTTTTCCCAGGATTCAAGGTAAAGGTATCCAAGCGCTGGAACGGGCTGCCTGCCTTGCGAAACTCGCAATTGTAGATCACCTCGTCTTCATTCCCGATAAAGGTGCAATTGTGGTACTGGTTTGAGAGCCGCGGAAAGGCGAACTTGAAGGTGCGACTCTGTCCGATCGAAGTATTCAGGGCATCGATGCTGCGCTGTGAAAGGATAAAGCGCTGGGTGCGCAGGTCTCCGGGGATCGTGCTGTTGTCCACCACGTAGAGGGCGGGCTTTTCGGGAGCGGGCCGCGGCATGATCGTCGTTCCTCCCGATGTGGTGGCCTTCACATAGAACTGCACGACGGTGTGGTCGGTGGGGTACTGCCCGAGCGTGATGGAATAGATGCCGTCGTTGGCGGCCAGGTCACCACTTCCGGCTCCATCGTCGAACATGGTGTCGGTGCTCCAGGGACTGGCGTCGTTGCTACTGTCGGCACGGTGGACCAGGGAGACGGTGTGATCTGCAGATGCGGACTCCACCCTGGCCGTGACGAGCACCAGCTCGGTGGTTCGCGGCACCGCCGGGCTGTGTGTGAGCTCCGAAACGGTGGGAGCGGCGTCCGTGAGCATGGTCGAGTTGGGCGCACCGGGCGTCCCGAGGTTCTTCGGGACCGGGAGGTGCATGACTCCGCCGAAGGAGCGGTCCCAGGTCTGGTAGATGATGGTGGGCTTTCCGGAGATCCAGCGGGCTTCGCCGGCCCACACCAGGTTGTCGTTCCGGTTAATGCCGACGACGTCGATCTCGCAACGGTTCGCCCTGACGTCCCCGTGCCCGGTCGAGATCAGGTGAAATTCGGTGCCCTCCATGTGGCTCAGGTGGTGGTTGCCCTGGCAGAGCCAGCCCTGCGAGCCAGTGCCGGATCTCGCCACCACCTCCCCCTTCTTGGGCAACAGATTCGAGCCGCTCCCGTCGCGCGTCAGGCTCATGTTTCTGAGGGCGAGGTGGGCATCCCCCACGCAGTGCAGGTGCAATTCCTTCCAACTGGACTCCGCCCCACTGGTCTTGGTTTGCTCGTAGCGCTCCGCAAATTGGAAGGTCGGGAAAGTCGACTTGTTGGACTCGTCCGAATCCGCCCAGGCGGTCGGCCTGGAGTTGTCCATGGCCGGGTGCCGTAGTTCCAGGCTGCTTCCCTGCCCAGCCGCGAGATGGGGCCAGTCGCCGCCGGTGTGGTAGTGCACTTCATCCGCCAGGTTGCCCCAGTTGTCTTCCAGGCGAAGGAGTTCGTTGTTGTTGCCGAGGTTGCCGGTGTACTCTCCCAGCACCCTCGCGGCCGGATGGGCCTCGGAAGTAAACTGGCTGTTTGCAGCGATCACCACATACTCGCCCGCAGCGATCATGGTCCCGGCCGGGAAGCGGTAGTCCACTCCACTGACAAAGCGCCAGCCCGAGAGATCGACCACGGTGGTGCCCTTGTTGTAGAGTTCGATGAACTCGCCATCGCGGTGGCCGGAAGGCGGTTCCACCATGAGCTCCGAGATCACGAGCTCAGACTCGCGGCTGGGGTTGTTCGGACCGTCACGGCTGCCAGGACCCGAAGAATAGAAGTCCGTGGAGCCGTCCGGGTAGGCGGCGGCGTGGTCGCGGCCGGTCTTCCGCTCGAACGCCACCGCCTTCAAGACCACCCCGTTCTGATCGACCAAGAACAAAACCCACTCCTCGCCGCCCGACTCAAAGTTGGTGTTCCAGCTCGCAAATCCCCCGCCCGGGACCACGTTGCCCAGGGGGATCTTGTCCGAAAAGTCCCGCTTGCTCGAGAGGAACATCCCGGAAGTGCTCATGCTCGCCCCGCCGTTGTAGATCTCCACCCAGTCGATGTTGCCAAGGCCGTTGAAGTGCACCTCGTTGATGGCGAGGTCCGACGGCGTGCTGTTGGGCTCGGCCGATCCCGGGCTGCCACCCGGATTCGCGCTCGCCTTCCATAGCCGGTAGTCGTCGATGGGGCGATCGTGATTGGACAGCACCAGCGAGGGCCCGGTCCCGTCCGGTGCCACCGGCCAGGGGTGCTGATCGTCGTAGCGCATCGTGCACATGGTCGTGCCGTTCTTGTCATCGACCGTGACACGCTCTCCACCGTTCTCCAGGAATCCCGCCCAGGGACCGAAGATTTGAACTGCTGTCGAGAGCCCGTAGGCGGTGCGAAACGTTTCCGGATCCGTCCCACAAATGATGATTCGCTGCCGGGGCGTGAGGAAGGTGTCGTTGCGATTGGCGGGATCGAAGTCCGGCAGGTCGAACTTCACACCTCCACGTAACCTCCAGTTTGCGATATCGAAAACCGTAGTGGTGATGTTCTCGAGTTCGACGTACTCGTAGAGTCCGTCCGCCGGGTGATACATCACCTCACGAATGACAACTTGCTCGGCGCGAACCGAGAAGAGGGAACCAACCGCAAAGAGAAGCGAGACGGCGATCGTGGGGGAGTCTTCCATGCTGTGCAGACAGTTTTCTTGATTCTCAATGCACCCCCACAAAACCCGGCCCGGTCCTCGAGAGGACCGGGCCTGAAAAAGGAATTTTCGTATCAATCAACCTTTCTTCAATCCCTCACGGCACCGTCACGCCGACGTCGTCGATGTACCATCCGCCGAAGTTCTGAATGTCGTCGGACTGGAAACGGAACTCGATGATGACCGTCTTGCCAAGGGCCGCGGCGGGCAGGAAACGGCTGACCTGCTCCCAGTCGTCGGTGGTTCCTTCGACCGGTTCCTCGAGCACCGCCAGTTCGGAGTCATCGCCGGCGTCGAGCACGGACACCTTTCCGAAGTCGAATTGCTCCTCGATGTCGGTGAACTGGGAGAAGCTCAGAGTAGCGGCTCCCGCGTTGGTCAGGTCGATCGGGGGCGAGCGCAGCCAGACCTCGGCGCAGAATCCGTAATCAGCGGAAATATTGGTTCCGAAGCAATTGGTTCCGCTGTTGGCGGCGGCGGGGCCCACGAGGCTCGGCGCTCCCAACTCCCAGTTCGTCTCCAGCGGATCGTCGACCGTGCCCCCGGGGTCGCCTCCCGTCGCCCAGGTTCCCACCCCCATCTCAAAGTCGTCGGAGAGGATCACGACCGGCGGGGTGGGAAACTCCTCGATCACGAAGAGGCGGATTGGATCGGCGGGAAGCGGAATGATGAGGGTGTTGGTGCCGGAGGGATCGGCCGGCATGTCCTCATTGCCGTCGAAGATCGGCCACTCTATGGGATCCGCGGCCGCGGGATCGGTCTCGCTGCGCAGGTTGTAGAGCCTCCCGTCCTGGCTTTCCCAGGTGAGGACGAGGTCGTCTCCGCTGCGCTCGACATCGAAGAAGAAACCGGCCTGTTCCTCAACACTAAGAGTCAGATCGTCCAGGAAAGCGCCATCGGGTGGATTTTCGAGAGGAAACGGGCCCGCGTCTGGTGAACTGATGCGGAGCCATATTTCCGTCCCAACGCTTAGTCTGCTGACGTCAAACGGAGCTGTCGAAAACGGCTTCAGATCCGGATTTGCGTCGAATCCCACTTCGTCCGCGGTGAGGGTATAGGTCCCCAGGGGGATCAACCCGGTCAAGTCCGCATTGTCGGTAGCCCCTGGAAAAGCACCCGCTTGGAGTTCGAAAATCACATCGGTAAACATGTTGTGACTGCTACGTTTGACCGCGTTTCCAGAGATCGTAATCGAGGAATCATTGCGGGAAAGCGTTCCGAGGCTCTGGTAGATGAATGCAGTTGGATGTTCCAATCCCAATCGCTGGTTGGTGCTGGGAGGGGGCATCTGGGTGTTCGCCAAGGTGTAGTCGCGCCAGTCGTTGCTCGTGCTGCTTTCAAACCAGTCCGCGATTGCGTTCCCCGCGGATTTCTCGAAATCGCCGTTTCTGATAATCAGGGCGTGTTCCGGCACGCTGTCCGGATCGGTAGGATCGCTGCCCTTATCAATTTCGAGCTTGTCAGGAAATTGATCACCATCGGAGTCGACTGAATTCGGATCGGTCCCGGCGGCCACCTCCTCACCGTCGAGCAGGCCGTCGTCGTCGCTGTCGGGATCCTGAGGATCGGTTCCGCCCGAAAACTCGTCAAGGTTGGAAACGCCATCGCTGTCGGGATCGAGGCCGGAATCGTCGATCGTTTTGTCGAGGCCGTTAGCATCTTCGTAAGGGTCCGGCATGCCGTCGCCGTCGGTGTCCGGCACGCTGCCCGAATCGGTAGGATCGCTCCCTTGATCAATCTCGATGTTGTCGGGAAACCCATCACCATCGGAGTCCGCTTTGCTCGGGTTGGTGCCGTGGGTATCGACTTCGGCGCCGTCGGAAAGGGTGTCGCCGTCGCTGTCGGAGTTCTGCGGGTCGGTGCCGTGCTGGAACTCCTCGAGATTGGTCAGTCCGTCGGGTCCGCCGTTGGCGTCGTTGTCGAGGGCGGCGTCGCCGGGATTGTTCTTGTTGAGCCCGTTGTCATCTTCCCAGGTGTCCGGCATCCCGTCGCCGTCGGTGTCGTCGCCGGTGTCCTGAATGCTCAGAGTCAGATCGTCCAGGAAAGCGCCATCTTTTGGAACTTCCTCAGGAAAGGGGCCCGCCTCGGGTGCACTGATGCGGAGCCAGATTTCCGTCCCAGGGCTTTGTCCGCTGACGGCAATGGCAGAGGTCGAGAACGGCTTGAGATCCGGATTTGCGTCGAATCCCGCAACGTCCGCGGTGAGGGTGTAGGTCCCCAGGGAGGTCAACCCAGTTAAGTCCGTGCCGTCCGCAGCGCCTGGAAAAGATCCCGCCTGGAGCTCGAAAATCACGTCGTTAAAAATGTGCGTGCTACGCTTGACCGCGTTTCCGGAGATCGTAATCGACAATTCATCGCCGGAGAGCGTTCCGAGGCTCTGGTAGATGAACGCGGTTGGATGTTCCAATCCCAATCGCCGGTTGGAGCTGGGAGGGGGCATCTGGGCGTTCGCCAAGGTGTAGTCGCGCCAGTCGTTGTTCGTGCTGCTTTCAAACCAGTCGGAGATTGAGTTCCCCGCGGAAGCCTCGAAATCGCTGTTTGTGATAGCCAGGGGGGGTGCCGGGCTGAACGGATTGGTAGGATCGCTCCCGTTAGCAATCTCGATGTTGTCGGGAATCCCATCACCATCGGAGTCCGCTTTGGTCGGGTCGGTGGGATCGCCGGGAGGGTCGGAGTTGGGGACGAAGGGATCGCGCTTAACGCCGCCGAGAAACGGGTTGAGGGTGCCGTTGATCTCATCTCCGTCGGTGAGTCCGTCGTCGTCGCTGTCGGAGTCCTGCGGGTCGGTGCCGTTCTGGAACTCCTGGAGATTGGTCAGTCCGTCGGGTCCGCCGTTGGCGTCGTTGTCGAGGGCGGCGTCGCCGGGGTCGTTCTTGTCGAGGCCGTTATTATCTTCGTAGGTGTCCGTCATCCCGTCGCCGTCGGTGTCGTCGCCGGGATCCACCAAGTCGGAGAACTTCGTCGCGAAAACGATGTTGCTGTAGGTGGACTGGCCCGTGGTGTTGCCCGAGCGGACCTGCAGAACGTCGAATGGAGTGTCCGCTCCACTGAGGTTTGTTGTGATGGAGGCCGGCTGATCGACTTCGGCGTTCGCGGTCGGGTTCAGCCAGAGCGTGACGGTGTCGTCATTCGCGCCCGCGCCTAACACGATCTTGCCGGCGATCGTCGCGGAGGACCCGTTGGTGATCTCGGTGGTGGCGTCATCGGGCTGCAGCTCGAAATCGCCGCCGAACTTGTACCCCCCCCACTGCGTCGAAGCCCAAAAGTTGCCGAGGGCAAGGTCCTCCCCGGGGCCGAGGAACTCCAATCCAGCGAAAAAGCCACCCCCGCCCGACTCGCCGGCGTGGTTGTCAACGGTAATGTCGAGCGAGAAGTAAAGCGTGCCCACGTCGGCCGCGTCGTCGTAACCGTCGAGCCAGTCGCCCGCGGCCGTCCCGGTATCGACGACGATGGGACTGGCTGTGGTGGCATTATCAGTGAACGGGCCGGGAAACGCCTCCAGCACCGTGCCGTGGGCCGCGGTGCCCAGCGTCGTGGCGCAGGTCGCCGCGAATGCCAGGGTCCTCATCAATGGTCTCATGTCCTGTCTCCTTGGGTTGGATTTCAAATTGACTGCCAGGGTTTTGTACTATCACCCGCCGCTCCCGGCGTCGGCCCCGGCACACCAGCCCCAACAGGCCGAGGGCGGCCAGCGGGAGGGACGAAGGCTGATGGCAGGGTTTTGATTTTTCAGCCGCCGCTACCGGCGTCGGCCCCGGCACGCCAGCCCCAAGAGGCCGAGGGCGGCCAGGGCGAGGGTCGAAGGTTCGGGAATCACCACATCGGAGAAATCCGTCCCGTAGACGATGTTGCTGTAAGTGGACTGGCCTACGCCGTTGCCCGAGCGGACATTCGCAGCGTTGAAATAAGCGTCTCCCGCAGTGAGGGTCGTTGTGTGCGAGGCCGGCTGAGCGCCTTCGGCACCCGGGATCGGGTTCAGCCAGAGCGTGACCTCGTCGTCACCCGCGAGCGGGCCCAACACCATCTTGCCGGCGATCATCACCGAGGACCCGCTGATGATCTCTGTAGTGGCGTCATCGGGCTGCAGATTGAAATCGCCGAACCTGCCCCCCCCCACCGCGTCGAAGCCCAATAGTTGCCGACGGCAAGGCCAGCGCCCGCAACGGAGCCGATCATCTCCAATCCAGCGAAAAAGCCACCCGTGCCCGTCTCGTCGACGTTGTTGTCAACGGTCACGTCCATCGAGAAGTAAAGCGTGCCCACATCGGACGCCTCGTCGTAAAAATCGAGCCAGTTGCCCGTGGCCGTCGCGGTATTGAAGACGTTGACAGTCGGTGTGCTCCCAGAATCGGTGAACGGGCCGGGAAACAGATCCAGCACCGCGCCGTGGGCCGAGGTGCCCAGCAAGATGGCGCAGGTCGCCGCGACGGCTGCGAGGATTTTCATCAAGGGTCTCCTGAACGCTTCCCCTGGAGGGGTGTTCCCGGCGCTTTTCGTTTTCATGTCTTCTGATTTCGTTCTCATGGTCGCTGTGTCGAGTTCGTGGTGATAAAAGGGGATCGGTGTGCGCCGGTATGTCGGGACAAACCAACTAGTGTAGTCCGCCTTACAGATTGATCTTTAATCTGAAACTACTATACTTGTAGTATGAGAGTGGCCCAAGTGATCGAGTTGACCGCCAGTCAGCGTGCCAAACTTCTT
>CAUZKZ010000074.1:0-16056 GCA_963580345.1 Verrucomicrobiia bacterium | reverse complement strand
GGGGATACATCGACGTTCCCGGGGAAGATCTCGAGAACGAGAAAGGCCACTTTTCTATTTGGCAACGCGGCAGTGCCCCCGAACTCTTGGCGTCCGGTTGTGAACAGCTCGTCAAGGTAGCGGTCCTTCATCATTTCCCGGAGTCGTCCCGCCAGCTGAAACCCGGCTCTCTTGTGTGCGGTTCTCAATCTCTTGGTAGCCTCGAAGAACTCGTCCTTCCTGCCATCCAACCCGCAGTAGCGGAGTACAGCATCGAAGCTGCGCCATGTGCCGGGCCCGATGTTCCAGGCTGAGCACCAATTTCTGACGTTGCCCGCGGAGGCAAGCTTGGACCCGAGCGCACGCAGACTCCTAGCGGTTTCCGACGAATCATTGATTGCTACCATCATGTTCAGAGCGAGCTTCCACTCCGTCTGCAGGGATCGAAATCGCACTGCGTCGTCACCAAGCAGGCTGTTCGCAACCTCAACGATCATGTCACCCCCTCCTTCGGCGGAAAAGACCACGACATCTTCGACACCCAGCTCGGCCACATCCACATGATGGACGTCATCACAAACCCGGCGTCCGGGCTCGCCGCCATCGCCGATGGTCAGCCGCGACACCGAGCCCGCACTGGCAAGATAAACAATATGGTCTGACGAAAGCAAAACTTGCCTCGCTGGAACAGCCTCCGCAAACTCCCCATGATCGCCAGCACGATCGACAAACTGTCTGTAAGTGAAATTGAGCTTCGGCAGCGCATCCAGCCACTCCTTTTCCTTCTCGCCATCTGCAGCCGCTTGACCTTCGCCATCGGCCGCCGACGCGGCGCCGCTCCTCATCACAGTCGGGTCGGCAAACGTTCGAAGCTCTGAGTTGCGGCCGCGCAGCCCACCGGCATGCGGAGATCCGATCAAGTCATAAGGCGAGGGCACGGAAGCACGGAACACATCAGGCGTAAACAAGGTCACCACCTCCGCTCGAGGACATTTGAAAATGTAGTCCGTTCCTTCCCTCGTGTGACGGCCGGTGGGACCAAAGACGACAAGCTGGGCGTAAATCTCACTGGCGCTTTTGAGATCGGTTGGCCGCAGCGGCCAAAGCCAGGCTTTTCCAGCATCCTCCGCTCCCAAGAACGAAGCAATAGCGCCCGCCAGCCTGGTTTCAGTTGAGAGGATGCCTATCCAGGAATCATCGTGCTGGCGGCACAGAATGTCGTCGAGCGCACTTCGCCACAACGGGTTCTCCGCTTCGGCCTGAAGCTCTCCAAAGACCTCCTGGACGTCCTTGCAGGCAGCAGCCACAGGTGAAGGCGAGCCTTTCATCAAACTCGCAACCCCGGGACTCGACGCCGTCCGCCAGCCCATCATTTGCTTTGTCAGTTCGGCAGCCGGAAGTGGATGGGTACCCAGGAAATAGCGGTATCGCTTGCAGAATGAAGAGAAGACGGCCCACTGCTCTAATAGGTCGTGTTCACGGAGGCTCTGATCGAGCTGCCTAACAGCCCGGTGAAATGCCGCATACGCCGGCCAATCGACTTCATAGATGTTCCACCCGGAGCGTGCCGCCCTGCCGAGAGTCGCGTACGCCCTTTCGATTACTGGCAATTCTCTCATGCTAGTCGGAATAGAAGAGTTGGAAGTCGATCCCCTCCGGCTTGATCGCCAAGATCTCGCCTGGCAGTTCAAGCTCAGGGCCATCCCGCTGGAGAAACAGTTGGTTAGCCTCCGCAAGGGCGTCGCGGTAGGCATTCTCCACGGGGCTGACCAAGGCGACCCGGACGGCCGAATCACAATCGTCCCAGCCTCTGAGGAACTTCATCGATCCTGCGATCACCGTGGCGGGCCAACCAGGAGGAGGTTCCCCGAACACCTGGCAGCAATGCGTAGCCGCCATGGCCTCGGGGCCCTCTGAGGCCAGACGGACCACATCCCGCAAGACTACCTCTTCCCCCCCTGCGTTTACGCCAAGCCGTTCCGCGATAACCGACTGCTTGGCTTCAGCCCTGACCCTCTTCTTCGTATCTAGGATGCAGCAGCCTTGATGACTTTCCTCAAGCAATCGAATTGCTCCGCCCTGGCCGACAACTGCCTCGAGTCCCGCTATATTCTTTGCCAGGAGGCTTCCACCCGCAGCGTTGTGCAGATCTGGCATCTCAGCGAGCGGCCTAATTAGGGAAAGCCATCGTCGGTCGACAGCACGAGTGAACTTCTTTCGCTCGTTATCTACGAACCGGACCAGGAGCCGTTCGCTTCCTCCGAAATCATCGATTTCTGCGATAACTCCGCGCAGCCTTTTCAAGGAGGACTTGCTAGTATGGCGGTAAGGAAAGCCCACCGCCTCGCCGATTCTATTCCTGAACTCGCCAGGTTCCAGCGCTGCTGAGGTTTGGTCGCGGAAAGACTCCGCCACCACTCCCGAGGCGATCAGAGTCGAGGCGTAGTCCAGGCAGGGCAGAGTAAGCACGGCGCTGGGCCGCCCCGATTCGACGGGGCGCCGCGAGGCCATGAATCCGCCGAGGCGATGCAGGAACGCTATCCAGTCACTCGTCACCAAGAAAATAAAATATTAGCCGTAAAGTGGATACTGGGCTGAGTCGAGACGGATACTTAATTGCTGGAAAATATGCACCACATTCGGCAATACATGCAGGTGACACCACCGTGCCGAGCTGGCCGTAACCGAGGAGCACTCCCTCCCGGCCCTTGAAGCGGCCCACATCAGGCCCTACGCAGCAGCAGGGCCTCACGCTGTCAGCAACGGGGTATTGCTCAGGGCGGACCTTCACCGCCTCTTCGAACGGGGTTACCTGACCTTCTCAAATGACCTGCACCTGAATGTCAGTTCGAGGCTGCGGGAGGACTACGACAATGGCCGCACCTACTACCCGCTGAATGGGAAGCAGATTCACGTTCCGGGTGAAGGCGAGGCTCCGGCTCGGGAGTTTTTGGAGTGGCACCAGGAGCAGGTCTTCAAGGGGTAGCCCCCGCCCTCAATTTTATTTTTTTCCCGCCGCGGCTCCAGGATTTCCCCGGCACACGCCGAGAACCTCCTCTTCCCACGCTGAAGGCCGGGCGCCCGAATGGGCCGGTGGGGTGGGACGGGTGGTGGCCAGCAGGAGAGGCTTGGAGTGGGGTGGAGGGCCTTGGGTGGCCGGGAAGCGATAGGGAGCAGGAGAGGGGCCGGGTGGCCGGTGGGGGTCCTTGGGTGCCCCGGAGGGATGGGAGGGCTGTGTGGCGGTCTGGTGGAGCGGGAGGGGGGCTGAACGTCACTGACTGCTAGCACATTGCTAGCAAAACTGAGGCCGCATCGTTCAAACCCTCTAAAAACAGTCTGGTGCGGAGTGACGGACTTGAACCGCCGACCCACTCGGTGTAAACGAGTTGCTCTACCAACTGAGCTAACCCCGCGTCCGGGTTCGGGCCGGGAAGGATGCGGATTTCGGCGGTGAGTGCAAGCCTGCTTTCGACCGGTGGGGCCGGATCGTGCAGGGCCTGCCGCGCTCCTGGACTTTCGCGGAAGAGTGCCTGCCTGCTACCGGTTCCGAATCATCATTTCCATCCGCTCCAATAGCTCTCGATTCCCTCTTCCTCAGCGGTGCGATTCGCAGTCCCCCTCACGCCTGGCTCCGGAGGATGGCCGCCAGGGCCCGACTCCAGGATGCTCTTTTCGAGCCCGAGGACGGGCGGGGGCGGGGGCGGCGCCGCCTTGACCGCTGCCTTCAGCTGCCTCCGGCGGCGTTTCAATTCCTTGGCCCACTCGGCACGTCGGTGGGGCATGGCACATTCCATGTGAGCGCGGACTGCTTCCTGGCTATTGATGATCTTGGCATCGAGCTTGTTTTCGGGGGACACGGTGAAGCGGGGATAGTGATTACAACCAGGGTCTTGCCCCGGCCGCTGACCTTATTCCGAGCCGACACCGGGTCAGGAATAAGAGATCTTAAGACGAACGGGCTGTAGCGAAACCCGCTAGTGTCCAACACCCTGAACACCGCACCGCGACCGAGGACTGCCGAAGCATGGGAAGGGCCGCAGGAGAAACGAATGGACGCCAGATCTCAGAAGTTGCTGACGACCGCTTCAACCATCATGACTCAGCGGAATAATACAAGGCTTTTCGATGACAGGACATGATTCGGCAATCCGGCGCTCACGGTCACCGGGGAGGGTTTCGGTGCGTGGACAGCAGAACGGATAGACGCGGGGATGATTTCTCCGGCCGAAACACCGGCCGGCCCGCGCTCCCGGACCCCCGCCTCCCCTCATCGAGCCAACCTGAATGGCCCATACGCCCTGCCGGTATAGTGCTTGCGTTCGCCCCAAAGCCTGCGAAAGTCTCCGCGTCCTGCGCAAGGAAGACGGACGTTTCTGACCCTCACTCACGGGTTATTCCTCTGATTCCCTGGTTAAAGACGTAACAGCGGCCGCAAGACAACCGGTCGCCATTCCCTCCTCCGGGGGAGTGAGCCAGGAACCGACCTCGTTGGAAACGTGAGGTTGCTGGCGGTGGTCATCGAAACTGAATCCGTCCGCCATAGCATGGCTAACTGCGACAACCTGATCTTACTTTTACCCGAAGCTCCACCCGTGCCATCGCCAAAGGGGCCGGCCGCTTCCCAACTCGATCACTTTTACAATGGAAGACAACATCCTGAAACTGCTGGGCCGCAAGGACTACGTGCCCTCCCGGCTTCCCCAACTCCTTGAAAAACTGCAACCGCCTTCAGCGCAGAAAGCGAGATTCCAGCAGACCGTGCGCCTCCTCGAGCAGGCCGGCCGGATCGCGCGGGTCGATGGCGACCGCTATGTTCTGCCCGCAGAGGCGGGCCTGATTGCGGGGCGGATTCAAATCACCCGCCAGGGCCGTGGTTTCCTGAATCCGGAAGACCCGGGCACCGGTGAAATCGCGATCCCGGCTGGTGAAACCGGAACGGCCCTCCATGACGATCTCGTGTTGGTCCGCCGCCAGGCGACCCCAAGCAGCCCGCCACCAAGTGGCGGATGCTCCCAAAGCGGGACGGTGGTGCGCGTGCTCGAACGCCGCCGCACGCAATTCGTAGGGACCTACCGGTGCAGCAAGGAGCGTCGTTCCGTCGTTCCGGACGATCCCCGCATGCATCACGAGATCCACGTTCCTCCCCCGCGCGATGTGGGGCGTCCGGCCCGGGCCGGTGACAAGGTGGTAGTTGAACTCCGGAAGTGGAACTCGCGCGATTCCCACCCCGAAGGCGTCGTGACCGAGGTCCTCGGTCCGCCCAACGCCGAAGGCGTGGATATGCTCGGGGTGCTGAGGCACTACGGCCTGCCTCTGAAATTTCCGCCCCAGGTCCTGCACGAGGTTCGCAACTTCGGCCGCGAGGTCACCGGTGGGGACCTGACCGGCCGGACCGATTGCCGCAGCCACCCGGTCATCACGATCGACCCGGAAGAGGCCCGGGACTTCGACGACGCGATTTGCCTGCAGCGCGTCAGTGCGAAGCGCTGGAAGCTCTGGGTTCACATCGCGGATGTCTCGCACTACGTGAAGCCGGGGTCCGCCCTCGACCGGGAGGCTCTCAAGCGCGGCAACTCCACCTACCTGGTGGACCGGGTCATTCCCATGCTGCCGGAAGCCCTCAGCAACGAGCTCTGCTCTCTCAAGCCGCGGGTCGACCGCCTGACGAAGTGCGTCGAATTCCTGATCTCGCATGACGGCAAGGTCCTGAGCTCCCGGTGTTACCCGGCCGTGATTCACTCCCAGCGGCGCTACAGCTACGAGGAGGCCCTGGCCGTGCTGGTGGGCAGCCCCACCGACGAGCTGGAGGAAATGCTGCAGGAGGCCGGCCGCCTCGCGCAGATTATTCGCAAGCGGCGGTTCGAATCCGGTTCCCTCGAGCTGGATTTCCCGGAGTCCAGAATCCGTCTCGACGAGCGGGGCCGAGTCAGGAGCATCGAGAAAGTCGCGAACGATGCGTCCCACCACCTGATCGAGGAGTTCATGCTGCTGGCGAACGAGGCCGTCGCGACCCGCCTGATAAAACTGAAGCGGCCCACCCTCCACCGGGCCCACGAAAAGCCCGACCCCTTCAGGCTGCGGGAGTATCGCGAGGAAGTTCTCAGTCACAACGTCCCCTGCGGCAATCTCGAGAACCCCGCCGAAGTCCGCAAACTCCTCCAACGGCTCGGTGACCTGGCGATCGGCCCGGCCCTCAAGATCGGCTTCCTCAAATCCCTCATGAGAGCGCGCTACGCGGTGGAATCCCTCGGGCACTACGGGCTGGCAAAGCAGCGCTACGCCCATTTCACCTCCCCCATCCGCCGCTATGCCGACCTCGTGGTTCACCGCAGCTTGTTCGAGAGCGAGAGGGTCACGAAGTCGCCCCTGGCCCAGACCGCCGAACACGTCTCCGCCACCGAGCGCAATTCCGCCGACGCCGAACGGGACAGCCGGATCGTCAAGCTGCACGCCTTCCTCGAAGCGCAGCTGAATTCCGGAACCGCGCAACGATACGAGGCGCATGTCACCGAGATCCGGAACTTCGGCATTTTCGTCGAGGTCGAGGAGCTGGGGATGAGCGGATTGGTCCCCCTTTCCCTTCTCGCGGACGATTTCTACGATTTCGACGCCGCCCGCCTTCAGGTGCGGGGCCGCCGCCATCGACGCGTGATCCAGTTGGGAGACCGCCTCGAGGTGGAAGTCGCCAGGGTCGACCCGGTCAAAAGGCAGGTGGATTTCCTCCTCGTCCCATTGCCGGGGCGCGAAAAGCAGGGCGGGCAAAAGACAGGCCCCCGACGGGGAAACGGCAAACCAAAGCGCAAGGGGACCCCTCCCAGGCGAAGCGGGGCCCCAAAGACCACCGCCAAGCGCCAACCGGCGCCCACCTCCCAAAAAAATCGTCCCGCCACCCGCCGCAGGAGGCCGCGCAAGCCGGCCCCGCAGAATGGCTAGCGGCGCCGCGACCGGAACCGCCGGGCTTCGATGATAAAATTCTCAGAATCTGAACGAATGACTGATATCAATCAATCCCCAGGAAAAGCGAACCGCGCCGAATCCGTTGCCAAGTGGAAGGCCATCGTGGCCGAGTACCAGAAACCCAGCCGCTGGCGAGCCGGTTGGCAGGTCCTCAACTCGATCGGAGGTTATGCCGCGCTCTGGTTCCTGATGTACCTGAGCCTCTCTGTCTCGTGGTGGCTCACGATTCCCCTCGCGATTCTCGCGGGGGGCCTGCTGGTCCGCATTTTCATCATCTTCCACGACTGCGGCCACGGTTCCTTTTGTCATTCGAGCCGGGCAAACAACTTCTGGGGCTTCCTCACCGGTGTTCTCTGCTTTACGCCCTACTACCACTGGCGATGGGAACACTCCGTTCATCACGCCACGGCCGGCCACCTCGACCGCCGCGGGGTGGGCGATATCTGGACCCTCACCGTCACGGAGTATCTCGAATCCTCGAGGTGGAAAAAATTTTCCTACCGGCTGGCGAGGAATCCGTTCGTCCTCTTTGTCATCGCTCCGGTTACCATCTTCCTGATTCGCCAGAGATTCCCCTTGCCGAAGGCCAACCCGCGCGAACGCCGCTCGGTCTGGACCATGAATCTCGCGCTCCTCGCCATGTCCGTCACCTTGATCTCAATCTTCGGCCTCCTTCCCTGGCTCATCATCCAATTGACCACGGTGGCCGTGGCCGGATCCTGCGGAGTGTGGCTCTTCTACGTGCAACATCAGTTCGAAGACGCCTACTGGGAGCGGGGCGAGGACTGGGACTTCACCGCTGTCGCGCTGCAGGGCAGTTCGTTTTACAAGTTGCCCAGGGTCTTGCAGTGGTTCTCGGGAAATATCGGCTACCACCACATTCATCACCTCAGCCCGCGGATCTCCAACTACAACCTGGAGCGCTGTCATCGGTCCGATCCCATGTTCGAGAAGGTTGAGCCCCTGACCCTCTGGAGCAGTTTCAAATCTCTCTCCTTCCGCCTGTGGGACGAGAATTCCGGGAAACTTGTCGGCTTTCGACAGTTGAAAAAAATTACCCGGGGGTAGTTTCGTTGGCAACTGCGCCGGAAATGGCGCTCCATCGGCCCCCGGGTCGCTGCACGGGCCCCTGCTCCGGGAGCCGGCCTACCGCCGCCGGAAATTCCCGCCAGGCTGGAAGGGATTCGAGCCCATCTTTCGGAATCCCACCGGAATCCCGCGGGCCGGACTGCGATCTCGCGCGCTCGCTTCGCTGGCACGGAGAGTCCTCCCCCCAAACGGGGACCCATTAAGGCTTTTAATCGCGTCCTCCGCATCGGCCTGGTCCTTAATCATCACAAAGGCGAACCCCCGATGTTTGCCCGTCACCGAGTCGGTCGGGTAGTTGAGATCGAAGATCGAGCCAAAAGGTGAAAGAAGGTCGAACAATTGCGCTTCCGTCGAATCGTAGGAAATATTTCCAAGATAGATCGTCATAACATGCCTCCGAATCCCCGGAAGATTTCAATGCGCAAAGACGCCGCTCACTACCGAGGATCACCCAAAAAAATGGGACGGCCGCAGAATAAACGCGTCGCCGGGAGGATTCGGAAAATTCCGGCGAACATGCTCATGCTATGACGTCCGGGACCATTAGCAACGCATTTCGAAGCGGGGCCCCGTTTCCGTGCCGCCGGAGGTTCCAACCGGCGCCTCGCCCACCCGGCCCCTCCCTCAATTCACCCCCGCGTTATACAGCTGCCCGTTCAAATCTTCTTTGCCGATGATGCCGCCCTGGCGTTCCAGCGGCTTGCCGTTCTTCGCGTCGAATTCCTTGACGGGGACCCGTCCGCTCCCATCCCGCGTCTTCATGGTGGCCGGTTCCACGATCCGCCGCCACTCGAAGTAATAATACTGCTCATCCCATCGCGTGAGGGCAACGTGGTCCGGCGGGTGCAGGCCCCCGGCCCGGCCGTGGACCAATTCAAACGATACGACCGGATAGGGATCAGGAGCCCTCCGTTTCTTGAGGAGGACGCAATCGGGCAAAAGAAGGAAGGCGGAGAGGATGAGGACGAATCTCACCGCGGGAATCTAATCATCTGTCCCGACGCGGGTCGAGGGGAATTCGCGGTTGCGGGCTTGCGGCCCGGGCGGCGGGATGGTTTGGTTCGCGCCCATACCTAGCAATGCATTTGCGCTTCACAGAGGAGGAACTCGGGGTCCTGATCGACATGGTCAGCCTGGCCGCGGAAGTGGCGTCCCTCAACCGGCGGCCCGGCGCAGAACAAAAATACGCCCGCATCGAGGAACTCGAGAGCACCCTCCTCGAAAAGGTGACCAACCTCGGATTCGCCAACCTCATTGAATTCGATGAGGAACGCCAACGCTACCGCGTTACCAGCGAGTACCTCACGAATTCCTACGTGCAGGAGTGCCTGGACGAAATGCGCAACGAGATCTTCTGGGAAGAACTCACCCTGCGCCTCGCGGAACGGGACGTAATCCGCAAAATCGGCCTGCCGGCATGGAATGCCCTCGACGATGATGCCCGCCGCGCCCACACCGAACCGATCGAGAAGAGCTATTGGGAAGAATTCACCAAGCGCGGCATCGATACCCTCCACCTCATCGCCCGCTTCGAAACGGGCTGATGCGGGCTGCTTCTTCGATTTGCCGTTCGCCAGGGATCGGGTCTTCGGCTATTTGAGTTCCGGGGTAATTCAAGGATGGATTCCAAGCGGCTCATCACTCGGCGCAAGCAACACTACCCGGTGTCGCCCTTTCTCCTGCAGTACCTCCACCACTTCGGACGACGCTCTGAAATCCCGCTCGTCTACGACGACCTCGCCCGCTACACGGAAGCGATCCCCTATGAGAATCCCAGCGGCGAGGAAACCCTCTGGCTCACCGTGTTTTATCCGCAGATAGTCATGGAGGAACTGCGGCCCAAGCTCACCGAAATCTATGCAGTCCTGAAAATCGGCGGCGATCTTTCTCTTGCCGAACACCTCTCGGTGGAACGCATCGATTTCGGCGAGTTCGGCAACTCCCGTCCCTTCCGCATCCGTATCATCAACCGATTCAATGGAAATTCGGACTACTACTACGTCAAGACCGCGGACTCTTCACGAATCTACGGGCTGGAACTGGAACACATCCTCTCCCCCAACCGCATCAACTACCTCGTCAATGGCAACACCCTCATCGAGGAACACATCGCCGGGGTGCCCGGCAACATCTTCATCAAGGACTACCTTCCCGAGAAGAGTCTCAACCACGTCCGGGTCGCGAAGGAGTTCGTGAAGTTCGGTGAACGCTGCTTCCTGCGCCTCCTGGGAGACATGCGCAGCGTGAATTACGTGCTAGATATCACCCCCGATTTTGAGGAAGTGCAGTACCGCGTGCGCCCCATCGACTTTGACCAGCAGAGCTACGAAGACGCCCTGAGCGTCTACCGCGCACACCACTTCCCCGACAACAAACCGGTCGATGAGCTGGTCCGCGTCCATCTCAATCCCACCACCATCCTGCAGTACCGCAGCGAAGAGCGCAGCCAGATGGCACGCCGCTCACGGGCTTCGCGCATGCGCCTCACCGCCGCCCTCAAGACCATGCGGAAGGATCACCTCGCTCCCGACGAGCACGTGGTGGCACTGCGCGACGCCCTCAATGAGCGCTACAGCACCAGGATCTTTGCGGATTGCCACACCATGGGCGACCTGACCGAAGCGCACCTGAAGTTCATGTTGGACTCCTAGCGTTTGCCCCGATTTCCACGCCGGGCTGGCTCGGGCGGGTTCCCATCCCTTTTCGGAGCGGGGGAAATCCCTAACTTGGGGGTTGAGATTTCGGACGCCTCGTCCCAGCTTCGCCCCCCGGCGGGCCGGTTCCGATCCGCGTCTGAACTTCGCATTTTCTCATGTCATACGATCTCGTTGTGATTGGTGGCGGTCCCGGCGGCTACGTCGCTGCAATCCGGGCCGGGCAGTTGGGCAAAAAGGTGGCCTGCGTCGAGGTCGAGCGGGCCGGGGGCACCTGCCTGAACTGGGGCTGTATCCCGACCAAGGCCCTCCTCAAGAACGCCCATTTCTTTCACTCGATCCAGCACCAGGCCAAGGAGTTCGGGATCAGCTTCGACAATCTTACCTACGACTGGAGCACGGTCATCAGGCGCTCGCGGCAGGTGTCCGACCGGCTCGCGAGCGGGGTCGAATTCCTCTTCAAAAAGAACAAAGTCGATTACGTCAGGGGCTTCGGATCCGTCCTCGCACCCGGCAAGGTGGAGGTGCGCGGCGAGGACGGTGCCACCCAGGTGCTCGAGACCGCGAACATCATCGTGGCTACCGGCGCGAAGGCGCGCGAGCTGCCGGGCCTTCCCTTCAACGAGAAGAGCGTGATCGGTTCCCGCGAGGCGATGGTTCTTCCCGCACAGCCCAAGAGCATGGTCATCATTGGGGGCGGCGCGATTGGAGTGGAGTTCGCCTATATCTACAACGCCTTCGGCACCGAGGTCACGATCATCGAAATGTTGCCGCGCCTCGTTCCGGTGGAGGACGACGAGGTGGGTGACGCCCTTAAAAAGTCCTACACTCGCGCCGGCATCAAGTGCCTGACCGACACCAAGGTGACCTCATCCGAGGATCACGGCGACTCGGTCACCGTGGCGGTCGAGGATGCCAATGGCAGCGAGACCATCGAGGCCGACGTCTGCCTGGTGGCGATCGGCGTGGTGCCCGTCCTGCCGGGAGGGCAACTTCCCGAATTCACCGATCGGGGGTGGATTCAGATCGGGGGCCGCTACGAAACCTCTATCGAGGGGATCTACGCCCTCGGGGACATCGCGGGTCCTCCCTGGCTGGCTCACACCGCCATGTTCGAAGCGGTCCAGTGCGTGGAGGGGATCTTCGTCGAGGGCTTCACCCCAAGGCGGGTTGAGGCCTTCCCGGGATGCACCTACTGCCATCCCGAAATCGCTTCGATCGGCAAGACGGAGCGCGCCCTCGTGGAGGAAGGGGTGAAGTACAAGGTCGGCAAATTCCCCTACCAGGCCCTCGGCAAGGCCCAGGCGGCCGGCGAGACGGAAGGCTTTATCAAGATGCTTTTCGGTGCGGAGCACGGCGAACTTCTCGGGGCCCACATCATCGGAACCAACGCCACCGACCTCATCGCCGAAATGGGCCTGGCGCTTACCCTCGAGGCCACTCTCGAGGACTTTCATGCCACCATCCACGCCCACCCCACCCTCCCCGAAGGGGTCCACGAAGCCGCTCTCGACGCGGAGGGTCACGCCATTCATTTTTGATGCAACATCGCGGCATGGAGATCGGGAACCCCTCACGTATTCAAGGAAGTATCCACGAATTTCCACCGCGATGCGGGATCCGGTTCCCGCCGCAAACCCGTGCTCCGGTGATTTGCCTCGAGGGCCCCACTTCCTTCCTTGCCGCCTCGGAATTCCGAAACTAAGAATCCGCTCGAAAATGTCGGAAGAACAAGAGTGGCACCTCATCAGCGTCGTCGATGAGCAGCAATACGGCCCCTACTCCGCCGAGCAGCTCCAGCAATTCGCCATGGACGGGACGGTGACCCGCGAAACCTTGCTCTGGACCGACGCGCTCGACGATCAGTGGATTCCGGCCACCAACGTGGAGGGTCTCTTTCCCGCCCAGCAGGCCGCCCCCACCCGTCCCAAGCTTCTCACCGGCTCCGCGGCCCAGAGCGCCCGCCCCCTCGGGACGGCCATCCCCGTCGCGCCTGCGCCCCAGCAGCCCCTCCAACAACCCCTCCAGCAGCCCCTCCAGCCGCCCCTCCAGGCCGCAGGGTCGCTTCCGCAGCAGCAGGTTCCACCGGGCAGCCTTCCCTCTGCTCCGGGCGCGGTGCCCCCCGCCCCGGGAGCGCCCGGGGCCGCGGGAGCGGCTCCCATTCCCGCCATGCCGCAGCAGCCGGTCCAACCGGGTGAGATCTATCCGCCCCCCGGCCCCCTGAAGGCGTCCTTCGGCATGCTCCTCCTCTTCTCCGGTCTCAGCCTCGCATGTGTCATTCTGGCCATCGCGGTGGGTTGGTCCGAAATCGCGTCGGTGGCCTCTGGCCGCGAACCTTCCATGGATGCCCTCTCGCAGCGCCTTGGAAAAAGCGCTCTCGTCGTCGGGATCGCAATCCTCCTGTGGGCGGTCTTCGCCATCGTCTACCGGATCCTGACCCTGATTTATCTGCACCGGATCTGGAAGTCCCTGCAGTGCGGAAGGGTGCGCACCACCCCGGGCAGGGCGGTGGGTTTCCTGTTTATTCCGCTCTTCAATTTCTACTGGATCTTCAACGTCATTGTCGGACTCGCCACCGATTGGAATCGCGTGTTGAAGTCCCATCCGAACCTCGGATACGGTCCGCGCCTCAGCTTTGGCCTGGCGATTTCCTACTGCACTCTCGCCGTGGTCGGCTTTGTGTTTTCGCAGATAAATTTCAAGGTCCTCTTCACGAGAGATGGCGCCACCGTGATCGGCATGATCGTGTTCGGCACCATGATCTCGAAGTTGGTGGTCGAGCTCATCTTCTTCCACGGCATTTGCAGGGGAATCAAATTCATGGGCAATCTACATCTCGCCCTGATGCAGCAAGCCGCGGGCGGCCTCCGCCTCTACTAATCGCACTCATGCAGTATCCGCTTACACTCCGCTTCAAGATCGTTTCCATCGCACCGCAAATCTTCGTCGATGACGCAAACGGACAACCGATTTGCTATGTTCGCCAGAAGATATTAAAACTGAGGGAACAGGTCGAGGTCTTCACCGACAAGTCGCGTTCACAGAAACTGGCCCACATTCAGGCCAACAAGATCCTCGACTGGTCGGCGCGCTACAATTTCACCGATGCGCAGGGAGCAGAGATCGGCTCCGTGGGGCGTAAGGGGATGCGGTCGATCTGGCGGGCCCACTACGAGGTCTTCAATCCCGGTGACAACACACCGGACTTCTCGATTCACGAAGAGAACCCCTGGGCCAAGGTGCTGGACTCCACCCTCGGGGGGATCCCCGTCCTCGGCGCTTTTACCGGCTATTTCGTGCATCCTCGCTATCTCGCCAGCCGGAGCGACGGCACCCCGGCAATCCGGCTCACCAAGGAACCGGCCTTCTGGGAGGGGAAATTCCGCGTCGAGAAACTCGCCGAGTTGTCTCCCCGTGAAGAGATGAACCTCATTCTCTCCTTCCTGATGCTCAATCTCCTCGAGCGCCGGAGAGGTTAGGACCCGGCCTCAGGTCCCGCGCGGCATGAGCCTTCCCTCCGAGTCCTGGTTCTACGCGCGGGGCGGTCAGCGCTACGGACCGGTGACGCTCCGCCAACTGCAAGGCCTGCTGCAACAGGGACACGTCCACCGCGATACCGACCTGGTGTGGGCCGAGGGGCAGGAAGACTGGAAGCCCGCCTCCCGCATCGCCCGCCTCGTCTCCCGCAGTGCCCACGCCGTCGTGGATGGGGGCCCGGCGCGGCCCGCCGGCCCCGCCCTTCCCTTTGTAAAACCCGCGCGGTTCGGAGTGCTCCTGGGCCTCACCCTGGGCGCCGTGCCGGCCACCATCGGGGGCGCGGCGCTCATGGCCTATGGATTTGCCCTCAGCCTCGAGCCCCACCGCTCTCTTCACGCCATCCCCGAGTTGCTGGCGCTCCTCGGTCTCCTCATCACGATCGCCGGATGCGGCCTCGGCCTCGCGGCATTGGTATTCAGCTGCGTCTACCTCTATCGGGCCTGGTTCGCGATCCAACCCTTCGGCGCCCCCCTCACGCCCGGCATCGCGGTCGGCTATCTGTTCATTCCGGTCTTCGGCTTCTACTGGTGCTTCCGGTCACTCCGGGGCTGGGCGCACCATTACCATCGGATCGTCGCCAGCGACCCGAACTTTCAGGCTGCTCCGCCCGTCACGTCCGTCGTCTTCCAGGTCCTGTGCGTGCTCCTCCCGGTCCGTGTTCTCCTCTTGCTGATGAGCCTTGCGACCGGCTCCCTCGTGCTTGCAAGCCTCGCCCACCTCGCCAGTCTTGCCACTCTGGTGGCCGCCATGATCTGCGCCTACCAAATCTGCACGGTCATCAACTACTTCCATCGCCTACACATGCAGGCCTGACCCGGGAAACGGGCAGCGGTCCCCGGGCCATTCGCCAGGACCGCGTTTCCAAGGACACGCGCAACAGCAGTCTCGTGAATTGTCGCTCACGCCCCGGCCGGCTGCTCGCCATCGATGTCGATCACGACTTCCTGTTCCGCCTGATCTCCCTTTTTCGGGGCCATCGCATTGCGAACCTTGTCGCGCGCCTGGCGGGCCTTGTCGCGGCCGGTCTGGGCTCCCTTGACCACGCCCTCCCAGATCGATCCGGGCAACAGCTCGGCTGCAAAGGCTCCCAGGAACACCGCGCCGAACGCTCCTCCATAAGCAACGTCATAAATCGCCTCGGCGATGACCGACTTCATTTTTGGGGCGGCCTCCTTGGCCTTGCTGGCGGCGTCGTCCTTCGCAGCACGAAAGGCCTCGCCGAAGGAATCGAAGTGCCGCTTCTCGGCTTCGGGCTCCTGCCCTTGTTCCGGTTGGGGCTCGTTCTGTGGTTCGTGATGTTCCATAGTTCTTGATTTGGGTTCAGCTTCCGCTCAGCAGTAGTAGACACCGGATTCGCGGATTTACTCATTATAATTGCACAATCCGATTGTAACTCCAGGCCTTCACCATCGGCTCGCCGCCTTCCCCGGGGGCTCCGGACCGATTTCCTTGAATATTCCTGCCGCCACGCCGGTCAAAACAAGCGTAACCAACCCCGAAACAAAATGACCAAAAACGCTCTCACCATCGCCGCCGTGGCCCTCGCAGGCATCGTCGCCGCCCCCGTGGCTGACGCCGGCCACAGCAGTCTCTCCATTACCTACCGCAGCGGCTTTTCATCCTGCGGTTGCCCCACTTACACCCAGCGCTACTTCCGCGGATACGATCGCTACCGCCGCCCGCTCTTCCACTACGCGCGCCTTCCCCTGCGGCACGGAAGTTCCTGCCGACGCCACGCTGTGCATCACCGCGCGCAGAACATGCGCCATTATTCGCCGGTTTACCAACGGAGTAGCCGGAGTAGCCGGAGTAGCCGGGGCTACGGGCCACGCATCGCGCT
>CAUZKZ010000073.1:0-16113 GCA_963580345.1 Verrucomicrobiia bacterium | reverse complement strand
GCTGCCCCATCAAGTGCTGCTGCAGGGTCTCCGGACCGACGATCGAATTGTAGAGATGGTTGCGGCGTTCCTCGTCATCGGGAGAGGACGACATGGCGCGGCTCTCCATGATGGCGAGTTCCCGCAGGTCATCGTCGGGGGAACTGTCCCGTTCCTCGGAGTCCGGCTCGTCGCCCTCGAGCTCCTCGAGAGAAAGGGAAGCCAGTTCGTCCTCCAGGACGGGGTTGATCTCGAGGGATTGCCGGAGGAGCTGCTGAAGCTCAAGGGTGTTGGCCTGCAGGATCTCCAGGCTCTGGCGCATCTGGGGCGCCAGGGTCTGCTGCTGGGAAAGCGACTGCTGAAGAGATGGTTCCGGCATGAATTCTGCTTGGGCCGACAGAATCATGCCACTTCCGTGGAGAGATGCCAGCAAAATGAAGCAGGTTGCGTGCCACCAACGTGAATTTTTGTGGGAGGGGGGAAGCGGGATTTCTCCTCCGTCCAGAAGCCGGCCTCCCTCCTTCGTCACGCCTTGTCAGGAAAGGAAATATCTCGCAGTTTTCATTCCATGATATTTCGACGGTCTCTTTGAGCGCGGGTGATGGTGCAGTTCGAGGCAGTGCGTGACAAGATGAGGATCGCGGGGGTTCGGGAGGCCGCGATTCGAGCCTTCGAGCGGAGCTACGAGAAGTTGGCGCGGGAGGAGAGCGGGTTGATTGGGGAAGAGGCCCTGGATCCGGTCGAGGAGTTGCCGCGATTTGTCGGAGGGGAGGAAGGGGAGGACTACGACGCGGAGCTTCTTCGGCAGACGGTCGTGATCAAGCTGAACGGGGGTCTGGGGACCGGGATGGGATTGAAGACGACCAAGAGCCTGTTGGAGGTGCGCGAGGGGCTGAGTTTTCTCGACATCATCGTGCGGCAGATTCTGCACTTGCGGAAGCGGACCGGCGCGCCGGTTCGGTTTCTGTTGATGAACAGTTTTGGCACCAGCGCGGACACGCTGGCCCACTTGAAGAGATACGCGCAGGACCACCTCGCGGAGGCGGAGGAGGTGGAGTTGATGCAGAACCAGGTTCCCAAGCTCGATGCCGCCACCCTGGCGCCGGTGGAGTGGCCGGCGGCTCCCCACCTGGAATGGTGTCCGCCGGGCCATGGCGATTTGTATCCGGCCCTGGTGGACAGTGGCTGGCTCGACCGGTTGCGGGCGGAGGGCGTGAGGTACGCCTTTGTCTCGAACAGCGACAACCTCGGAGCGGCGCTCGACGCCGGCCTGCTCGGTTACTTTGCGGAGAGCGGGGCGGCCTTCATGATGGAGGTCACGCGGCGCACCGAAGCGGACAAGAAGGGCGGGCACCTGGCGCGGCGGAAGAGGGATGGACGGTTGATCCTGCGAGAACGGGCGCAATGCCCGGCCGAGGACCTGGATCGTTTCCAGGAGATCGAAAGGCACCGGTTCTTCAACACCAATAATCTGTGGGTGAGGCTGGACCGCTTGAAGGAGCTTCTGGAGGAGGAGGGCGGAGTGATGCCGCTGCCGCTGATTTGCAACTGCAAGACGGTGGATCCGCGGGACGAGGGGTCCCCGGCGGTCTACCAGCTCGAGACCGCGATGGGTGCCGCGATCGAAGCCTTCGAAGGAGCGGTGGCAGTGGAGATTCCCCGCGCCCGCTTTGCGCCGGTGAAAACGACCGCGGATCTTCTCGCCCTGCGTTCCGATGCCTACGTCCTGCGCGATGACGGCCGCGTCGTGCTGGGGGACGAGCGCCATGGAGTGCCTCCGGTCGTGACGCTCGGCGACGAGTACAAGCTGGTCGAGAGCCTTGCGGAGCTTGGGGTGCCTTCCCTGAAAGGTGCCAGGAGCCTGGTCGTGCACGGGCCGGTTCGCTTTGGACCCGGGGCGGTCATCGAGGGCGAGGTGAGCTTATCTAACAAATCGGCGGCTCCGCTGGTGCTGGATCGCCTCGCGGTCGACGAGGAAATCGCGCGGTCCTAACCTGCTTGGGGCGAGGGAGATGGATGGCTCCCGGCCGGGTGCCCGGAGCGCTTGGGAAGGTTCCCCTGGAAAACTTGTCAGGCGATGCGGACCATAAGGGCTTGCTATCGGGGGGATTCCGAATAGTTCGAAGCGCGTCATGGCACCGAATGAACGCATTGATTTTCCGGATACCGATTTTGACGGCTTGATTTTCGACCTTGACGGGACCCTGGTCGATTCCATGCCGGCGCACTTTGAGGCGTGGTGTGAGGCGCTTGCGGCCCACGGCGCGGCGGGCATTTTCGGGGAGGATGTATTTTACGCGATGGGGGGACGTCCGACCCATGACATCGTGGTGGAGTTGAACGGCGAGCACGGACTGAATCTCGATCCGGTGGGGGTGTGTTTTGCGAAGCGGGAATCGTTTCATCGCAACCTGCACAAGATCGGACTGTACGACGAGGTGGTGGAAATTGCCCGCGCGCACGCCGGCAAGGTGCCGATTGCGGTGGCGACGGGAAGCACGCGGTTGGGAGCGGAGCGGACTCTGCAGGCGGTGGGACTGAGCGACCTGATCGACGAAGTGGTGACCTCCGAGGACGTCAAGAATGGCAAACCCGCGCCGGACATCTATCTCGAAGCGGCCCGGCGGATCGAGGTGGCGCCGGAGCGCTGCGTGGCGTTTGAAGACGCCCCGGCCGGAATCTTGGCGGCCCGCGCGGCCGGTATGAGGGTGGTCTCGGTGCCCACCCCGGTGCGGCTCGTCTAGGAGTGAGTGGCGAGGAACGGGTGGTGGCTGGAATTTTTTTTCGTGGTCCGAGGTGATTGGTCTTGATCATTGAATAGGTGCTCTATTGACTCACGCATGGCGGATTTGACACTGGGGCTGTCTTTTGACGACGTCCTGTTGGTGCCCAAAAAGAGCGCGGTTTTGCCGACCGAGGCGGGTCTGGGCACGGCCCTGACGGGGGACATCCCGTTGAATATTCCGGTTATTTCGGCCGCGATGGACACCGTATCGGAGACCGACTTGGCCATTGCGCTGGCCCGAGAAGGGGGGATGGCGGTGATCCACCGGGCCTGCACGGTCGAGGAAGAGGCCGCGATGGTCTTGCGGGTAAAACGATCGGAGAGCGCCGTGATTCAGCGCCCGCTGACGGTGACCCGCGACCACACCATCGCGGACCTGAAGGCGATCATGATCGAGCAGGGATTCTCGGGATTTCCGGTGGTGGATGAGGGGGAACGATTGGTGGGGATGGTGACGGGGCGCGACATCCGGCACTTTTGCGACGACGCGGCGACGGTGGGCGAAGTTATGACGCAGGGGGACAGATTGGTGACAGGCCCGCCCGACACCACGCCGGAGGCAGCGCGCCGGATCCTATACGAAAACCGGATCGAAAAGTTGCCTTTGGTTGATGGGAACGGGAAGCTGGTGGGCCTCATCACGGGGGGCGACATCGAGAAGCAGATCACCTTTACGGACGCTGCGAAGGACCCGAACGGGCAGCTCCGCTGTGGCGCTGCGATCGGGGTGGGAGCGGAGTGGAAGGAGCGGGCGCAGGCGGTGCTGGAGGCCGGAGCGGATGCCTTGTTCATCGACGCGGCGACCGGGCACACGCAGCGGGTATTGCAGGTGGTGGGCGAGTTGGCGGGTTTCTCGGACCGGCCGGTGGTGGCGGGGAACGTGGTGACGGAGCAGGGAGCGAAAGATCTCGTGGCGGCCGGGGCGCATGCCGTGAAGGTGGGGGTGGGCCCTGGCTCGATCTGCACCACGCGTGTCATCGCGGGGGTGGGGATGCCGCAGTTTACGGCGATCCAGAACGTGGCGCCGTGGTGTCGCGAGAACAACGTGCGCGTGATCGCGGACGGCGGGATACGGTACTCCGGGGACGTGGTGAAAGCGATTGCAGCGGGGGCCGACATCGTGATGATCGGTTCCTTGCTGGCGGGCACGCGGGAGAGCCCGGGTCAGACCGTTCATTTCCAGGGAAGGCGCTTCAAGACGTATCGTGGGATGGGCTCGCTGGGGGCCATGATGAAGGGCTCGGGGGATCGCTACGGCCAGGGAGCGAGCGGTAAGCTGGTGGCGGAGGGGGTGGAGGGACGGGTGCCCTACAAGGGACCGCTGGCGGACGTGGTCTACCAACTGATGGGAGGACTGCGGGCTGGAATGGGGTACGTGGGAGCCGGGACGCTCGCGGAGCTGCGGGCACAGTCGGAATTTGTGCGGATCACGCCCGGGGGACTGCGTGAGAGCCATGCCCACGACGTCGTGATCACGCAGGAGCCGACGAATTATCAGCCGATATCGAGCTGAGGCTGGTGGTGTTCAGTTCCCGGTGATCGGTTATCAGTTTTCAGGGATGGAAGAAACGAGGCACGTAGCGGTTGTAGATTTTGGGTCGCAGTACACGCAGCTCATCGTGCGGCGGGTTCGGGAGCTTGGGTATTACGCCAAGCTGTATGCCCTGGAGGATTTGGGGGGGATGGGGGCGCCGGGGGCCGTCATCCTGTCAGGCGGGCCGAAGAGTACGAGTGAGCCGGATGCGCCCGACATCGACTTTGCGCGATTGAAGGCCTACGGGGTCCCGGTCTTGGGGGTTTGTTACGGGATGCAGTTGCTGAACATCAAGTTCGGCGGGAGCGTGGAGGCCAGTGACCGGCGGGAGTTTGGACCGGCGATGTTGAAGCCGAAGGCGGCGGAGGGGCTCTACGAGGGGATTTCGCAGGAGTCGCAGGTGTGGATGAGCCACTCCGACACGGTGCAAAACCTTTCGGAGAACTGCGAGGTCCTGGCGGCCAACCAGCACGGGACCCCGGTGAGCCTGAAGTGGGCGGACCGCTTTTACGGGATCCAGTTTCACCCGGAGGTCACGCACAGCCACGAGGGGCTCCGCATTCTTCACAATTTCCTGCTCCAGGCGGACTCCCTGCAGGAGTTCCACATCGACGACTTCAAGCGCGAGTTGCTGGATGAGATCCGGGAGCGGGTCGGACAGAAGCAGGTGGTGTGCGGAGTGAGTGGAGGGGTGGACAGCACGGTGTTGGCGGTGTTGTTGAAGGAAGCGGGCGTCAAGATGCGGGCCATTTTCGTCGATCACGGATTGCTTCGCAAAGACGAGGGCGAGGAGGTGCGCAGCAACTTCCATCGCATGGGCGTCGAGATCGAGTCGGTGGATGCGTCGGAGCGCTTTCTCGCCGACCTGGCCGGGGTTTCTGATCCCGAGAAGAAGCGCGAGATCATCGGAAACCTCTTCATCGACGTCTTTTGGGATGAAGTGGGCGACGCCGACCTGCTGGCACAGGGGACGCTCTACCCGGACGTAATCGAGAGCGCTTCGAACCAGAAGACGAAGGCCTCCAAGATCAAGACGCACCACAACCGGGTCGACCGGATCCTGGAATTGCAGGCCCAGGGCAAGGTGCTGGAACCGCTGGCGGAATTATTCAAAGACGAGGTGCGCGCGCTCGGAATGTCGCTGGGAATTGCACACGACATCGTGCACCGGCACCCCTTTCCGGGGCCGGGACTGGCGGTGCGGTGCCCGGGCGACATCACGGAGGACAAGCTCCGCATCATCCGCGAATGCGACGCGATCTTCATCACGCGGCTCAAGGATCACGGGTGGTATGAGAAGGTCTGGCAGGCCTACGCCGCGCTGGTGCCCGTGAGGACGGTGGGGGTGAAGGGTGACGAGCGCAGCTACGAATTTGCAGTGAGCCTCCGGGCCGTGGTGAGTGAGGATGCCATGACGGCGGACTGGGTGGAGCTTCCGTATTCGATCCTGCGCGAAGCGAGCAACCGCATTCTCAACGAGGTGCCCGGGGTGAACCGCGTTCTCTACGACGTTTCGACCAAGCCGCCGGCGAGTATCGAGTGGGAGTGAGGCCGGGAAGGAGGCAGCTCGTCAAGGCGGGAGAGGGGACGGTTCCAATCATCAATTCAAATTGGCATCAACTCGCGCGGAATCTCGACGACCCGGTCGTGGAGGGGCGCGAAGATGCGTTCGCCGTCCGCCGGATGCGCGATGGCCCCGCCAGTGAAGGTTCCGAAGGAGGGCAGGATGAGGCTCATTTCGCGCAGCCAGAAACAGGGAGTGCGGAATCCGGTATTCACGCCGTCTTTGATGCGTGCCACCGGGTGGAGGTGACCGCAGATCGAAAACTCGTCACCTGGGGCTTCGGCGGGATCGTGCACGATGGTCAGGGCGCCCAAGGCCAGCGACTCGTGGACGGTGACGGGCCAGTCTCGCGGCAGGGGCCCCGCGCGATGGTCGTGGTTGCCGAGGACGAGGTGGGTCTCGCATTCGAGACGGGAGAAAAAGTGGGCGAGGGATTCGAGGACCGCCGGGGATTTGCCCTCCGGGGCGTGCAGGAAATCGCCCGCAATGACGAGTCGTTCCGGCCGGTGGCGATCCAGCAGCACCAGGATGCGCCCGGTGTCCTGCGCGGTGTCTCCTTCGGGAACCGGGATGCCGCGGGCGCGAAAGGAGGCCGACTTGCCAAAATGGGTGTCGGCGAGAATGAGGGTGGAGTCCAGGATCAGCGCTTTCTCCGGTAGCAGGGTGAGGAGGTGGTCATGGACCTGTAGGGTCATGCGGTGTTCGAGGTTCAGTATTCAGAGTTCGGACGGGATTTTGATTGGTCTGTACACGCGATACTGAACACGGAATACTCAGATTCCTCGGAGTGCGGCGTTTTCAAGGTCCTTGAGCATCGATTCCAGCCTGGTGGCGTAGTCCTTCCCCGCCGTGACGGCCTGGAGTCGGTCGGCCCAGAGAGGGAAGGCGAAAGGGGAGAGGCGCCTGGTTTCGACGAGGCGGAAGGGGCGCGCGGCGAGGTCTTCCATGGTGGCCTTGAGGCGGGTCCATTCCAGTTGCTGCTCGAGGATTTCGCGCTCGGCCTGGGCGAGGAGGAGATTGCCGGGATCGTAGTTGCGGAAGACGTCGTAAAGCAGCGAGGAGGAGGCGTGAAGGTCGCGGGTGGTGCGACGGCGGCCGGGGAAGTTCTGGACCACCAGGCCCGCCACGCGGGCGACTTCGCGGAACCTGCGGCGGGCCAGTTCGACCGTGTTGAGACAGGCGAGGAGATCGTCCAACAAGTCATCGGGGGCGAGGGCGGAACGAAGGGCATCCTCATCGAGGAGCAGGGCCTGTCCGGAGTGGAGAGCGAAGCCGTAGTCGTTCATGCTGACCTGGATGGTGGCATCCGACTCGCGGGAGAAGCGATAGGCGGCCAAGGCGCCGAGGCCCTCGTGAACGAGCCGGCCGGCCATGGGGAAAACGAAGAG
Organism: Verrucomicrobiia bacterium; assembly: GCA_963580345.1. Classification (GTDB taxonomy): domain Bacteria; phylum Verrucomicrobiota; class Verrucomicrobiia; order Verrucomicrobiales; family Akkermansiaceae; genus Roseibacillus_B. The sequence goes on along the minus strand of CAUZKZ010000073.1, from coordinate 8,863 downwards.
GTGTTCGCCCTCCTCGGTGCGAGTGTGCTCGACGAGGAGTTCCTGGCGGGAAGGGAGCGATGACCAGGCGCGCTGGAGGGCAAGAATGGGAGCGACGCGCTCGGTTTCGGGGGTCTCCTCGACGGCCTGGTGGAGGCGTCGGGCGACGGCGAGGGCCAGTTCGTTGGAGAGCGACATGCGGCTGCCTCCCCAGATGGCGACTCTCCCCTTGCTGTTACGAGTGGCGTTCCGGACCAGGGCGGTGTGGTTACGAAAGCTGATCAACTCGAGGCGGCGGCCGGCGAAGATGAACTGGGTGCCCGGGTTCATTTTGGAGACGAAGCCTTCTTCGACGGTGCCGAGGGTGCGGCCCTTGGCGTAGCGGACCGTGACGGCGAGGTCGCTCGTGATGGTACCGATCGACATGCGGTGGAGTTGGATATGGCGTTTGTCGCGGACTGTGAGGAGACCATCCACCAGCTCGGCCTTGCGGTAGTTGGGGTAGGCTTGGAGGGCCTTGCCGCCGGAGGTGATGAAGCCGAGGGCCCAGTCCCACTCCTCGTCGGTGAGGCCGCGGAAGGCGTGCGTGGTCTCGACTTCGCAGCGCAGGTCGTCGGGCCGGTCGGGCTGCCCGATGGCGAGGGTGAGGAGGTGCTGGACGAGGACGTCAAGAGGTTTGCGAAGAGGGATGCGGGCCTCGATCTGGCGGGCTTCGATGGCGTCGCGGGCCGCCGCGAACTCCACCAGCTCGAGGGCGTTGGTGGGCACGCAGAGGATCTTGCTGAGCTTGCCAGGTTGGTGACCGGAGCGGCCGGCCCGCTGGAGGAGGCGGGCCACCCCCTTGGGGCTGCCGACCTGGATGACCTGGTCCACGGGCGAAAAATCCACCCCGAGATCGAGGGAGGAGGTGCAGACCACACAGCGCACGGTGCCCTCCCGCAAGCGGGCCTCGACTTCGCGGCGCTCATCGAGATCGAGCGAGCCGTGATGGACGGCCAGTTGTCCTTCCCACCCGGGCCGCACTGCGGAGAGAGCCTGGAACCAGATTTCGGTCTGGGAGCGGGTATTGGTGAAGAGAAGGGTGGTGTTGGCCCTGGCGATGCGCTGCGCGACCCGGCGCACCAGACTGGTTCCGATGTGACCGGACCACGGAAAGCGCTCGATGGTTTTGGGAAGGATGGTTTCGACGCGGATGTCTTTCTTGAGGTCGCCGGAAATGGCGCTGAAGCGTGGAAAGCGGAAATGGGGTGGGAGCGAGGACCTCGGCGGCCTGCTCGAGATTGCCGAGAGTGGCGGAGAGTCCCCAGGTGCAGAGAGCGGGGAACCAGCGGCGCAGCCGGGCGAGGCAGAGTTCGGTCTGCACTCCGCGTTTGGTTCCCAGAAGTTCATGCCACTCGTCGATCACAACACAGCGCAGCCCCGCGAGCTTGGCGCGAAAGTCCTGGTAGGTGAGCATGAGAGAGAGGCTCTCGGGCGTGGTGACGAGGCAGAAGGGGAGCCGTTCTCGCAGCTTGGCGCGCTGATGGGAGGAGGTGTCGCCGGTGCGCGCTTCGACCTTCCAGTCGAGACCGAGCGCGTCGAGGGGCTCGCGCAGGGAGCGCAGGGTGTCCTTGGCGAGGGCGCGCAGGGGAGTCAGCCAAAGGATGCGGGAGGCGATAGGCGTTGGGCTCGGGCCGGAAGGCCCCTCCGCCAGCAACTCCGCGACGGGGCCGAGGAAGGCGGCGAGGGTCTTGCCGAGGCCGGTGGGGGCGTGCAGGAGACCGGAGTGCCCGGCGAGATAGGCCGCCCAGGCCTCCCGCTGGAACGGGAAGGGCGTCCAGCCGCGGGACTCGAAGACGGGGGCGAGGGAGGCGGGAAGGTCCAACCTGGAATTTTCAACGCTCAGCATCGAAGCGGGGCAGGGATGGGCAGCGGCAGCTACGGTTGAGGGACCATTCTGATCGCGAGGGGGCCGGTGTCGAGATCGAGGCTCTCGAATGGGAGGCGACCGTCGTTGCGGGACTGGGTAGCCGGCACCGGGAAGCGATCGGAACGGCCCCGGGCAGGTCAAGGGCCCGGTGGGAATTGTTGTGAGCAAGTGCGGCAACCTGGACTGGGCAATGCAATGTTTTGCGACTACGCTGCGTTATCCAACAGGATGTTGACGTCCCACGCAGTGAACCGTAGGTGGTAAGGAAACCATGAATCTAACCAAGACAGCTTACGGAACCTGGAGCGGCGGGCGCTTCATGCATTTCGGGGAAATGCTGGAGGAAGACCGCTACCTCGCGTGTCTTCGCATTGCCTACGAGAGCGGGATTCGCACCTTCATCACGGCGGATGTCTACGGACAGGGCAAGGCGGATGCCGCCCTGGCCGAGGCCCTCTCGGGCTATCCGCGGGAATCCTATTGCCTGGTCGGGACGATCGGGCACGATTTCTACGAGGGATCGCGGGCGGGGAGCGGCGGCTATCCCCGCTTCACGGATCCCAGCCTGCGCAATCCGGCCGAGTACCGGAATTTTCTTCGCATGGCGTGCGAAAAGTCGCTGACAAACTGCCGGACCGACCACTTCGATCTTCTCCTGCTGCACAACCCGGACGAGCGCGGCTACACGCAAGAGGATGTCTGGAAGGGGATGGCGGCCTTGAAGGAGGAGGGGATGGCGGAGCGCCTGGGAGTGGCGCCGGGGCCTGCAAACGGCTTCACCCTCGATCTCATTCAGAATTTCGAGCGGTTTGGCGAGTTGATCGACTGGGCCATGATCATCCTGAACCCTCTGGAGCCGTGGCCGGGACAGTACGTCCTGCCGGCCGCGGTGAAGCACGGGGTGAACATCCTGACGCGGGTGGTGGACTACGGCGGTCTTTTTCACGGGGAGATTCAACCCGGGCACGAGTTCCGGCCCGGCGACCACCGGGCCTACCGTCCCGCGGGCTGGGTCGAGGTGGGCTGTGAAAAGATCGAGAAAATGAGGCCGTTCATGGAGAAACGGGGACTCACCCCGCTGCATTTCGCGGCAATCTGGAACCTCTCGAACTCCCCGGTGAAAAGTGTGGTGCCGACCTTCATCCAGGAAGCGGGAGAGGGCGCGCGACCGATCGAGGACCAGATTCGGGAATTCGCCCATCTTCCGGACTTCTCCCTCTCTCCGAAGCTAGTCGAGAAAGTGCGCGCCATCGGGGACAACACCGGCTGCATGCCTCTGAAGGGTGCGAGCAAGCGGCACACGCGCAGCGAGCGGCCGGACGAGTGGCCGATGCGGTCGGATTTGCTGGATTTGGCGGAACGCTACGGTTTGACTGGTGAGGTGGAGCGATGATCAGGACTTGTAGATTTTCAAGATTTTTGACGAATCCCCACTGGTGGGGTAAGCTGGCGGCATGCTCATGAAGTGTCCCCGTTGCGTTCAGCGGGTTCACCGCTCCGCGATGCAGTGTCCGCACTGCGGGTTCGAGATCGGGGACGTTGACGAGATCTTCGGGGCGCAGGACGTGCGGCTCAAGTGCCTGACCGACGCGGCGGGGGTTCTGAAGAGAAAGGAGCGGGTGGCGGCGCGCAAGATGCTGGGCGAGTTCCAGCGCAAGTTTCCCCAGCTCTTCTGCGCGGTCTACTTCGGGACCTTCAAGGAACTTCCCAGCCTGCGGCAGTTCGGCTTCTGGCTTTTGAACCGTGGCGCCTTCGAGGATGTGGAGGTCTCGCGCCCGAATGAGGCGGGGGTTCTCCTGAGCGTGGACGTGAGCGGGAAGTCGGCCGGGATTACGTTTGGCTATGCCCTCCAGCCGTTTCTCGACGATGAGGGCACCTTCAAAGCCCTGTCCGCGGCACATCCGTTTTTCCTGCAAGGGCAATGGCTCCGCGCTACGGGGATCGTGGTGGGGCGGATCTCGCGGTCGCTGGCGAGCCAGGCACGACGCGCCAAACGCGTGCCGGAGGCCTTCGAGTCGGTACCTCAGCCCGCCGGCGAGGGGGCGGATAAAATCCTGGAGCGGATCCGGGCCAATCACCGGAGCAGCCAGAGCCGGAGCCAGGTATGAGGAGAATTGCTGCGTGGGGGGCCATCCTGGCACTGACGGTGCAAACCGGGCCGGGCGAGGATCTTCCCCCGCTGCCGGTCTGGAGCCCCTCCGACTTTGAGAAGGTCGAGAAGGGCGAGATTATTCCGGGACACGATTTTTTCGGGATATTCGGGACGAATTCCGGTGGGAAGCCGCCCGACCTTCTCGAGGAGAAACTCCCCGAACCCCTCCCCGGTGAGTCCGAGTCGGTAGAGTTTTCGACCGAGATTTCCCGCGCCCACCTCATTCTTTATTTCAAGGGGATCCCGACCGACGTGGACGGAGAGCCGGTCCACTTGATCGATCCCCAGGACTTGCTCGCGCAGCAAGAGTTTCGCGATCGGCAGAGCTTCCTCAAGTACCACGCCGGCGAGTCGAACATCGACTTGTTCGTGTACCTCTTCGACGCCCGCCAGGAGTTGCCGGAGGACATCACGATCGAATCGGTGTACAGGGATCTCTACTCGCAGCGCGGACCGGTTGCGGTGGTGTTTTACTACCTGGGCATGCCGGAGCGCGCCCAACTGGTCTTGAGTGGCGCGATTCGAGCCGTGGCTTCGGAAGACGAACAGAGTCGCGCCCTTCGTGCCTCGGTGCAGGAGGCGTTCGAGAAAAGCGATCCCGCTTACCAGCTCGACAACTTCCTGGTGGAGCTTTCGATTCGGCTTTACTGGATTGAGCGGGAGATGGCGGGGCTCCACCAGCCGAAGGCCGCGGATGGCACGGCGGGAGCAGTTGCGAAGACAAACGTGAAGGGGGGCGACAAGACCTGGGGGCTGGTGCAGGCGGCCGCGATGTGGATCGGCATCCTGCTCGGCGCCGGGGGAATCTGCTGGCTGGTTCACTACCTCGTCGCACGCCGCCTCCGCTACGTGTTCCCGGAAGTAGAAACCGGCCCGCTGCTCGGAGCCCCGCACGCGGCCGGGGTGGGAGCGGTGGTCTCTTTCAGCAGCGCGCAGATCCCGCCTTCGCAACAGCGGGACCAAGTTCCGGATTATTTACAGCGAATGTAGGATTCGGTTGATGGGTATCCGTGCCCTGGAGCCCGAGCCGGTGACAACTTCCTAGAATGAGACCTGCCCGCCGCGGCGCAGCCGGGGCCCGAAGGTAACACCCCGCACTGAGATGGACTGGGAAGAGTGCTACCAACAAGGCGACACGCCGTGGGACCTCGGGGAGGCGGCACCGCCCTTGCTGGAATTGCTCGCGGAGCGGCCCGCCGGAATTTGGGGAGAGGGAAGCGTCCTGGTTCCCGGCTGTGGGCGTGGTCACGATGCGGCGGCCCTGCAGCGAAGCGGCCGCGAGGTGCTGGGCCTGGATCTCGCACCCAAGGCCCTTGCGGAGGCGGCCTCCCTTTACGGCGCTCCCAAGGGGCTGCGGTGGTTGGAGGGAAGCTTCTTCGATCCCGCCCTCGCCGCCGGGCATCGGGTCGGTGCGATCTTCGAGCATACCTGTTTCTGCGCCATTCTCCCGTTGGAGCGGGAGGCCTACGTGCAGGCCGCCCATCGCTGGCTGGAGCCCGGCGGACGGCTCGTGGCGGTCTTCTTTCTCGATCCGCCGGAGCGGGGGGACGGAGAGCCCGGGCCTCCCTTCGGGGCCCGGAAGAATGAGATTCGGGGGTTGTTCGGCCCCTTTTTCACGATCGAGCGAGAGACCGATCCCGGTTGCGCCCATCCCGATCGGGAGGGGCGAGAGTGGGTGGTCGAAATGGTAAGAACATACTGATTATCAACACTTAAGCGAGCTTTGCTTTCTGCTTGCCAAGATTGAGCGCATCGAGAACCTAGCGGCCTCCCCCCTTGGGGTTTTAAGACAGCCCAATTGGCGTTGGTTCCGGGTTAGGGGGTTTCCCGAGCCAGCAAGCGCCGTTGGGTTGTCTTTTTTCGGCTTTGCGCGTTGAAGATGTCCTCGTGGGGACGTATTATCTCGTAATTAGGAATGATGAAGGTTTCTCCCCCTGAAGGCTTGTGGCTTGTCATGACCCGCTTCGCTCTGCTCTCCCTCCTCGCCTCCGCGCTCATTGCCCCGGTGGGCCTCGGGGCGGACGAGGAAGAACCGTCGCGACCGTACTTCAACGATAAGGAGGCCCCCGAAAATATTCGGGATTTGATGAAGATCCAGGAGTCCCTCGTGTCCGCCCTGCCGCGGGCGCGCAAGGCCACCGTCGGGGTCGACCTGGGAGGAGGTGCCGGCAGCGGCGTGATCGTCAGCGAAGACGGACTCGTTCTGACCGCGGCGCACGTGAGCGGGGGAATCGGCAAAGAATTGACCGTCGTCATGGAGGATGGCACCAAGCACAAGGCGACCTCTCTGGGCCTGGTGGCAAGTTCCGACGCCGCGATGATCAAGATCGATGCGGAGGGAAGCTATCCATTCGTGGAGATCGACAAGAACGACACGGCGCGCTTGGGTGACTGGGTGTTTTCGCTGGGGCACTCCGGAGGCTTCGACAAGGAGCGCGGGGTCGTGGTGCGGATCGGCCGCCTGGTGCGGGTCTCGGATCAAACCATCCAGTCCGATTGCAAGCTCATCGGGGGAGACTCCGGCGGTTCGCTCTTTGCAATGAACGGACGCCTGATCGGGATTCACAGCCGGGTGGGCGGCAGCCTCGAGCAGAACATGCACGTCCCGATTCGTGAGTTCCAGCGCAATTGGGAAGAGATGCTGAAGGCCGAGTTCGTGGGCGAGGGACCCTTTGCGCAGAAGCCGGAAATCGGAAAGGGATTTCTTGGGATCCGGACCGAGGATCGGGAAAAGGGCGGCGTGCGGGTCGTGGAAGTGGCAGAGGAGACGCCGGCGGCGAAGGCCGGGCTGGAGGTGGACGACGTGATCCTGTCGGTCGATGGGAAAGAAATGGCCGACAAGGAAGCGTTCTCGGCGCTGATGAAAGAGCAGGCGCCGGGGTTCAAGCTGAAGCTGACGATTTTGCGAGATGACGAAGAGATTGAAATCGAAGTGGAACTGGGCGCGCGCTAGGGCGCCTTTGGCAGTGGCGTTGGGCGTCGGAACGGCGCCCCTCGCTGAGGCGCAGCAGTTGGAAGGCCACCTGCGGCTGAACGGGTCGCAGGTCATGGAGGCTTTCGAGCCGATCCGTGCCGTCCTGCAGCAGAGCAGTGTCGTGCTCTACGACGGGCGCAAGACGATGGGCTACGGGGTGGTGGTGAGCTCGGATGGCTACCTCGTTGCGAAGGCAAGCGAGCTGGAAAAGATCAAGAAGCTCTCGGTGCGGATCGACAAGACGGAGTACAAGAGCGTCAAGGTTCTGGCCAGCACGGCGGAGTGGGATGTGGCCCTCTTGAAGGTGGAGGCGGAGGATCTCGTGCCGGTGGAGTGGTCGGAGGATGCGGAACCGGCGCACGGCACCTGGGTGGTATCAAACGGCTCTTCCAGCCGGCTGCGGAGGCGGGTCCGGATCGGGATCATCAGCGCCAACGCGCGGGAGGTCGGCGGGGGCAAATCCCCGGTAGTGCTCGGAGTGCAACTCAACAATGAGAAAGAGAACCTTTCGATTCGGGAAGTGGCGGAAAATTCCGGGGCGGCGGCAGCCGGGCTCAAATCGGGGGATGTCATCCTGTCCGCCGACGGGCAGGAGGTCGCCAAGATCGAAGATTTGCAGGAAATTCTTTCGAAGAAGGAGCCGGGAGACAAGGTGAAACTCAGGGTGGAACGCGACGGGGAGCAAAAGGAGTTCGAGGTGGAATTGCGGGCCCGCGAAAAGATCTTTGAAGAGAAAGAATCACGAAACCAGGCGATGAGCGGCCGGGTTTCCCAACGCCGAACGAACTTCAAGCGCATCCTGCAGCACGATGTGATGCTTTCGGAGCGATCCACGGGCGGTCCCCTCCTTAACCTGGACGGGCGTTGCGTGGGAATGAACATTGCGCGCGCGGATCGCGCCGAGTCCTACGCGATTCCCGCCGCGGAAATGGTGAAGGTAATCAAGAAGCTCCGCGAAGAGAGCAAATAGCGCGCAGGACACTGGCTGGACCTCTGCTGGGCATGCCGTTTGAAAGGGGCGAGGGCGCGGGCACGCCCCTCGGCGTGATCGACGGGGGGAGCGGGATAGCCCGGCGAGACCGAGGTGCCCCCGGCGGGGGGAGTGCAGAGAGTCCTGGTGAGGACCATGGCCACGATCATGCGAACCCGCTTGGGCATGAAGCCGGTGGCGGCGGAACCAGGAAATCGCGTGCGAACAGGTGCGTGTCACGTGAGGCGATCCCGCGGGCCGCGGGAGCGGGGACCTTCAGGCCGTGTCGAGGAGCTTTTCGGCCTTGCGAATCGTGGACTGGCTGAGTTTGCCGTTCACGCGGCGCGAGTTGTCGACAAGTTGCTTGAGTTCGCCGAGGGCTTTTTCCGCGGAGGCCAGGGACGTTTTCGGGCCATTGTACTTCTTATCGGAAAAATATTTCGTGAAGGTGGTTCCGGCGCGGCTGAGGCAGAGGCGCCAACCCTGAAAGGCAGTGGTCTCGTAGGTGAAGCGAGTGAGATTTCGTTTCGACTTCATGATTACGGCAAATCCAGCGTTCCGAAGGATATGACTGCCGGGGCCGGTCTTTCCAATACAAAATTGGAGGAATGTTAGAGTGCAGATCCTGCGATCTTGTTAGGTCGTCCAGGGGTGGCTGGGGGGGTGCAGGACAAGAAAGTTAAGATGGTCTAATTTAATGAAGGAGACCAGCGGCGTTTCTCTTGCCGTTGCGTCTCGAGGATGTCGCGGCGCGCGGTCCAAGCCGCATCGAAGTGTGGTCCAAGAATCAGGCAGCGTAGCCATTCGCGTCAATCTAGCGTCGGAACTGATTGGTTATCAGTGAGATAAAAGTGAAGAAAAGCCAACTTTTAGGTTGAC
>CAUZKZ010000072.1:0-16138 GCA_963580345.1 Verrucomicrobiia bacterium | reverse complement strand
GGCCGGAGGTCTTCTTATTCTTGAGTGCCGCTTCGACGTTGGGCTGGTCCGTGTTGAGGAGAACCGCGGCGGCATGGAGTTGCTTCTCACCCAGTCCGGCCAGCTTCACTTCCGGATTATGGATCAGCTTCAGGGTTTTGTAGCGGACCACCTGGGGCAGTCCCGAGTGTACCTGGAGGGCGATCTTTCCTTGGCGCTCTCCCGCTGGCTCACGAATGGCAAACGACAGCTTGCCGTTGATGGCACCCCAAATCCGATCGCCCACCGCGAGGATTTCGTAACGATTCCATTCGCCCGCCTTCACCGCGTCCTTGGCCATTCCGCGCCAGTCGAGTTTCTGTCTCCCGCTCTCGTGATAAAGACATCCCCACACCCCGGCCCCGACGTCGGCCTGGTAGCCGAGCGCTTCTTTCTTGTTGGTGGGATGGACCTTGGATCGGATCTGGATTCCGGCGTTGCGGTTGTCGGGAGTGAGTTTGACGTCAACCAGGAGATAAAAGTCCTCCACTTCAACGGGCGACCACAGGAAGACGTTGTGCGGAACTCTCTTTTCCGATCCCCCCACGATGGCGCCCTCCTCGACATTCCAGATCGACAAGTCGGCGGAGGTCCAGCCGGTGAGATCCTTGCCGTTGAAGAGGGGGGGATTCTGGGTGCGGGGAGCCGCGAGGAGCGGGCTCGCGAAAGCAGCACTCAGGACGAAAATTTGGGCGAGTTGCATGTAACCAGGCGGAACCAATTGCCAGGTCGAGAGTTCAGGGGGATTGCGCTCGTGTCAATCCAGGGCGGTGAAGGAGGTGCGGAAACTGCCGTGATCAGGTTGAATTTTTGCGCCGCGACCGGGTCGTGGACGCCGAACTCCGATGGCCGGTGCGGGTGCGAAAACTATCATCGAACCGCCTTTTCCGGGCTCGAATTTTGCTACGCTCGTTCGTTGATGGTTGGGGGACGAGGTGCTTCCCGACCCTCACCCCATCATTGCGCAGCACTACCAATCGGAGTTCAGAACTATGAGAAACTTCCGCACAGCTGCATTCGCCTTCAGGCCAGAATATCCTGCACGACTTCCCCGTGCACGTCGGTGAGGCGGAAGTCGCGGCCGGCGTGGCGGAAGGTGAGCTTCTCGTGATTGATGCCGAGTTGGTGGAGAATGGTGGCCTGGAAGTCGTGCACGGTGACCTTCTTGTCGGCGACGTTGTCGCCCAGTTCGTCGCTGGCGCCGTAAGCCATTCCGCCCTTGATGCCGGCGCCGGCGAGCTAGGAGCTGTAGACGCGGGAGTGGTGTCCGCGTCCTTCCACGCCGGGCTGGGGAGCGAAGGGATCGCGGCCGAACTCGGTGGTGAACACCACGAGGGTGTCCTCCAGCATCCCGCGTGACTTGAGATCCTTGAGCAGGCCCGCCACGGGCTGGTCGACATTGCGGGCCAGCCGGTTGTAGACCGACATGCTGGCATGGGAGTCCCAATTCGAGTCGACATTGGAGTCGCCGTCGATCAGCTCGATGAAGCGCACTCCCCGTTCGGCGAGGCGCCGCGCCACGAGGCACTGCCAGCCGAAGCCCTTGGTGTCGCCCCGCTCCAGGCCGTAGAGGCGGTGGGTGGCCTCGCTCTCGCTGCTCAGGTCGAAGGCGTCCGGCGCCGCGACCTGCATCCCCGCGGCGGTTTCGAAGGACTTGATGCGGGCGGTGAGATGGGAATCGGATTCGCGGCCGCGCAGGTGTTGCCGATTGAAAAACTGCAACAGGTCGAGTTCGGTGCGTTGCAGGCGGTCTGTGGCGGAGCGCCGGTGCATGTTGGCGATGGGTTCCGGTCCGGGAACGATGCGGGTGCCCTCGTGGACGGCAGGCAGGAAATCGGAGCCCCACACCTGGCCGCCGGCGTAGGGAAGGCCGGGGGCGATCACCATGAAGGCGGGCAGGTTCTGGTTGAAGGTGCCGAGTCCGTAGCTGACCCACGAGCCGATGCTGGGGCGGTTGAAGGTGGCGGAGCCGGTGTGGATCCCGATCGTGGCGCCGAAATGATCGCCATTGATGTTCTGCATGGAGCGGATGAGGCAAATCTCGTCCATCATGCCGCCGATGTGCGGAAAGAGCTCGCTCACTTCAGTGCCGCACTGACCGTAGCGGCGGAACTTCCAGTCCGCGGCCTTGTAGAAGCTGGTCTTGTTCTTGTTGCGCGCCTTGAAGTGGTTCGCGGTGAGGTAGGGCTTGGGATCGAAGGTGTCGAGGTGTGAGACGCCGCCGGTCATGAAGAGGAAGATGACCCGCTTGGCCCTGGCGGCGAAGTGGGAGGGGAGGGGAGCGCGGGGGTTGCCGATTTTCGGGGAGTCGGCAAGCAGTTCGGAGAGGAGTCCCGGCAAGACCAGTCCGCCTCCGGCCAGGGAGCGGATCATACGGCGGCGGCTGTAGAGGGGCGGGCTCATCCGGTCTAATCCACGAACATGAATTCGTTGCTGCTGATCATTCCGCGAATCAATCCCGACCACGCCCGAGGTTCGGGTTGGCCCAGATCGTTCTGCACGGCTTCGAGGTGGGCGCGCGCGCGGCCGAGTTCCACCTCGTTCGGGCTGCGTCCCAGGATGGTGGTGTAGGCCCACCGGGTCCGCGCGTCCAGATCGGAAGAGTGCGCGAGGAGACGCGCCGCGATGGCATCGGCCTGCTGGTGGGCAAACTCGGAATTCATGAAATAGAGGGCCTGCAGTTCCGTCGTGCTTTCGTGGCGGTTTTCTACGGGCGTATTGCCGTCGGGTCCATCGAACAGATCGAGGTAGGGATTTTTCTGGAGGCGCTGTTGGAGGAGGTAGACGCTGCGCTTCTTGCTGGGGTAGGATTCCTGGAAGGGCTCGTGCTGGCGATAGAAGTAGGCGAGGTGGTGGGGAAAGGGGTGGCGGGCGCCGGCCGTGAGGTCCAGCTGGCCGGAGAAACTGAGGACCGAGTCGCGAATCTGTTCGGCGTCGAGACGCCGGCGATTGGCCCGCCAGAGATAATCGTTTTCGGGGTCGCGGGCGGAGTTGGCGGCGTGTTCGAGGCTGGCGCGCCGGTAGGCGGCGGAGCTCATGATGAGGCGGTGCATCTTCTTCACCGACCAGCCGGAATCCATGAAGCGCCGCGCGAGGTAGTCGAGCAATTCAGGATGGGTGGGGGGAGTGCCGCGGACCCCGAAATCGCTGGCGGTCTTGACGAGTCCTTCGCCGAAGTGGTGCTGCCAGATGCGGTTGACCATCACGCGGGCGGTGAGGGGATTGCCGGCATCGGCGATCCAGTTGGCGAGGTGCTCGCGCCCGCTTCCCCGCACCTCGGAGGGCAGTGATTGTGCGCCGAGGACGGCCAGGAACCGGCGCGGGACCAATTCGCCGCGGTCCCGGGGCGATCCCTGTTTCTGGATGTGGACGTCGTGGCCTTCCCCATCCGACAAGGCGTAGGCGATTTCCAGGTCGGGGAAGGTTGTTGCGAACTCCGCGCGCGCGGCACGGATTTTTTCCAGCTCCGCCCACGTATTCTCGCGGGTCAGGGAGGGATCCGTGATCTTCCGGGTCTGGAACGATTTGTAGATGGCAAACTGGGCCCGCTCCTTCTTGTCCCAGCGCGCCAGCTCGGCGCGATGTTTCTCGAGGAGGGCGGTGGACTGCGCCTTGCCGACGCGGTAGGCAAAGCCTTCGCGGTACGGCTTGTGTTCCGCGCCGGGGTGCGGATAGACCGAGCTGGCGAAGAAACCGTAGAGCGCGTAGTAGTCCTGCATCGAAATCTCGTCGAACTTGTGATCGTGGCAGCGGGCGCAGCCGAGGGTGAGCCCCATGAAGGTCTTGCCGAGATTGTCGAGGGTGTCCTCGATCGTGATGTGCTTGAGAGTGTGCGGGCTCACGCCGATGCGGCGCGAGATCGCGACGTATCCGGTCGCGACCGTTTGCTCCCAACGTTGCGGGTCGCTTTCAAAGGGGAGAAGATCGCCCGCGATCTGTTCGCGGATGAACTGGTCGTAGGGCTTGTCGGCGTTGAAGGCGTCGATGACATAGTTGCGGTACTTCCAGGCTTCCGGCACCGGGAAGTCCGCCGCGTCGCCCGCCGTGTCGGCGTAACGCACCAGGTCGAGCCAGTGGCGTCCCCAACGCTCGCCGTAGTGGCGGGAGGCCAGGAGGCGCTCCACGAGTATCTCGAAGGCGGTGTCGGGATCTTTCCGGAAGGCGGTCTCGAAGTCGGCGACCTCGGCAGGCGTGGGAGGCAGCCCGATGAGATCATAGCTGGCCCGGCGGATGAGGATTCGGGCCTCGGCGCTTGGCACCGGGGTGAGGAGGCGGACCGCAAGTTCGGAGTCGAGGAAGGCATCCACGGGATGAGCCTCCCGATCCGCCGGCTCGGTCACGCGGAGAGGCTGATACGCCCAGTGCCCGGCCTGGGCGGGGTGCGGGAGCAACACCCAGGCCGCCAGGAGGGCGCCGATGAGGCGGATGTTGAGGGCTGAATCTGCCATCGGATCTGCGGACCACCAGTGTCCTCCCGGGCCGGGATCGTAGCAAGGGGGAAATCCCGGGGGCGTCCGGGGCTGCCGTGCGCGGGAAAGCAAACCGGGCTTACCCGCGGAGTGCGAATGAGCCCGGGGGAGGGCCTCCAGAGGTGGGGTGCGTTGATGAATCCTAGATCTTCCAATCGCCGCGATACGGCAGAGCCATGAGGGCCTTCTGGGCGGCCTCGTCACCCACCACGATTTCCTTCTCGGGGTCGAATTTTACGGCGCGGCCCACCTTCTGGGAAACGTAGCCGAGGTGGCCCGGGGTGATGGAACGGTGCGCGTTTTCGGAGGGCGCGATGGTCTCCTTGCGGGACTTCACGCTGTCGATGAAGTTGCGCTGGTGGCCAGGGGAATTGTAGGCCTTCCATTCGCCGGCGCTGAAGCCGTTCTTGATCCATTCCTTATTGGAGGCGTCCAGGCGACCGCGGTCGACATCGACCCAGCCGTCGGTCCCGATCCACTTGGTCCCCATGCGGATGCGCGATGACATCTTCACCTCGATGTCGCTCGGGTACTTCGAGATCACGTCGTAGTGCCAGGCCGTGTCGTAGATGTCGGGCGTCTTGCTATAGTCCCAATTCTGCGCTTCCACGCTGATGGGCCCCCCGCCGCCGCCGGTGGCTTCGAGGCCGAGGCCCCAGTGGGCGATGTCGTTGTGGTGACCGATCCAGTCCATGAGCTGGCCGCCGCCGTAGTTGGTGTGCCAGCGCCAGGACCAGTGATGCCTGGCCTCCATGTAGGGAAGCACTGGGCTCGGTCCGCACCACATGTCGTAGCCGTCCGGCGCATCCTTGGTGGTGGGATCGCGGTCGGGACCTTCCTTGCCCCGCGGCAGGCCGACTTCCACGTGGGTGATTTTCCCGATCAGGCCGTTGCGCACGATCTCGACCGCCTGGCGGAAGTTTCCTCCCGAGCGCTGCTGCGAGCCCACCTGGAAGATGCGCTTCTTCTTGGCCACGGTCTCGTAGACCGCCTTGCCCTCCGCGAAGAAGTGCGTCATGGGCTTCTCGCAGTAGACGTCTTTTCCGTTGCGCAGGGCTTCGAGGGTGATCAGTCCGTGCCAGTGATCGGGAGTGGCGACCATCACGGCGTCGATGTCGTCGCGGGCGCAGAGTTCGCGGAAGTCGAAGTAGACCTTGCAATCGTTGTTGCCGTACTTCTTGTCGACGGCCGCCTTGCCGCCTTCCGATCCGCAGGCGCGATTCCGGTCGGTGTGGTTCTTGTGGCAATCGCACACCGCGACGCCTTGCACGTCGTTGTGATTGATGTGGGCAGCCATCACGCCGCGGCCGCGGTTGCCGACTCCGATGAATCCCATCACGACGCGCTCGCTGGGAGAGGTGGCGCCGTCCTTGCCGAGGGCGCTGGAGGGGATGACGGTGGGAAATCCGATCGCGGCTGAGGCGGCGGTGGTGTTCCGGAGGAAAGTTCTCCTGGTCTGTGTGGTCTTGCTCATGGGTAAATAGGGCTCTGTGGCCAGGGTTGGGTTACGGATTCGGTAATACGTGCCGGGGGGGCTGATGCAATCACGATCCTCGGACCGCCACTCCCGCGGGCGCGCCAGGCAGGGCCGGGCGGAGCGGGAAAACAATTTGTTCGTTTGAACTCGCGCCCTGCCTGGTGCCGATCAACCCGGGCGATGCCCCCGGCCCCGGAGGGAAGCCCGGGCGGCTTGACGCCGCCGGCGGTCCCTGGGATGAAATGAATTACCATGCACATGCGGACGATGCGCTTCCTGTCCCTTGGCCTGGCCTTCCTGCTTCCCTGCGGGGGCGCTGGCAGCTCCAAGGCCGGTCCGGGGCCGGGCGGTGTTCCTGGCGGAGAAGTGCCACCGGTGCCACTCCGTTTCCAGCGCCGGGATCAAGGCCGCCGGAAAAAAGAAGCGGGCCAGGGCGACCGACCTCACCGGGGTGGGACCGCGACTCGGGGCGCAGTTCCTCCTGAAATTCCTCAAGCGTGGGGTAAAAAAGAAAGGGGAACTGCACTCCAAGCTCTTCAAGGGAACCGACGAGGAGTTGCAGGCCCTCGTCGATTGGCTTCTGGAGCAGAAGGCGGAGGGGTAGGAACCGGGCGGGCGCCGAATAAACCCGCTCCTTGCGTGCGAAATTGACGCGAGGCGGTCCTTCCCGCATTCTACCAGAGGTTAATTCTCTCCGTCCTTTCTCACCATGATTCTGCCCTGGAAGAAGTTCGCCCGGCCCCTGGCATTGGGAACCGTTGCGATCCTGCTCACGTCCTGCTCCACCCAGCTCTACTCCGGATCCCGCCGGGACAAGGAACAGGTGGCGAGACTCAGGGAAAACTCAAAGCAGTTCATGTCGGCCTACTTCGTCACCCTTTGGGAGGTGAACGGACAGAGGGTTCACGACTCCACCTTCGGGCTCGACGTCGCTCCCGGCCGAACCAATGTCACAGTGCTGGTCCACAGTCCGCCCTCGAGGGGCAATCCGGTCGGGTATCGCAAAGTGAACCGCAGCCTCACGACCAAAGCAGGCCACGAGTACATCTTCGACTCCGCCGCGGGCAAACTGGTGGTTCGCGAACAGCTCAACCAAAACGTCGTTGACAAGCTGAAAAAAGAGGAGTGACGGCGCGGCCCCGGGGGGCCGGGCGAGGGCATTGATCCGCGCCCGGGCGGGGTTCGACGGCCGCCGCGGGCTGGTCCCTCCCGCCGATCAACTCATGGTCAACAGGCTCGTCGTGAATCGACTGGAGGCGCTAGCGCCGCTCCTCCTCCTGATTCATCACGGTCTGATCTACAACGAGGTCGGCCAACTGGCGAAATTGCGGGGGGTTGACTTCGGGCCCGCCATCGAAACCCCGCTTGATGGGCGCTTGCCCTTCGTGCCGCTCGCGATCCTGCCCTACATGACCTTCTGGGTCCTTCCGGTCATGGCATTCGGATACCTTTACTGGAAGCGGGGCTTCGATCCGGATCCGTATCGCCGCATCTTCGCCGCCCTCCTGGTCCTGACACTCTGCTGCATGGCGCTCTGGATTCTCTTTCCGGTGCACGTCGGGCTGCGGTTCGATGAGGCCCGGCTCGCCGAGCACGGGATTCTCGGCAAATTCATCTTTCTCACCTATGCCGCCGCCACCCCGTGGAATGCCTGCCCGTCGTTTCACGTGGCCGGCTCCTGGATCCTTTATCGCATCCTGCGCCTCTACGTCTCGCCGCTCCCGCGGATTTTCCTCGCTCTCATGATTCTGATCACAGTTTCGACGGTCCTGATCAAGATTCACTATGTCCTCGACGTCGTCTTCGGACTCTTGATCGGCGAACTGGCGTTCCGACTGGTCCTCAAGCGGTTGGAGGACCGCCAGGCCTTCGCGCGGGTTTCCCCGAGGCGGCCCCGGGGGGGCTCCAGAGGCCTTGCAATTTACTAATACCGTGTAACTTACCATGCCCGGGTGCGGCCTGAAGAGCGATCCGTGGCCCGGCGGCCCTTCCGATGCTCTTTCATTGTCGAAGCAGCCAATCCCTGCTGAAATCGCCGCGCGACGCTGCAGAGTCCCCGAATCATAACGCTTGCTCGATCTATGTCTTCCACCGCCCAGACCCCTCCCAGCCTGTCCGAAGCCCCCACCAGGAAGCCCAGGTATCCCGGAATTCCGCTGACCTGTAACGGAAACCTGCTGGTGGCAGAGCACGTCGAGGTCCGCATCACGGAGGGTGGCGTCTTCTATCCCATCACCCCCTCCACCGAGGGCGGCGAGGTCTACCAGGCCGCCTATGCTGACGGCAAGCTGGACGTCTGGGGCAACCAGAAAATCGCGATCGAGGCCGAGGGGGAACACGCCGCACAGGGTGGAGCGACCGCCGTAGCCGTCACCGGGCGCCGCGCCGTGAACTTCACCTCCGGGCAGGGGATCGCCTACGCCATGGAGCAGTACTATCACGCGCCCGGCAAGTGCTCCACGATGGTCCTGGAAGTCGGGGCCCGCGCCCTCACCAAGCACGCCCTCAACGTGCACTGCGGACACGACGACGTCTACGCCGCCCTCGACACCGGCTGGACCATCCTCTTCGCCAAGGACGCCCAGCAGGCCGCCGACCAGGCCGTTATCCTGCGCAAGGTCAACGAGCTTTCCCTCAACCCCGGCATGAACGTGCAGGACGGCATGCTCACCACCCACTCGGAGCGCATGTACCTCGTGCCCGAGGCCGACCTCCTCCGCGAGTACCTCGGTGCCAAGGACGACCTCATCGACTGCCCCACCGAGGCGCAGCGCGAACTCTTCGGCCCGACCCGTCGGCGCATCCCCGCCATGATGGATCTCAAGAACCCCATCCTCCTCGGACCGGTCCAGAATCAGGAACACCACATGAACGGGGTGGTGGCCCGCCGCGATAATTTCAACGTACACATCCTCGGCTTCCTCAAGCGGTGCAACGACGAGTGGGGCGCCCTGACCGGCCGTCGCTACGACTTCGTCACCAAGTACAAGACGGAGGATGCAGACACCGTCTTCGTCTCGCTCGGCTGTGCCGCCGAGAATATCGAAGAGGCCTGCGACTACCTGCGGGACCAGCGCAATGCCAAGGTGGGCTCCATCCACATCAACGTGGTGCGTCCCTTCCCGGAAGCAGCCGTGATCGAGGCCCTGCGCGGCATCAAGAACGTCATCGTGATCGAGCGCACCGACGAGGGCATGGCGGGGGACAACCCGCTGGGCCGCGATATTCGCACCGCTCTCAACAAGGGTAACGAGGCGCACAAGCACGGGGTGGGCACGGTTCCGGCCCTCACGCCGGAAGACACCCCGCGCCTCTTCAACGGTTCCTACGGAATCGGCTCCCGCGACTTCCGTCCCGAGCACACCCTCGGCGCCTACGAGTTCGCCACCGGCCAGACCGCCCGCAAGGACGGCAAGAAGCCCGCCGACGGCGTGACCTACTTCACGCTCGGAATCGATCACCCGTATTCCGTCATATCCAGGGACACCCCGTCGCTCCTGCCGCCGGGCGCCATTGCGGTCCGCTTCCACTCCATCGGCGGGTGGGGGATGATCACCACCGGCAAGAACATGGGTGAGATCATGGGTTCCTTCGGCCACCACATCGCGGAGGCCAATCCCGAGTACGACCAAGAAGGGGTGCTGATGGAGAAGCTCTTCATCATGGCCAACCCGAAGTACGGGTCGGAGAAAAAGGGCGCCCCCACCAACTACTACCTTACCGTGGCGCCCGAACGCATCCGCGTGAACTGCGAGCTGAACCACGTCGACGTGGTCCTGTGCTGCGACCCCAAGGCCTTCACGCACACCAACCCGCTGGCGGGCCTCAACAAGGGAGGCTGCCTGGTGTGGGAGTCATCCGACCCGCCCGAAACGGCCTGGGAACGAGTTCCGAAGAAGTACCGCGAGTTCGTGAAGGAGAACAACATCCGCGTCTTCATTCTTCCCGGATTCGAGATCGCGAAGGCGGCCACGGAGCGCCCCGACCTCCAGTTGCGCATGCAGGGGAACTCTTTCCTCGGCGCCTTCTTTGCAGTTTCCAGTTTCCTGAAAGACCACAAGATCAACCGGGACGAATACGTCGGCGTCATCCGCAAACAGTACGAGAAGAAGTTCGGCCGCTTTGGAGACGCGGTGGTGGAGTCCAACATGCAGGTCATGGAGGAGGGCTTCAAGCAGGTCACCGAGATCAAGTACGGCGAGATCGAGGACCAGGATCGCTCCTCCATGCGTCTCGAACCCCTCGCCCCGAGCGGCGAAAGATACACCATCCTTCCCACCGCCGGTTGCGGGCTGCCGAATCTGGATACGATCGAGGCGCCGGCCGGGCAGAAGCGCAAGGCGCCCGTCGCCGCGCTCGGCAAGTTTGACAGCGAATACCGCGCCGGACTCGGATACCACCAACCAGCCGGAGCGCTCGCCGCGGTGGGCGTCATGGCGGCCGGAACCGGCGCCACCTCCTCGAAATACGTGGCGCGGCGCGAGACGCCGCTCTACATCCCGGAAAACTGCACCCAGTGCATGGAGTGCATCACGGCCTGCCCGGACACCGCCCTGCCGAACACCGCGCAGGAAGTCAGCACCATCCTGGCCACCGCCATCAAGAACTACGTGACGGACCAGGGCGATCGCACTGCCCTCCTGGAGGCCGTCCCCGCCATCGATACCGCCGCTCGCGAGAAGATGAACGCGGTGATCGACGCCAAGGAGAGCACTCCTTTCAAGGAGATCGTGAAGGCGGAGGTGGAGGCTCTTAACGGCCGCGTCTCCGCGAAAGGGAAAGCGGAACTCGGCGCCATCCTGGAGGTGGTCCCCATCGCCTATAACAAGGTCCCCGCCATCTACAAGTCGCTCGAGAAGAAGACCCCCGGGCAGGGCGGGATCTTTTCCATCTTCGTTTCGGATCTCTGCAAGGGATGCGGGGAGTGCGTCGAGCAGTGCGGCGATCACGGCGCGCTCGTGATGGTGCCCGACACCGAGGAGCTCAACCAGACTCTCACCGGGGCGCAGGTCTTCTCGCGCCTCCTGCCCGACACGCCGCAGAAGTTTCTCGGCCTTTACGACGACGAGGCGCCGGAGGATTCCCGGCCCGCGGCCCTGCGCAACCACCTCATGGTGCGCCGCAATTACGAGGCGCTGGTGTCCGGCGACGGGGCCTGCGCGGGCTGCGGCGAGAAGTCGATCCTGCGCGCGGTGGCCTCCGTGACCGAGGCCTACATGCGACCGATCTACCACAAGAAAGCGGCCCGGCTCTACGAGAAGGCCGGCCAGCTCAAGCTCAAGGGCGCGCAGCTCCTCGAAGATCTGAAGGAGCGGGATGCGGACCAGTACGAACTCCTGAAGCGGGCTTTCGCCCACGTCGTGATGAATCTCGGCGGCGAGAGCGAGGAGGACACCGATTCCCGCCTCGCGGCCCACGGAGAAATCAGCGACTTCGAGATCGTCGATGGGCTGTGCGAGGTGATGAACCTCGACGCCTTCAATCACAAGTCGCTGCAGGCCACCGAAGGCCGCATGGCGAACGGGATGTCGACCATGTTCATGGGGGCCTCCACCGGCTGCAACACGGTCTACGGATCCACCCCGCCCTCCAACCCGCACCCGTATCCGTGGATGAACTCGCTCTTCCAGGACGGGGCCACCATCTCGTGGCTGCTCGCGGAGTCGCTGCAACTCACCCACGCCAAGCGCTCCGTCGCTCCCGAACGTCTTGCCGACAAGCTCCTCGATCCCGGGGAGGAATTCACCGCGCAGGACTACTGGGACCTGACCCACCTCACCGACAACATCATGAGCGACGACGAGATCCGGGAGCTTCCCAAGGTCTGGATCATCGGCGGAGACGGCGCCCTCGGCGACATCGGCTTCCAGAACCTGAGCAAGGTCATCCTGCAGAACCGCCCCAACGTGAAAGGCATGATGCTCGACACGCAGGTCTACTCGAATACCGGCGGCCAGAATTCCGACAGCTCCAATATGCTGGGGGGCTACGACATGAACCAGTACGGCCGCGCTTCGCAGGGCAAGCTCACCGAGAAGAAATCGGTGGCGGAAATCCTGACTTCCGGCCACGGCTCGCCCTACATCGCGCAGGTCTCCATGGCCAACGCCGCCAAGATGTACAAGTGCCTCCTCGACGGCCTCGAGTACCGTGGCACGGCCTTTTTCCAGGCCTACACCACCTGCCAGCCGGAGCACGGAGTGGCCGACGACAAGTCCGCCCTCCAGGCCAAGCTGGCGCGCGACTCCCGCGGCATGCCGGAGTTCGTCTTCGACCCGCAGGTCTCCGAGCTTCACCACGAGTGCCTCGACCTGAAGGGCAACCCGTCGATCAAGAACGACTGGTGGGAGGCCGCCTACAGCGACAAGGAAAGATACAACTACACCGTCGCGCACTGGGCCATGACCGAGGCGCGCTTCCGCAAGCACCTCAAGAAGATCTCCGAGGCGGATGCCGGCGCACTCATTCACCTCGACGACATTCTGGCCTGCATCACGCAGGATGACGTGGTGAAGCGCCACGTCTTCGATCCCGCGCACCGCGCCTACGTCCCCGACTTCGAGGTCTATATCGTGGCGGATCTCGGGGGCAGGAAGCAGCACGTGGCAGTCAGCCGCCAGGTCGTCCTGTTCTGCACGGAGCGGCGCAAGGCCTGGCGCCTCCTGCAGTCCAAGGCCGGAGTCGAGAACCCCGATTACCAGGCCCAGCGCAACCTCCTCGCGAAAGTCGAAAAGGGTGAGATCGCGGCAGAGGACCTCAAGTCCAGGGTCAGGGAACTGCTGGAGGCCGAGAAGGCCGCGCTCGCATAGATACCGGTCGCGGCGCTTTTCAGGCGTCAAGCCGATGAGGAGTTCCAGCGGACCTCTTCGAACTGGCATTCGTCATTCCCGGGGTTTGCGCCCGGGCGACGGGACAGGGTGCTGGCTCGGTGGTATTTGGGCGAGGCGCTTGAAAGGCAGCCGCCACGCCTCGCTCGACATGATAGGTTCAGCGTCTATTCTCCGCTCGCCCTGCCGGGTTCAGGAGAAGAGATGCAAATCGGAGTACCGAAGGAGATTCACGAAGGAGAACGCCGCGTCGCCACCACCCCGGAGGTAGCCGAGCAATTGCAGAAGTTGGGGTTTTCGGTGAGCATCGAATGCGGGGCGGGAATGGAGGCCAATTTTTCGGACGAAGCCTACAAGGAGGCGGGCGTCCGGGTGGTCGACGACGTCCGGAGCCTGTGGGCGTCATCCGACCTCATCTTCAAGGTGCGCGCCCCCGAGAGGCATCACAAGGCCGGGGTCGACGAGGTGGAGCTGCTCGGCGAGGGAAAGCTCTTGGTGAGCTTCATCTGGCCTGCGCAGAACGAGGATTTCATGAGGCGCCTCGCGGCACGCAAGGCAACCGTCATCGCGATGGACAGCGTGCCGCGGATCTCGCGGGCACAGAAACTCGATGCGCTCAGTTCGATGGCCAACATCGCCGGCTACCGGGCCGTCGTGGAAGCGGCGCAGTACTTTGGACGCTTCTTCACCGGACAGATCACCGCCGCCGGAAAAGTGCCGCCCGCCAGGGTGCTCGTGATCGGCGCAGGAGTCGCGGGCCTCGCCGCGGTCGGGGCCGCCAAGAGTATGGGCGCCATCGTGCGCGCCTTCGATACCCGCCCCGAGGTGAAGGAACAGGTCGAGAGCATGGATGCCGAGTTCCTGATGCTCGAGTTTGAGGAGGGTGAGGACGGGACAGGGGAAGGCGGATACGCCAAGGTCATGAGCGAGGAGTTCATCAAGGCGGAAATGGATCTCTTCGCCCGCCAGGCCATGGAGGTCGATATCATCATCACCACCGCGCTCATCCCCGGCAAACCCGCGCCCGAATTGATCACAGAGGCGATGGTCAAGACCATGCGGGATGGCAGCGTGGTGGTGGATCTCGCCGCCGAGCAGGGCGGCAACTGCTCACTCACCGAAGCCGGAAGGGTGGTGAAGAAACACGGCGTCACGCTGATCGGCTATACCGACCTTCCCAGCCGCCTCGCCACGCAATCGAGCCAGCTCTACGCCACCAACCTGCGGCACCTCCTCACCGATCTGTGCCCGGAGAAGGACGGCACGATCAACGTGGACATGGAAGACGAGGTCATCCGCGGGGCGACTGTCATCAAGGACGGCGAGATTACCTGGCCGCCGCCCGCCCCGAAACTTTCCGTGAGACCCGAGGTCAGCGGTCGGCCCAAAGCGGCCCCCGCCCGGCCGGTCGAGAGCGGGCCCGCCCCTCCCTCCGTGCTGGGAATTCTCCTGCCCTTCCTCCTCGGGGGCGCGGCCCTGCTGGGGGTTGGTCTGGTTGCCCCGGCGTCGTTCATGGAGCACTTCACGGTCTTCGTCCTGGCCTGCTTCGTCGGCTACATGGTGATCTGGAACGTCACCCCGGCGCTGCACACCCCGCTCATGAGCGTCACCAACGCCATCAGCAGCATCATCGTCATCGGAGCGCTCTTGCAGGTCTCTGCGGAGGTGTCCTTGATCAAGTGGCTGGCCGGCGTGGCAATCCTCATCACCAGCATCAATATTTTCGGAGGCTTTGCCGTGACGCACCGGATGCTGGAGATGTTCCGCAAAGGATAGAGTTGTGCCATGACTGAAGGACTCGCAAACGTCTCGTATCTCGGAGCAATCATCCTGTTCATTCTCGCCCTGGGGGGGCTGAGCAACCAGGAAACCGCGCGGCGCGGCAATCTCTATGGGATGCTGGGGATGGCGATCGCCCTCCTGGCCACGGTGGCCCTCGTCGAGAGAAATTACGCCATCATGGTGGGCGGGCTCGCCATCGGCGGCACCATCGGCTTCGTCCTCGCTCGCAGAGTGCAAATGACGCAGATGCCCGAACTGGTTGCGATCCTGCACAGCCTGGTCGGCCTCGCGGCCACCCTGGTGGGCTTCGCGACCTTCCTCAATGCCGAGAGGGTCCACGACTTTTCCGCCGCCGAAAAGACCATTCACGACATCGAGGTTTATCTCGGGATCCTGATCGGCGCTGTGACGTTTTCGGGATCCGTGATCGCCTTCGGCAAACTGAGCGGAAAAATCGGGGGAAAACCGCTCACCCTGCCGGCGCGGCACTGGCTCAACCTCGGCCTCCTCATCCTCGCGATCGTATTTGGAGTGATGTTCGTGCAGCAGGCCGAGGAGGGGGGCGGGCTCGCGCCACTCATCATCATGACGGTCATCGCCCTGCTCTTCGGAGTGCACATGGTGATGGCCATCGGCGGGGCCGACATGCCGGTGGTGGTCTCGATGCTGAACAGCTACTCGGGGTGGGCGGCCGCGGCCACCGGATTCATGCTCGAGAGCGACCTTCTCATCGTGGTGGGCGCCCTGGTCGGTTCGAGCGGCGCCATCCTGAGCTACATCATGTGCCGCGCCATGAATCGCAAGTTCCTCTCGGTGATCGCGGGCGGATTCGGCACGGCGGGCGGCGGCGCCGCATCGGCGCCCGCGGGCGAGCAGGGTGAGGTGGTGGCCGTGACACCTGAAGAAACCGCCGAACTCCTCTCGGCCGCGAAGGAGGTCATGATCATTCCGGGTTACGGGATGGCGGTGGCGCAGGCCCAGCACACCGTCAACGAGATGGTGAAGTATCTCCGCGAAAACAGCGTCAAGGTCCGCTTTGGGATTCATCCGGTGGCGGGCCGGATGCCTGGCCACATGAACGTCCTCCTCGCCGAAGCCAAAGTTCCCTACGACATTGTCTTCGAGATGGACGAGATCAACGACGACTTCCCGGACATCGACGTCTCGATCGTGATCGGCGCCAACGACATCGTGAACCCTTCTGCCCAGGAAGACGCCGACAGTCCCATCGCCGGCATGCCGGTCCTTGAATGCTGGAAAGGAAAAACCACCATCGTTCTAAAGCGCTCCATGGCGACCGGTTACGCCGGGGTCGAAAACCCGCTCTTCTACAAGGAGAACACCCGCATGTTGTTTGGAGATGCCCGCGACAGCCTGGAGGCCGTGCTGAAATCCCTGCAAGGGTAGCGGCCACATTCTCTCTCGCTTCGCAGGACCGGTTTCAAGGAGCGCGCACCGGGGAGTTAGCCCGACTTTCACGATTCGGGAAGATTTGAGGGAGCGGACCCCTGTTTTTCAGGGGTCGGACTCGAAAGGTCTCCCCCACAACTACGATTTGCTTTGGT
>CAUZKZ010000071.1:0-16195 GCA_963580345.1 Verrucomicrobiia bacterium | reverse complement strand
GATCCCGCTGGATGAGTTTGAGTCGCTCAATGCTGCGCTGGACCACTACGCCAGCTATCCCGGCAAAGCCCTCGCCCTACTCCGCACGGCATGCCCATTCACGACCTAACCAGCCAATCGCCCTGGCCGGGAGACGCCCGTGCCCAGATTAGCGTTGCTTCGCGGAGATTCGGAGGTAAAACCCTCGCCCCTTTCGCACTGACGCGGAAGCATTCCCGTGACCGAATCCGCCAACACGCTGCGGCTGGCTCTCCCCAAGGGCAGCCTGCAAGAACCGACCCTCGCCCTCCTCGAGAAGGCAGGCTACGAGGTGTACAGTTCTTCGCGGGGCTTGCGGCCCGCTTCCGAAGATCCCGAACTCGATATCTACATGATCCGCGCCCAGGAGATCGGGCAATACATCGACGATGGATTTCTGGATTGCGGCATCACCGGATACGACTGGGTTTACGAAAACGGCGCGGATCTGGAGGACCTCGCCGAGCTTCCCTACTCGCGGGCCTCGGTGCGTCCCACCCGCTGGGTCCTGTTGGTGCCCGAGAATTCGACCATCAAAACGCCGGCCGATCTCGAGGGCAAACGCATCGCCACCGAAGCGGTCGGCATCACGAAGCGCTACCTCGCGGAAAAGGGCGTCACGGCCGACGTGGAGTTTTCGTGGGGCGCCACCGAAGTGAAGGTCCCCGACCTGGTGGACGCCATCGTGGATGTGACCGAGACGGGATCCTCCCTCCGCGCCAACCAGCTCCGCATCGTGGACGAACTGCTGGTCTCCTTCCCGCACTTTTACGCCTCGAAGGCGGCCCTCGCCGACGAGTGGAAGCGCCAGAAGATGGAGCGCATGGTCTTGATGATCCAGGCTGCCCTGAATGCACGCGACAAGGTCGGCCTGAAGCTCAACCTTCCGAAAGCCTTGTTGCCGCAGGTTCTGATCCGCCTTCCCTCCCTGCGGCGCCCCACCGTCAGCCCCCTCGCGGAGGAAGGCTGGGTTGCCCTCGAAACCATCATCGAGGAATCCGTGGCGCGCCACCTCATTCCCGACCTCAAGGACCTCGGCGCCGAAGGAATCATCGAATATCCTCTCAACAAGATTGTTCCCTAGAGATTCGCTGTTAGCTTTTTCCCCTGATCCCCAAATCCTGAACCCTGACAAGCACAATGGGCTCGCTCAAGAAACGTCGTAAAACCAAGATCAACAAGCACAAGCGCAAGAAGCGGATGAAAGCCAACCGCCACAAGAAGCGCTTGCGTTACAAGTCGTAAGTTTCTCCGTAGCTGCTGCCCCTGGCAGTGGTCCGGACCTGCCGCGGCTCGCGGCAGCCCGATGTGGCATCGCGGCCCGAACTCCACAAGGGGATGCCTCGGCATCCCTTTTTGCGTGCCTGGGCCCACTTCGCGGGTTTGCCGGCGCGGCCGGTTCCGGAGCTGAATCGCCCTCCTGATCACATTTCCAGGGGACGGCGGGCGCTCCCGGAAACGCGACTTTACCCCGGCGGCCCACTTCGCTACGACCTCTGGACTCTGGACTCAATCGCACGCCACATGAAATCAGCCCTGCTCACTACCGCCACTCTCGCCCTTCTCGCATCCGCTCTGCCGGGGTCCCCGGAAACGCTCTTCAAAGGCAAGGTCGACGCCGGCGGACCAGTGAAGGTGGAGGTCAAGGACATCGTCCTCAGCCGCCACGCGGGAGGATCGAAGTCCAAGGCGCAGACCCGTGCCCGGTCCACATTCCGGACCATCGCCAATCCGAAGCCCGCCAAGGACGCCGCCGCCAAGGACGCCACCCCAAAGTGGCTCTGGATCTCCAAGGAGGCGAAGAGCGGACAGACGATCTACTTCCGGAAGCAATGGACCAGCGCCACCGACGTGAAGTCCGCCAAGCTCACCATCACGGCCGACAACGATTTCATCGCCTTTGTGAACGGCCAGCATGTGGGCACCGGCAACAAGTGGGAGAAACGTTACGAGTTCGATGTGGCGAAGCACTTGCACCGCGGCGACAATGTCCTGGCGGTGCGAGCCGGAAATGAAGGCGCCACCGCAGGAGTTGCGGTCCAGTTGGAGCTCCAGAGCGAAAAAGGGAAGAAGGCACGCATCGTCACGGACGAGAGCTGGAAAGTGAGCGACCAGCTCCGCACCGGATGGATGGCCCCCAGCATCGACACCACCGGCTGGCGCGAGCCATTCGTGCACGGCCCCATGGGCATGCAACCGTGGGGCCCGGTCTTCTCCGGCCAGCTCGTCGCCAAGAGCACCCTCATCGCCGCCACCAAGGACGGCGCCACCGTCCATCCGGAAGGATTCGAAGTGGAGAAGCTCTACACCGTGCCCAAGGGCCAGCAGGGCTCGTGGGTCTCCATGGCGGTCGACGACAAGGGCCGCCTCTACTGCAGCGACCAGGGCAAGCAGGGCGTCTGGCGTGTCACCCTAGGCGAGGCCCTCAGGGTCGAGAAAGTGCCGGTCGAAATCAGCGGTGCCCACGGAATGCTTTGGGCCTTCGATAGCCTCTACGTCTGCGTGAACGAAGGCAGCGTGGGCGGCAACGGCGCCGGGCTCTATCGCGTCACCGATACCAACAACGACGATCAACTCGACAAGGTGCAGTCTCTGCGCAAGATCAAGGGTGGCGGCGAACACGGACCCCACGCCGTGGTGCTCTCCCCCGACGGGGAATCTCTCTTCGTGCTGGGCGGAAACCACACCCCCATCCCCGATCCCGAGAAGTTCGCGGTTGTGCCCAACTACAAGGAGGACCAGCTCCTTCCACGCATGCCGGACGCCCGCGGCCACGCCCGCAGCATTCGCGCCCCCGGCGGCTGGATCGCGCAAACCGATCCCGAGGGCAAGCAATGGAGCCTCTTCTCGACCGGCTTTCGCAACCAGTACGACGTGGCCTTCAACTCCGACGGCGAAATGTTCACCTACGACTCCGACATGGAGTGGGACAGCGGGACGCCCTGGTACCGGCCCACCCGGATCTATCACTGCACGAGCGGGAGCGAATTCGGCTGGCGCACCGGCACCGGCAAGTTCCCGGTCTGGTACCCCGACGTTCTCCCGCCTGCTCTCGACGTCGGCCCCGGATGCCCCACCGGCGTCATGTCCGGACGCGGCGCGAAGTTCCCCGCCAAGTACCAGAACGCCATCTACGCCTTCGACTGGACCTACGGAACGATCTACGCCATGCACCTCACGCCCACCGGATCGACCTACCTCGCCACCAAGGAGGAGTTCGTGACCGGGGTGCCGCTCAACGTGACCGACGGCGTGATCGGCAAGGACGGCAACTTCTACTTCGCGGTGGGCGGACGCGGAACCAACTCGGCGCTCTATCGCGTCACCTACAAGGGAAAGGAACCGACCGAGCCGAGCCACGCCGGAAACAAGCTGGCCGCCCACCTTCGCCGGCTGCGCAAGGAGATGGAGAAATTCCATGGTCAGGCGGTGCCCGGCGCGCTCTCCAAGATCTGGCCGAACCTTGGTCACGAGGACCGCTTCATCCGCTACGCCGCCCGCGTTGCGCTCGAACACCAGCCGGTCAGTGACTGGTCAAAGCAAGCCCTCGCGGAGAAGAAGCTGCCGATCGCGCTCGGGGCCCTCCTGGCCCTCTCCCGCCAGGGCGATGTGAGCATGCAGATGCCCCTCATCAAAGCCCTGGGCCAGTTCCCAATCGCCAAGATGAACGAGGTCCAGCAACTCGATACCCTGCGCATTCTCTCGCTCTGCTTCATTCGCATGGGTGCCCCGGACGAAGCCACCGCCAAGAGCGTGATCACTGCCATCAATCCGCTCTACCCGGCGCGGACCGACGCGCTCAACCGCGATCTGGTGGCGATGCTGGTCTATCTCAAGTCCCCCGAGGTGGTGGCCAAGACCGTCCCGCTGCTCAGCCAGGAGGCCACCGGCCTGGAGGAGATCGAGATCGACGACGGCCTTCTCAAGCGATCGGGAAATTACGGCAAGACCTTCCTGAACCAGAAAGCCAACAACCCACAGCGGCAGCAGATTTACTACGCCTACGCGCTCAAGAACGTCTCCGACGGCTGGACGCCCGCGATGCGCAAGGAGTACTTCACCTGGTTTGCCAAGTCCCGGAACTTCAAGGGCGGCGCCAGCTTCGGCGGGTTCATCGAGAATTTCCGCAAGGAATCGCTCGCCAAGATCACCGACGAGAAGGAGCGCGCCGAAATGGACGGCCTGAGCAAGCAACCGGCGCGGCTCGTGCCGGAGGGCTACGAGCAGGCCCGCCAAATCCCGATCGGCGTGAAGCGCGGTATGAAGTTCGACAAGGAGGTCGTGGAGGCCAAGGCCGGGGAATCGGTGGCGATCGTCCTGACCAACAACGACCCGGACGGATTGATGCACAACCTCGCGGTGGTGAAGCCCGGCACCCGCCAGGAAGTCGTCGCCGCCAGCTTGGAGCTCGGCCCCAGGGCCATCGAACGGAACTTCGTGCCCGACATCCCCGCCGTCCTGGCCTCCACCCCCCAGGTGGCACCCGGCCGGCGCTTCACGCTCTACTTCACCGCCCCCGCCCAGCCGGGAGATTACCCCTACGTCTGCACCTACCCGGGCCACGGGCAGCTCATGTTCGGGACACTGAAGGTGAAGTAGTGACAGAGCCGTCATGACTTGCCGCCGCGCCTGCATCGGCTATGGTGGCGGCGGTCCATGACGGTCGCTCCCACCCCACGATTCCTCCTGGTGCTCATCCTCGCCGGCTCCGCGTGCGGGGAGCCGGGCGCGATGGAAAAGAACCTGGCCCGCTACGCCAGGGGCGTCTTTGCGGAAGTGGAAGGCGATACCGGGGCGGCCCGGGAGCACTACGAAGCGGCTCTCAAGGCGGACGCGGACTCCTTTCCGGTGGCGCGCAAGGCCGCCGATCTCCAGCTGATCGATGATGATCTTCCCGCTGCCTCGAAAACGCTGCGAGGCTACGCGAAGGCGCAACCCGCTCACCTCCCCTCGCAACTCTACTACGCCGACTTCCTCGAGCAACATGCCGGCCGCGACGCGGTGGCGCAAAAATCTTCCACCGAGATCCTCCAAACCGCCAATCAGCGCTTTCCCAACACGGGCGCCATCT
Organism: Verrucomicrobiia bacterium; assembly: GCA_963580345.1. Classification (GTDB taxonomy): domain Bacteria; phylum Verrucomicrobiota; class Verrucomicrobiia; order Verrucomicrobiales; family Akkermansiaceae; genus Roseibacillus_B. The sequence goes on along the minus strand of CAUZKZ010000071.1, from coordinate 11,106 downwards.
TCAGCCGCCTCATCAATCTTCACGAGAATCGCGGGGAGCGCGAAAAATCCCTGGCACTCTTTAATGCCCAGTTCGAGGCGGAGGGGGCCGGGCCGGATCACTGGATGGCGCTCGGTCCCATCGCCCGCACCCTGCTCGACGGTGACTCCCCGGAGCTCAAAGAACGCCTCGACATGATCGCCGAGAAAACGGTCGAGACCGGGGTCGGGATCGAGTTCGCGGCACGCAGCGCCTCCGATTATTACCGCAAGACGGGACGGCTCGAGGAGGCCATCGCGGTCCTGCAGAAACACGTCGAGATTCAACCCGACTCCCTGGCGCTTCGCACCCGCCTGGGCCTCCTGCAGATTTACGCCCAGGAAGAGGAGGCCGGCCTCGCAACCCTCCACCAGACGCTCCAGATCGACCCCGACCAGGTTCTCGCCCACCGCGCCCTCGCGCAGTACTTCGGGCGCCACGAGCAACCGGAAAAAGCCCTCTTCCACAACGCGGAGGTTCTGCGCATCGCAGGGGGAGCGCCGGAAAACTTCCTGGAACTCGCCAACCAGTACCTCGACCTCGAAAAGCCCCACAAAGCCCGTCTCCTTCTCGAGAAAGCGCGCTTCGATCATCCCGACAGCCCCGCCATCGCGGCCCGCCTCGCCATCGCCACCCTGCGGGACGGGGACACCGCCGCCGCCGCCCGCCTCTTTCGCCAGGCCGAGGCCCTCGCGCGCGACTCGAAAGACCCCGGCGCCAAAGCCTACCTCGATGCCGATTTCCAACTCGAGTTCGCCGGCTCCCTCCGCAAGGCAGGAGACCTCGCCGCCGCCGAGAGCCGCCTGCGGGACGCCATCCGTGGCATCCCCCCCGAGCAACCCGCCAAAGCCGCCCGCGCCCTTCGGGAACTGGCCCGGATTTGGATCGACCAGAAAAAGAACCTCGCTCCGGCCGCCGCGCTCCTGAAGCGCGCAGAATCCCTGGAGCCGGGAAACAAGGAGACCGGGACGTTGTTGAAAAGGGCGAGGGAGAAGTAGTGGTTTCGGGAAAGTGTTCAGTGTTCACTGAAGATGCCTGAGTTAGCCGAAGTCGAACTCGCCCGGCGCATCTGGGAACCGGGAATCGGAGAGCGGATCATCGCGATCGACACGCATCCGCGCACCCGCATCTTCCGTGACACTCCTGCCGCCGAGATCGAACCAGCGCTCTCGGACAAGACCCTCGCCGCCAGCCGCACCCACGGCAAACGCCTCCTCTTCTCGTTCACCACCGCGGTGCGCAGGTCCCGGAAACCTGGATCGGCAAACTTGAAACCTGACCCCGGGATGTCGCTTCACCTCGAACTGCACCTCGGCATGTCCGGCCGCCTCGTCCTCGCCCCACCCGGCCATCCCGCGGCAAGGCATGATCACTTCGTGCTTCGCACCGGAAAGCTTTCCCTGGTCTATTCCGACTATCGTCAGTTCGGCCGCGTCTACCTGCACCAGTCGGTCGAAGATCCGTGGGCCGATCTGCCGCCCCAAGTTCTCGACCGGCGCTTCACCCGCGCCCACCTCGAGCGGCTCACGACGCGGCGGGCGGGCACCGCCATCAAGGCCCTCCTCCTCGACCAATCGGCCTTTCCCGGCGTCGGGAACTGGATGGCGGACGAGATTTGCTGGCGCCTCCCCTGCCACCCCGCCACTCCGGCCGGCGACCTCGAGGCCGGTCTCCTCCGCCGCGTCTCCCGGCAGGTCTGCCGCGGGGCTTTGCGTCATGTTGCTGATAGGAATGCCCCGCGGGCGGGGGCGGAGGGCTTCTCCCCGGGCCGCTATGTCGAGCAGGTTCCGCCCGCCAGCTGGCTGTTCCAACACCGCTGGAAGCCCGGAGGGACCTGCCCCCGCTGCCGATCCTACCTCGATCGTAGTACCATCGCGTCCCGCAGCACGGCCTGGTGCCCCGCCTGCCAGAGATCGGGTCGACCCGAGGCTTGAGAAATCGGAAGAACAAAGCTAATTTCGCGCCGTCCCAAGGCCCGTTCCATTCATGAACCCAGCCAAAACTCTCCAATCCGTGGCACTGCTGGCCGTCGTTGTCGTCAGTTCGAGTTGCGCCATCGCCCCGAAGCCAAACCCCGATCAGAAGGAAATTCTGAAAGCCAAATGGGTGAATCCGCACCCGCCCGGCTCCTACGTTCACTTCACGGCCGAACCGTCCTATCCCAAGACCTACAACGTCTACCGTGACAACAGCGTCCTGGCGCAAACGAATTCCAGCAATGCCCGCGTGAAGATCGATCTCGGGATGCAACGCGCCATTCTCTACAACGGGGAACAGATCGCGATGGACTACCCGATTGCCTCGGGCAAGTCGAAGTTCCCCACCCCCCCCGGCAACTACAAGATCGTGGAAAAGATTCTGAGTGAGAAACGCTCCAACCTTTACGGCACGATATACAATGCGTCCGGCAAGGTTCACAAATCCAATGCGGATTCGAAGAAGGACAATATCCCGGCAGGCGGCAACTTCAAAGGGGCCTCCATGCCCTACTGGATGCGCCTGACCTGGAGCGGGATCGGGATGCACAAGGGCCGCGTTCCGCGCTACCCGGCCTCCCACGGCTGCGTCCGCATGCCGTCCTCGGTGGCCTCCACCGTCTACTCCATGACCGGCGTCGGCACGCCCGTCAACATCGAGCGCTGACCGCTCCCCGAACCCGGGAGTGGTCGTGGACTTTGCAGGAAGGCGCCTCCGGGAACGAAGGTCCGCATCAACCTCTCTCGCCGGCACGCGCGACTTCCGGCCCGGTTGGGTAGTGTGCCGTGCGGAGCCGGCTCCCCTTTTTCCATCAACCAAAAAAGGCGCGGATCCCTCCGCACCTCTTCGGTCTTAGGTCTTAAAGTTTTCGGCGCCGGGGACTACTCATCCTTGTTGTATTTCTCGTGGGCCTCGGCCTTGATTTCCTTGAGCTTCTCGATGGCCGCTTCCACCTTGGCCTCGTCCTTGGCCATGAAGGCCAGCTGCAGCTCGGAGAGCCCCGCCAGGGTCAGTCCCATCAGGCGGCGCGAATCGGCAAGAGCCTTGGTCTTCGCAGGTCCGGCGGGCAGAGCCTCGATTTCCTTCGGGGTGAAGGCCAAGGCCTTGATGAGCGCCGCCGCTCCTTTTTCGATCGCGGCGGCGCTCTTGCCCCAGCGATCCGGGTCCCGCTTCAGCCGGCGCAGGGACTTCAGCGAACTGCTGATCTCATCCATTTGCTCCGCGAGAGGGGTCTCCTCCTCGTCCTCCGCCGCCTGAGAGACGGGCGCCAGGCCAATCATTCCGGCAGCCGCAGCCAAAGCGAACAGCTTTTGTAGTGACTCATTCTTCATGACGCCCTCACTACTCCCCAAGCGGGCCGATTTTGTCAACCTCCCGCCACCATCTTCGCGCCGGCTACTTCGTACCGGCGGTTTTTCGCTGCACACCGGCCATTTGCAACAATTCCACGGCCTGCTCGAGGGAATACCCCCTGGGTGGGAGCCGCGAATTGTTCTCGCTGCGCACCGCTTTCACCACGCCGCGCCGAAAGCTCTGGAGCTCCCTCTGGCGTTCGAAATCGCTGATGCCTCTTTGCACCCGGAGAGAGCGCTCCTCGGTGACCCGCGAGGCCGCTCGTTCGAGCTGCCCGGCAAATTTCTTTGCATCGTAGGCCCGCGAGTCGAACAACTCCCACAGCCTGGCGGAGCCGCTGTTACAGTACTCGATCTGCAAATCCGCGCTCACCACCGAGCAGCCGGCGAACCCGCTCCCGTCCACGAACTTGAAGGCGGTCGCCCAGCGTTTCAAGGCGGGCCACGTAAGAGGGAAGTTCTTCCCTCTCTGGAGCTTTACCTTCACCGGAATATAGTTCGCCTTGATGAGGGAAAGAACCGTGGAGTTCGAGAGCACGTGCGTCCTGAGCAGCCGGCCTTCCAGGCAGCACCGCTCCAGCGGCGGACCGCTCTGCTCGACAAAGAAAAACACCAGGATCGGCCGGCCGGTTTCCCGGGCCTCGTTCGCGGCGTTGCCGGCGCTGGTTCGCCACGGAATCCGGTTCCAGGAGCGGTTCTTCTTTTTCTCTACCGCCAGGACCTGCGAAATCATCGCCTTGGCCTTGCCCTGGTTCCACACGCGTTCTGCCGCCATGGCATCGCCACTCGACATTGCCACTGCTCCAACCACCGCTAACCAGCCTTGCTTCAACTCGCTCCACACTACCACCACTGCTCCCCAATAACAATTTTTGTGAACAACTTTGGGTCCTTCCCGTCCCCGGTGCCCGTCGCAGCCTTGGCGAAATCGGATTCAGGGTTTAAATCTCCCCCGTGGCCGCCACCAAGCAAGGCAATCTCACGCCCATGATGGCGCAGTATCAGGCCATGCGCCGTTCCCTGCCCGCCGATGTCCTGCTCTTTTACCGCCTCGGCGACTTTTACGAGATGTTTTTCGAGGACGCCAAGGAAGCCGCCGGCCTCCTCAACGTGGCCCTCACCAAGCGGGGCGGCGTTCCCATGTGCGGCGTCCCGCATCACGCCGCCGAGGCCTATATCTCAAAACTCATCAAAGCGGGTAAGAGGGTGGCGATCGGGGAGCAAACCTCCGAACCCGTCCCCGGCAAAATCGTGGATCGCGAGATCAGCCAGATCATCTCGGCCGGGACCGTCGACAACCTCTCGCTCCTCGACGACCGCCGCCACAATTACCTCGCCGCCGTCAGCGAGGCCAGGGGAACCTTCGGACTCGCCGTGGTCGATCACTCCACCGGCGAATTCACGGTGGCGGAGTTTCCCGATCTCCAGCAACTCGAAGACGAATTGACGCGCCTCTCGCCCTCCGAGCTCCTCATCTCGGACGAACAACTGCAGGAATTCGGGGGGCTGCGCCACATCCTGTCCTACGACGGCTACGCGTTCCTGCTGGACCAGGCCGTTCACACCCTGCGCGACCATTTCAAGGTGCAGTCGCTCGACGGATTCGGATGTGCCGGCATGAACCCGGCCCTCTGCGCCGCCGGCGCCATCCTCCACTACCTCTCCCTCCAGCTCCGCCGCTCCTGCGATCACCTTCGCGGACTCGCCGTGCGCAAGTTCGGCGAACAGGTCTCGATCGACACCGCTTCGCAAACCAACCTCGACCTCGTCGACTCCCGCTCCGGCCGCCAGCACACCCTGCTCGGCGTCCTCGACCGCACCGCCACTCCGATGGGTGCGCGCAAGCTTCGCGACTGGATCCTGCACCCCATCTCGGATCGGGAGATTCTCGAATCCCGCCACGATTTGATCGAAAGCTTCCTCGCCGAGCCCTTCCTCCTCTCCAAGTGCCGGGAGGGCCTCAAGAATATCCGGGACATCGAGCGCTGCACCAGCCGGCTGGCCCAGGGCTCCGGCAACCCCCGCGACCTCCAGGCGCTCCAAACTTCCCTGACCCAAATCCCCACTCTGAAAGAGGACGTGGCCGCCCTTTCCAGGCGCCCCGCCCAAAACCGCGCCGCAACCGTCCCGGTCGGGGACAGCCCGGAGGAGGGAGCCGCAAGCCACTCTCCGGTCCCGACCCTCCAATCCCAAATCCTCCGGAATCTCCACGAATTTCCAAATCTCGTGGAGCTCCTGGACTCCGCCCTGGTAGACGAACCCCCCGTCTCCCCAAAAGACGGCGGCCTCATTCGCGACGGATTCAGCGCCCAACTCGACGACTTCCGCGACGCCTCGCGCGACGGCAAGGAGTGGATCGCGCAACTCCAGAAGTCCGAGCGCCGACGCACCGGGATCGAATCCCTCAAGATCAAGTTCAACAACGTCTTCGGCTACTTCATCGAAGTCACCAAGGCCAACCTCGCCAAGGTCCCCGACGACTACCGGCGCAAGCAGACCATGGCCAATGCCGAGCGCTTCGTCACGCCCGGCCTGAAGGAGGTCGAGAACAAGGTCCTCGGCGCCGACGAGCGCGCCAAGCGACTCGAGTACGAGGAATTTCTCAAGCTCCGCGGCGAAATCAACGAGCACCTCGACGAGCTGCAGCAGACCGCCGACGCCCTCGCCACCCTGGATGTCCTGCTCGGTTTCGCCGAGACCGCCCAGCTCTACCAGCACACCCGCCCCTTCCTCGACGACTCCCGCCATCTCGAGATCACCGACGGCCGCCACCCCGTCCTCGAACAAACCCTCGTGGAGGAAAAGTTCGTTCCCAACGACTCGTGGCTCGATCACGACACGGCCCGCCTCCTCATCATAACCGGCCCCAACATGGCCGGCAAGTCGACCTACATCCGCCAGGTCGCCCTCATCGTCCTGATGGCCCAAATCGGTGCTTACGTTCCCGCCAAGTCGGCCCGCATCGGGCTCGTGGACCGCATCTTCTGCCGGGTCGGTGCCAGCGACGACCTGGCCCGCGGGCAATCGACCTTCATGGTCGAAATGAACGAGACCTCTCTCATCGTCAACAATGCCACCGACCGCAGCCTCGTCATCCTCGACGAGATTGGACGCGGCACCGCCACCTTCGACGGCCTCTCCATCGCCTGGTCGGTGGCGGAACACCTCCACGACATCATCCAGTGCCGCGCCCTCTTCGCCACGCACTACCACGAGCTCTGCGACCTCGCCAATACGAAGGATGCCGTCGAGAACCACAACGTAGCGGTCCGCGAGTGGAACGACGACATTATCTTCCTCCGCAAAATCCTGCCCGGACCCGCCGACAAGAGCTACGGCATCCAGGTCGCCAAGCTGGCCGGCCTGCCCAAGCCCATCATCGACCGCGCCAAGGAGATTCTGAGCCACCTCGAAATGTCCGCGGCTCGTCCCGAGGCGAAAAGGCCCCGTAAGGCGCAGCAGGCTTCCAAGGAGAAAACCTTCCCGGAGGCCAACAGCCCTCAGATGGACCTCTTCGGGGAGTGACTTGGCGGCATGAGCGACGAACATGCATTGTCACCCACCCGGTCTTTGTGAGAAGCTGCCGCGTGGAGGCGTGCCATCATGATTAAATCGCTGGATGAAAAAGTGGCCCGGATGCGGGCCGGCTCCGGCTCGAAGGACTTCATTCTGGCCGATGCGAAGGACGCCGACATGGCCTTCGGGATCACCGCCCCGGGGCCGGTGCGGGAGGGCGACGCCACCAACTATTGCGAGTCGGTCGGCTCCTTCAAGACGCTCGAGAGCTACCGGGCCCAGATCCGCGAGGTCATCCAGCAGGGACTGGTTGACATCATGCTGCTCTCCGCTTCGAACGTTGAGCAGATCGTCATCAAGGAGAAACTTCTGGCGAATACCCGCATCACTCCGGCGGCGCGGGCCAACGACACCTCGGACATTTGGGTGGTCCGCGGGGGCAAGTATCCGACCCATCCGTCGCGGCCCTTCCGGTCGGCCACGATCGATCACATCAAGTATGGAGCCCTGACCGACGAACACTCCAAGCCGGCACCCGGCGCCGACCTGGGCCTGTATTCGATCACCTTCACCAACGACATGGACTGGGACTACCGCTCCCTGGAAGACTACCACTCCTTCCGGATCGAGGCGGAGCGGAAGAACTTCCGGCATTTCCTGGAGGTCTTCGATCCGAACGTTGATCCCGACATGCCGCCCAAGAAGGTGGCGTCGTTCCTGAACGACCACATCGTGCGCACCCTTGCGGGCGTGACGGAAAAGGGACGCCCGCTCTTCCTCAAGATTCCCTATCACAGTCCCGAGGCTCTCGAGGAGTTGGTGTGTTACGATCCGGGCGTGATCGTGGGCGTGATGGGTGGCAGCGCCGGCACTACCCGCGACGCCTTCCAGTTGATCCACGATGTGAAGAGACACGGCGGACGCGCGGCGCTCTTCGGCCGGAAGATCAATCTATCCGAGCACCCGCTCGCCTTCATCGAGTTTCTGCGCCGCATCGTGGAGGACGAGATTGGACCTGAGGAGGCCGTCAAGGCCTACCATGCCGTCCTGAAGGAGGTCGGCATCCGCCCCGTCCGCCCGCTCTCGCGCGACCTCCAACTGACCAGAGCCCGCATGAGCTATGCCTGAGCACGAGGCGGCGGGGCTTGCAGCCGCGATGGTGGCTCCCAGATCGCTGCGGAGAAAGCCTTTGCGACGCTTCGCGCCAACGCAGCGAAAGTTCTCGTAACGCAAATGGGCTTCCCGGCCGATAGCGTGAAATAGTCGCTCCAGACGAACCGGGAGTTCGGAGCGCCCCGCCGCGATGGGTCTGGCCCCCCGCGGACGGTCCCTCGCTTTTGCCGGCAGCGGTTTCCGCCGGTCCCGTGGCGCGGGCCTCCCTGCCCGCCGCCTGCCTCCGGGCCTCCTTCAACCGCCACGCCGGGCCGTCAGGAAGGAAAAATCGATTGGCTTCCCCGTGGGCCCGGCACCGGTTATCGTGGCCCGGCCCGGTCCCGGAAGCTCTCGACCCTTGACTCGCTGCAGTCGAGGCCCTCAGATCGCCTCCGCCCGGGCCGGGATGCTTGCCCCTGACCGAAACGCGGCACGCAATCCGACCCTCCCGGAACACTCAAGGACGAGCATTTCATGGATATTCTCAAAGCGGTTCGCGAAGCAGGCGTGGTGGGAGCGGGTGGAGCCGGCTTCCCCACCCACGTCAAGCTGGAGGCCGAAGTCGACTACGTCCTCGCCAACGGCGCGGAGTGCGAGCCGCTTCTCCACAAGGACGCCGAACTCACCGAAACCTTCGTCGACCAGGTCATCATGGGCATGGAGATCTCCATGCAGGCCACCGGCGCCGACAAGGCCATCTTCGGAATCAAGGCCAAGCGCGCCAAGGCGGTGGCGGCCCTCGAGAATGCCACCAGCAGCAAGGACATCAAGATCCAGCTCTTCGGAGACTACTACCCGGCTGGCGACGAGTTCGTGCTGGTGTACGAATGCACCGGCCGGCTGATTCCCGCCGGAGGAATTCCGCTGCAAGTGGGGGCCGTGGTCCACAACTCCGAGACCCTCTACAATATGGCAGAGGCCATCGAAGGCCGGCCCGTCACGCAGAAAATCCTGACCGTCACCGGAGAGGTCCAGACTCCCATGAGCCTCGCCGTGCCGGTCGGGATCACTCTGCAGGAACTGATCGATCTCGCCGGCGGTGCCACCACAAGGGACTACACCGTCTTCGTGGGAGGCCTCATGATGGGCAAGATCCAGGAGGACCTTTCCCAGCCGGTCACCAAGACCACCGGCGGCCTGATCGTCCTGCCCACCGAGCACCGTCTCGTGCAACGCGTGGTGACCCCCAACAAGGTCATGCACCGCATCGGCAAGTCGGCCTGCGACCAGTGCAGTTACTGCACCGAGTTCTGCCCGCGTTATCTCCTGGGCTACGATGTGCAGCCCCACAAGGTTATGCGCACCCTCGGATTCACCGCCTCCGGCAAGCACAACTGGAGCAAGTGGGCCGACCTCTGCTGTTCCTGCGGGCTCTGCACCCTCTACGCCTGTCCGGAGGATCTCTTCCCGAAGGAGGCCTGCGATCAGGCCATCGCGGATCGCAAGGATGCCGGCCTGGAGCGCTGGCTCGGCCCCACCGAAGAGATCAAGGCCCACCCTATGGAGCCCGGACGGCACGTGCCGCTCAACGCTCTCATGCAAAAACTGGGCGTGAAGAAATACGACGTTCCCGCCCCCTGGCACGATATCGATTACGACGCCCGCAAGGTCACCCTCCCGCTCAGCCAGCATATCGGCGCCCCGGCCGAAGCCGTGGTGGCGCCCGGCGACAAGGTCAGGAAAGGCCAGGTGGTGGCTGACATTCCCGAAGGAAAACTCGCCGCCCGCATTCACTCCAGCATCGACGGCACCGTCACCGCCGTGAACGGCGCCATCACGATCGAACACTAGCCAATCAACCTCCATGACCAAGAACGCCATCGGGATCGTCGAACTGTCCAGCATCGCGAGCGGTTATTCCTCCACCGACGAAATGCTCAAAGCCGCCAATGTCGAGATGCTCCTGGCCCGCTCGATCTGCTCCGGCAAATACATGGTGATGGTCGGCGGATCTGTCGCCGACGTGCAATCTTCGGTCGCGGCGGGTGTCGAGGTCAGCGAGGGAGCCGTCATTGATTCCGCCGTCCTGTCCAACATCGATCCCAGCGTCTTCCCCGCCATCTCGGGGGCTAATCCGGTCGATAAACTGGATGCCCTGGGCGTCATCGAGTCCTTCTCGGTCACCTCCCTGATCGAAGCAGCCGACGCCGCCGCCAAGGCCGCGGACGTGCAGCTCATCGAACTCCGCCTCGCCATGGCGCTCGGCGGCAAGGCCTTCGCCACCCTGACCGGCAGCGTCTCCGCCGTGCAGACCGCGGTCGACGCCGGGGCCGCCCTGGTGTCCGAAAAGGGCCTCCTCGTGAACAAGGTCGTGATCCCCCGCCCGCACAAGAACTTGCTGAACGAGCTGGTCTGAGCGGGCCGGGCCGGAGGACCCTCATCGAGATCCGCGCCATTCCCGGCCGGTCACCGCCGCCTCAGGTCCTGGCCGAGACCGAGGCCTTTTTCACGGTGAAATGCGGAGGGCGATTACTGGAGGGATTCCAGTTGTTCATGTTCAGGGCCAGCCAGGCGGCCAGGAGCTCCGCGCTCTGGTTCAGCCACCCCGTATTCCAACCGTGTTGACTCACCTGGTAGATGTACTTCGTCTCGCTCCGCTGGACAGAGACGAAGGCCCCGACGTCCCTCGGGCCCGGATAGAACCGGTCATAGAATTTCAACTCGTATCCCTGCGGGAGCCAGAGCATGAGAGCGGCAAAACAGCCGATGGGCACCTCCGGCGTCACCGTGAATTCATAGGCGTCCTTCGAACCCTTCGCCGTAAGATTCTCAATTCTTGGTGGAGGTAGGATCATGGTCGTGCCAAAATGGTGATGCCGTGCGGGAACGCCCCGCGCGCGGGCGCGGGCATGAACCAGCTCTAACAATCCGGGTTTTCAGACATTGAACCAAACCCCTCGATTGGTTCGACGTCAAGCTCAATCCTGCCCCCGGAAGGGCGGCAATCCCGCAAGTGAGTTACTTTATTCTTAATGCAGGCTTAAGAGACTGGCGGATTCAATTTGTTATCGAATATCGCCCCATGGCTGTAAATCAACGTTTTACGCATTTTCGTTCTGACCAAACCCCCGTGATTCCAAGGGTTGGAGGG
>CAUZKZ010000070.1:0-16203 GCA_963580345.1 Verrucomicrobiia bacterium | reverse complement strand
GCTCGTCGGACAAAAAGAAGCTGGGAGTCAGGAGTGTTTTCATGGCTCCTCAATGCTGGTGTCGGACCCGCCGCCAAGGCAAGCAGGAAGCCCCCGCACGGGCGCCAGGATCGCCCGTCACCAAGGCAGGGTGAATCAGCAGGGACTTTTGAGACCGGATGGAAAAAGTGTTGGCATTGACATGAAACTCGGAGAGTTTGTGCTAAAAAGGCTATAAAATAGGGGTTTTAGGTGACCCCCCCCGACCGGTTACCCGATCCGGTAGACGATGCGGGCCTTGGAGGTGTCGTAGGGAGACATCTCCATCTTGACCCTGTCACCAACCACCAGACGAATGAAGCGCTTCCGCATCTTGCCCGAGATATGCGCCAGGACTTCGTGTTCGCTGGCCAGTTTCACCTTGAACATGGTTCCCGCCAGGACAGCCGAAATGGTGCCCTCGATTTCGACGGCCTTGTCCTCCCCATCGGCCCCCTTTTTTGGGCCGCTGTACTCGGTCCGGCGGCGCCTGCGTCCGCCCCGTCGTCTTCTTGGTGGTCCTGCGATAAGTTCTCTACTCGGTTCTGCGGCCGCACTTGCGAACGCCTGCGCATCATCCTCCATTTTCTCCCTCCCGCAATCCTTATCTCCTCTCCGAATCCCGATTTTTCGAGGGTTGTGCGCCGAAGAAGGGTGCACCGAAACGGCTGCAAACGGCCCCGAATCGAGGCGCCCGGAGAGCCGCCCGCGGGGCAGATTTCGCCCTCCTCGGTCGTGGTCTGCACCCCTCCCGAGGCCGGGTGCTCGCGCCTGCGCTCCCGCCACCGGGTCTCTTCGGATCCCTTCGCGGTTGTAAATGATGCGGACTGGCACCTTCGGGCCGGGAGTTTAACGTTGACACCAAGGGAGCCCGCTCCTAATTTTCGCGCCCTTTCCGTCACCGGGATCTCCCCCAACGACCGCCTGAAAATGAAGACCTTCTCAGCCAAGCCCTCCGACGTCGAACGCAAGTGGTACGTCATCGATGCCGCTGAGCAGATCCTCGGCAAAGTCGCGGTGGAAGCGGCCCACCTCCTCCGCGGGAAGCACAAGCCAATCTTCACGACCCACATCGACACCGGCGATCACGTCGTGATCATCAATGCCGCCAAGGTGCGCCTCTCCGGCAACAAGGAATTGCAGAAGATCTACACCAGCTTCTCCGGCTACGTCGGCGGACTGAAGGTCGAGACCCCAAAAAAGGTTCGCGCCCGCAAACCGGAGCTTCTTGTCGAGCGCGCCGTGCGGGGAATGATCCCCCACACCCGCCTCGGCCGCGCTCAGTTTCGCAAGCTCCACGTCTACGCCGGACCGGAGCACCAGCAGGAGGCCCAGCAACCCGAGCCATACGAACTGTAAGCCCGGCCCTGCCCGTTAACCTTGAAATCTCCCATGGCAGTCAACGAAGCTACCCACACCGCGACAGGACGCCGCAAAACCGCGGTGGCCCGCGTCTGGCTCACCGAAGGATCCGGCAAGATCATCATCAACGGCCGCGACTTCGAAGAATACTTTGCCACCTTGCCGCTGCAGAACCAGGTCCTCGCTCCGTTCCAGGAAGCGAATCTTATCAACAAGTTCGACCTCAAGGCGGTGGTGCATGGCAGCGGCCTGCAGGGTCAGGCCGGCGCCATCAAGCTCGCGGTGGCCCGGTCTCTCACGCGGATGGATCCCGAATTGCGCGGCAAGCTGAAAGTCGCGGGCCTCCTCCGTCGCGACCCCCGCGCCAAGGAGCGCAAGAAAGCCGGCCAACCCGGTGCCCGCAAGCGCTTCCAGTTCTCCAAGCGTTGATCTCTTTTCCCCAGGATTTCAAAAGCCGCGGCGTTCCGAGGAACCCGCGGCTTTTTCGTTTGCTCCCCGCCTCCTTCCCCTTCACTCCTCACCGCCGTTATGAAACTCCTCTCCTGGAACGTCAACGGCATCCGGGCCGCGCTGACCAAGGGCGCAGCCGAATCGATGCTCGCCGAAAAGCCCGACATCCTCTGCCTGCAGGAGACCAAGGCCCGCCCCGAGCAGGTCGAACTCCCTCTCGCTCTTGGCGCCTACAGGAACTACTGGAATTCCGCCGAGAAAAAAGGCTACTCCGGCACCGCAATCTTCACACGCGAGGAACCCCTCGACGTGTTCAATGACTTGGGAGTCGACGAACTCGACACGGAAGGGCGCGTCATCGCGGCGGAGTACCCCGACTTCGTGCTCGTCAACGTCTACACTCCCAACGCGCAGGACGGCCTGCGCCGCCTCGACCACCGGCTCGCGTGGGACGAGGCCTTCCGCAACTACCTCGTGCACCTCGCCAAGACCCGCCGGAAGCCGGTCATCTGGTGCGGGGATCTGAATGTCGCCCACCAGGAGATCGACATCGCGCGTCCGAAGGAGAACCGTAACTCGGCGGGCTTTTCCGACCAGGAACGGGCCAGCTTCACCAAGCTCCTGGAGGCGGGGTTCACCGACTCCTTCCGGCACTTCTATCCGGACCAGACCGATGCCTACTCCTGGTGGTCCTTCCGTTCCCAGGCCCGCGCCCGCAACGTGGGATGGCGGCTGGACTACTGGGGCGTATCGGACCAGTTCATGGACCGCGTGGTGTCCGCCACCATTCACCCGGAGATCGAAGGCTCCGACCACTGCCCGGTCGGGATCGAACTGGCCTGAGTCATCCCCGGCGGGGCCGTCACGGCGACTCGTTCGGATCAGCCGTAAAGCGGACGAAGAACTCCGCCAGCGGCCCCGGGAGAGGGACGAGATCCGTGAATTCAAGCCGACGCACTCCCCCCGCGTCGGAAAGCACCGCCCGGGTCTCGCCGATATCGCGCCAGTTGACGAGATCGAAGGACAGGTCCACATCGATCACGAGGGCGTCGTCCATCGCGGAGTCGACCTCGATCTCGAAGGCCCCGAAGTCCGTTCCTCCATTGTCGACCACCTTCAAGACCGCACCCGCGGGCTGACTGCCCGCGCTGGCAGGGTCGGCGCCCTGCCACAGCTCGAAGATGTTCTCGTCGCGATCGCCATCGGGATCGGCCCCGATTCCGATGATGGCGAGATCCGTTTCCCCTTCATAGGGACCGCCCGGCTCGGTGAGAACGTCAGTCACGACCTCCTGGTTGGTCCGCGAGATCGGATCGGTGCTGAAGCCCGAGAGCACGATCGCACTGGGCTGGTAGGTCACGACAAAATTGGCGTTGCCGTTGCTGGTAGCCAGCCGCCTCCCGTCCGGGGCGTTCGCGAACTCACCGCTCACGCCGCCTCCGCTGGTGGTCAGGATCGTGATCTGGTCCTCGGGCAGGATGTCCCCTTCCCCTCCGGAGTAGTCCAGTCGGAGGGTGGCAAGACTCACTACGACCCCGCCCCCGGTCACCTCCAGCAAATCAGCGGACGCAGCCGAGGCGATCTCGATCCGCAGGACGGATCCATCGTTGAAAGTCGCGCCTCCGTCGATCTCGAGCGTCCCCACCGAGTTTCCGGGGCTCACCGTCCCGGTCGAGGTTGCCGTCACCGGGGCCTCCACCGTCCCGGTTCCTTCCAGGATTCCTCCGCTCAGGGCCACCGAGTTCGCACCGAGGATTCCGTTCACCCGAGTCGTCCCGCCGGTCTGGTCGAGAGTTCCCAGGAGGTCGGCCGAGCTTGCAGCATCCACCAGGAGAAGACCCGCCTTCTGACGAACTCCATCCTGAAACTCAAGAACTCCGCCCCCAATCGCCTGCACTGTGCTTTCATTTTCCATCCCGGCGTTCTCGTCATCGTTGATCAGCAAGGTCTGCCCTGCGACGTTGGCCGAAATCGTCCCGCGATTGGTCAGGTGAAGCAGGTTCGCTCCGAGCGCCCCAAATCCTTCAATGGTATGATCCGGTCCGTGAATGAGCGGCACTCCGTTCAATCCGTTCACCAGTTCCCGCTCGTCATCGAGAATAAGCCGGCCGGTGCCGTTGAGTTCCTGGGTCGCCGATCCAGGAGCGTTGAACCCGAAGGTCGTGAACGACCCAGTCGAGGCCAACTCGACCACTCCATTGTTGGTCAGATTCCCGGCCGTAACCCGCAGTACCTGCCCGTCGTTGACCCGTAGCGTGGCCTCATTCACGACGTCCTGGAGTTCCGACAAGCCCACCACCTCCACCACGTTGGTCTGCAGATTCAAATCCCCGTCCGCCACCGCGAGGGTCAAATTCTTCATGGTCGCTTGACTCAACTGGAAGGGCGAGTTGTCGAAGATCTTGTACTCCCCACCATTAACCGCTTCGAAAGTTCCCCGGCTAAACAACAGGATCCCTCCGTTCTCCGCCCTGACCCGGCCGCCGTCGTTCATGAACGAACTGCCGGGTTCCAACTCCAGTGTCTCCCCGGAGAGATTCGCGCTCAGCAATCCCCGGTGCGTGATATTGAGCTGGTTGCCTCCAAAAAAGCCGGCTCCTTCGACGGCATGGTCCGCGCCATGGACCAGAACCTGTCCGTTCCGTCCCCCCACCCGGTCGGGCCCATCAAGCAGGAGGCGTCCGGTGCCATTGAGTTCGAGGGGAACACCTGCCCCGAGGTCCGTAACCAGGATGGTCGTGGTGTTTCCCGTCGACTTCAGCTCGATGACCCCGTTGTTCGTCAAGCTCCCCTCCGACACCGTGAGGAGTTGCCCGTTGTTCAGCTCCAACCGCCCGTTGTTCACGACATCCGTGAAGGTGGTGGCCCCGGTTACCACCACCTTGTTGTTGTCGATGGACGCATCCTGATCATCGATCTCCAACGTCATCGAATCCAGAGTCGCGGACGACAACTCGATTCGCGAGCCGTCACCCACCCGGTAGGAACCGCCCGGCGTCGCCGAGAAGATCCCTCCGAAGAGCTGGAGCACAGCCCCGTTCAAAACCTCCACCAATCCCCCGTCGTTCAGGAATTCACCCGCGGGTTCGACTTCGAGGATCGCTCCGCTGCGGTCCGCCCGAATCGTTCCCCGGTTTGTGATGTTGATCGTGTTGCCCCCCACCACGCCCTCCCCAACGATGAGGTGCCCGTTTTCATGAATGAGCCGGTGGTTGCTCGTTCCCGCAATCTCGTCCCGCGGGTCGTCCAGCAGCACCACCCCGCTGCCCGAAATCGTGACCTCCTGATCGTCATCGTCACGAATGAACAGCCTCGAAGTGATGCCGGAGCCCTGTAGCTCCACCACCCCGTTGTCGACAAAGTTGCCGCCCGACACATTCAGGTCGTGTCCACGCTCGACAACGACCTTGGCGGTGCTCGTCAGATCGGAGCTCGTCGAGCCCCCGCTGATCGTCACGAGGTTGTCACTGATGTCGGCGTTCTGATCGTCCGCCAGGAAATCGCCGCCGGAAACGACCGCGCCATTCAGGAGAATCTCCGAACCGTCCCCGATCTCGTAACCGCCGGACCCGACCTTCGAATACTCTCCGTCGAACAGAACCACGCTTCCCCCGTCCCGGGCCGCCACCGTCCCGCCCTGGTTCACCCAGGTCCCGCGGGGATCGATCTCGAGGCGGGTGGCAGGGTCGTTCGCCACCACGGTTCCCTTGTTGATGAAGTTCAATAGCCCGTTACCCAATTTCCCTCCTCCCTCGATCCGGTGCAGACTCTCTTGGATGAGAGTAACATCGGCATCTCCGGTCAGACTGTCGTTCGGGCCGTCGAGAACGATCTTTCCCTGGCCTGAGATCACCATCTCCATGTCCCCGGAGTTTTCGAGGAAAAGGCTGGTGTTGGAGGTCCCCTCCAGGGCGATCACGCCGTCATTGATGAGATCATCCTCATCCAAGGTCAGCCGCTGCCCGGTCGCAATCGCGAGCGTTGCTTCGTTTTTCATTGCGCCGCTCCACGTTGTTCCTCCCACCACGACCACTCGGTTGTTGGAGAGATCCCCGTCGAGGTTGCTCTTTCGAAAGGTTCCGCCCTGCATCGTCACGCCGGTGAGCTGCATTTCGGAACCGTCATGAATGATCATGGAACTCCCTGGGTCGACCGTGTAGGTCGCGGCTTCGAGGCGGAGGATCCCGCCATCCTTGGCATTCAACACGCCGGCGTGATCAAAGCTGTCGCGCGGCTCGAGGACGAGGGTCTCCCCCGCCACGTCTGCAGAAATGCCGCCGCGGTTCACGAAGTTTATCCGATTGCGCCCCAGATTTCCGAATCCCTCGATACTGTGCGCTCCATCGTGCACCAGGGTGTGGTCGATCTGCCCCCCGATGCTGGCGTTGTCGGCCTCCAGCACCAACCGCCCCGTCCCTTCCAATTCGACCATCGTGTCACCGAACACATCGGAAACCTCGAAGTCGGAAAAGTCCGGTCCGCCTTTCACGGTGATCTGACCGTCGTTGGCGACGCGGTCGGTCACTTCGAGGGTGATGTCCGGCTCGATCTGCAGTCCGGTCCCCGCCTGCAATCCCAGGATATCGACCGTGCAGTTGATGTCCACGATCACGGTCCCGGCCCCCGCGTTGATTTGCGCCAGGAAGCTCTCGGAGTTCGAGTTGCATGGGGGCCCGTCCGGGTTCCAGTTGAGGCCTTCGCTCCAGTTCTGGGTCACCCCGCCGGCATCCCAGGTCGACAGAGTCTGCGCGTGGACCGCGAGGGCAGCCCCGAGCAGGAGGGCGAACGAAGAGCGAGGCAGATTCATGGCAGTGTTTTACAGCTGCCATCCTGACACCGGCCCAGCCGCGTCGGAAAGGT
Source organism: Verrucomicrobiia bacterium (assembly GCA_963580345.1). Classification (GTDB taxonomy): domain Bacteria; phylum Verrucomicrobiota; class Verrucomicrobiia; order Verrucomicrobiales; family Akkermansiaceae; genus Roseibacillus_B. Next base: position 9,513 of record CAUZKZ010000070.1, on the reverse strand, counting down.
CAATCTCGCCCCCCCACTGCCCCTCACCGGGATGGGTTATCGAATTCAGTCCGCCAGATCTTTTCCTCCATCAACGGCCCGCCCCTCACGGACTCGCATCCGGATCGGACCCGAAACGCACAAAGAAGTTCGCGTCGGGAGCAGGAAGCGGAAGGCTGTCGGTGAACTCCAGGCGCGTGTCCATCGTGATCTTCTCACCGGCGACGCTCGCACTCACCTTTCCCCGGTTCTCGAACATGATGGCAGCCAGGCCGACCGACCCGGTCCCTTCGATGGTGTGCGCGGCTCCCTGGATCAGCTTGTGATTCGTGCTGCCCCCGACCCGGTCCATGGTGGCATGATTGAGCACCAGGCGGCCGGTGCCCTTGAGCTCCACGATCTCGTCACCAATATCGCTGATGGAAAGGACCGTGTTAGAGCCCGTGGAAGCAATGTCAACGATGCCATTGTTGGTCAGATCGCCCATGAGACTGAGAGTCGTGGCATTGTTGATCACAACCATTCCTTCATTGCGCACACCATCCAGGGTCGAACTTGCAGTGACCTGGAAGATGTTGTTGTCCAGGTTGGTGTCGAGGTCTTCGACTTCCAGCGAGAGGTTCCGCATCGTGACCGAGCTCAGCTCAAAGCGACTGGTGTCGAAGACCTTGAATTCGCCTCCATTGTCCTCGTAGTCGGCCGCGAACAGCTTGACGATGCCCCCATTGCTGGCGTGAAGACGGCCCCCGTCATTCAGGTAGGTCAGCCGTGGATCGATGTTCAGTGGCTCGCCGCTGACATTGGCGTGAAGGTGGCCTGGTTGGTGGCGATCAGCGAGCCGCCCTCGTTGGTGAGTCCGTTGCGGGGATCCAGCGTGAGCACCCCCAAAGGATTGTTGGCGATGATCGACAAACCATTGGCCGTGCACGAGATGTCCCCGCTCACAATTGTTCCAGCCGCGCCCGGGATCACGGCGTTGTACGTGAATCCGCCGGCATTACAGGGGACCGCGGCAGACCAGTTCAAAACGTTGCTCCATCCTCCCAGCAGACCTCCGGTCCAGCTGGAGTTGATTTGGGCGGAGGCGGCGGGTACTATCAGAGAGATGAGCCCGACGACGCGGGCCAAGTGCGTGGTGCTCATGGTGCAGTGGAACTCCTACCCCACACCTTGACTGGAACTTCTCGCACGCAAAGCCAATTCTCTTTTGGAAACCCAAAAAAACCGGCCCCTAGAGCGGCAGATCGTAACTGCGTCCCGCGACCCCCTTGCGCCAGTTCACAAAAGCGGCGTTCACGGTGGCATAGCCTCCCGGGGTCGGGTAGTTGCCGGTGAAGTACCAATCGCCGCACGGTCCTTCGATCGCCTCGTGCAGGTGTTCGATGTTCTGGAACATGACCTCGACTTTCCCGCGCCAGTCGCCTTCTTCGGGATACACCATGCGGCTGATCTCGGCCGAGATTTCCTCCGCACTGAACGGGTCGTAGAGGCGCTTGACGCAGTTGCGCATCTCTCCCCACGGCTTCCGCAGTTCTTCCACGCACTCGTTGTTGATCTCCTCGATCAGGAACTGCTGGCCGTCGCGCTCCAGGAGGCGCACTGCGGCCTGGAACGCGATGAACTTGCCGAGTTCCGACATGTCGATCCCGTAGCAATCCGGGTAGCGGATCTGCGGCGCGGTCGAACAGATCACGATCTTGCGCGGGTTGGTGCGGGCCAGGATCTTGAGAATCGACGTTTTCAGAGTGGTTCCCCGCACGATCGAATCGTCCAGCACCACCAGGACGTCGTCCTCCCCCACGACTCCATAGGTGATGTCGTAGACGTGGGAGACCAACTGCGCCCTTCCCTTTTCCTGCGAGATGAAGGTCCGCATCTTGATGTCCTTGTGGGCGATCTTTTCTCCCCGCGGCCAGTTCCGCATGATGAGGCGGTCGAGCAAATCCTCGTCGAGCTCGCCGCTGCGGGAGGCTTGCAGGATGTTGGCGCGAACCTGCTCGCGGCGGTACTGGCGCAGGCCATCCATCAACCCGTAATACGCCGTCTCGGCGGTGTTCGGGATGAAGGCGAAGACCGCCTTGGCGAAGTCCCCTTCGATGGACTCCACGACCTGTTCCGTGAGGGCGGCCCCCATCGCCTTGCGCTCCCGGTAGATTCCGGGATCATTTCCGCGCGAGAAGTAGATTCGCTCGAAGGAGCACGGCTGGGGCTCCAACTCCGCCGTAAAGCGGCCCTCGCCCATCGTTCCGTCGCTCTTGATGGTGACCACCACGCCCGGCACCAGCGGCGCGACTTCCTCTGCCGCGGCCTCGAAGACGGTCATGAGGGGGACGCGCTCCGAAGCGAAGGCGATCACTTCGTCGGTGACCAGCATGTGGCAGGGCCGGATTCCCCGCGGATCGCGCAGGACAAACACGTCGCCGTTGCCCACCACGCCGCAGATCGAGTAGCCGCCGTCCCATCCTTCCGCCGATTCGCTCACGATCTTGACGATGTTCAGTTCCTCCGAGATTCGGTCCGGAATTTCCTGGCCCGGCACTCCCTCGTCCCGCAGCCGCCGGTAGATGTCGGTGTGGGCCTCGTCGAGGTGGAAGCCGATCTCCTCCTGCACGGTTTGCGTGTCGGTCCCGAAGACCGGGTGCTGGCCGCGCTCGATCAACTGCTCATTCAGGTGGCGCGCGTTGGTCATATTGAAGTTCCCCATCACCATGAGTGTGCGCGTCGGCCAGTTGCTGCGGCGCAGGTAGGGATGACACGACCCGGAATCGAATTGCCCGGAGGTCCCGTAGCGCAGGTGTCCGATCAAGATCTCGCCGGCGAAGTCGAACTTGCGCTTCATGAGCTCCGGATCGTCCAGGTCCACCACGCCCTTCCGGGCCATCCTGTTGACGCGCTTCAACTCACTTCGGAAGATGCCCGCCAGCGAATCGCGCGCCGCGTCCCGCCGCCGGAAGATATAGGGCTGCCCCTTCTTCATGTAGAGCTTCGCGCAACCGATCCCCACCCCGTCCTGGCCGCGGTTGTGCTGCTTCTCCATCAGGAGAAAAAGCTTCTTGAACCCCCACAGGCAGTCCCCGTAGCGATCCTGGAAGTAGGCGAGAGGTTTCCGCAGGCGAACCACCGCAATCCCGCACTCGTGATTCAGGTGGTCGCTCATGCGCGTTTCATCGCTTGGGCGTGACGCGCACTCCCGGAGTGGCGTCCACCGCCCCGAGCACCACTCCGCCCGGGCCGGCCACAGCCGCCGCCTCCGCCTGGGCGGGATCCACGATCACCACCCATCCGATTCCCATGTTAAAGGTGTGCCAGCGGCTGTCGTCATCGACGTGGCGCAGAAGTTTCTGCACGGCCTCATTTTCCCAAGCCGGCACTTCCAGCGCGCAACCCAGGCCGTCGAAAAGTCGTTCCAGGTTTTCGGGGAGTCCCCCGCCGGTGATGTGCGCCATCGCTTTGGGCCGGATTCCGGCGCCCTTCAGGCCGCTGACCACGTCGTGATAGAGACGCGTCGGCGGCAGGAGGGCGTGAACGTCGGCATCCGAAAATTCGCCGGGATTCTCCGCCAGCACCCGCCGGATGAGGCTCCATCCGTTGGCGTGCACCCCGTCCGAGGCGAATCCCAACAGGACGTCGCCTTCCGCGATCGTTCCCGGCTCCACCATCTCGTCTTTCTCGACGCACCCGATACAGAATCCGGAAAGCTCCACCATTCCTTCCGGCACCACGCCCGGCATCTCGGCCGTCTCTCCCCCCGCCAGGATACAACCGCACGCCTCGAGATAATCGGCCATTCCCGCCACCAGCCGCGTCACGCGCACTTCATCCAATTGCGCCAGCCCGATGTAATCGAGGAACATCAACGGATCGCCCCCGGTCGTCAGGATGTCGTTCACGCTCATGGCGACAAGATCCTTCCCCGCGTCCTCGATGCGGTCGTGCTGCAGCTGCACCTCCAGCTTCGTCCCGACCCCGTCGCATCCGGTCACGATCACCGGCTGGCGATACCCCTTCAGTTCGTAGGCCGCCGCGAAGAGGCCGAACGAACCCATCAGTTGCCTCTGCTGCTGAGTCCGCTGCACGTGGGTGCGGATATCGCCGACCAGGGCCGCAGCCTTCACCGTATCAACGCCTGCCTCTTTATAGGTCAGCTTGCCGGCCATTCGCTGGCGGATTTGTAACAGGCCTCTCCCGTTCCGCAAGTCCGGGTTCGGAATTCTCCACCGACTCTGGCGCTCGGTGCTCCTGCGGACCGTATCGCGGCCGGGACGCCGCCATGCATCAGTTCATCTCCCGAACTTTCTCGCCAGCTCCGCCGAGGAGTACTGGACCAGGGTCGGCCGCCCGTCCGGGGTGCAATAAGGCAGATCGCAGGCGAAGAGAGCATCCAGCAGGCCCGGGGCTGAGTCGGCCCGGCAGCGCTCCCCGCGCGCGCCGACCTTGGCGAGTTCCCCGGCGAATTTCTCGAATGTGAGAGTCCGCCCCGCCCGGCTCTCGGTGCTGGCCACCATCTCGTCCACGAGATCCAGCAGGAGCGCCTTCGGGTCCGTGTCGGATAGGAGGGCGGGCAGGCTGCGCAATTGCACCGTGATCCCGCCGAAGGATTCCACCTCCATCCCGGCCTCCCGGAAATTTTCCGCGTTTCGCAACACCACGTCGGCGTCCCGCGCCTCCAGTTCGAGCAGGACCGGGACCAGCAGACCCTGCGATTCCGGCGCCCCCTGCGCCGCCCCCGCCAGGAAACGCTCGTAGAGAATCCGCTCCCGCGCCGCTTCGCCCTCCATCAACACCAACCCGTCGCTGGCTTCCAGCACCACGTAGCGACCCTCCAGCACCCCCACGACCCGAAAGACCGGGGCCGCCGGTGCTTCCGCCTCTTCCAGCTCCGGCTGCGCCTCGGCCTGCCACCTCCGCGGCGGCGCCACCGTCTCCCCTCCCACCGTCCCTTCGCTGCTCCAGCTCTTGTCACCGGTCAACTCAGGGCCCGGCGAAGCCGAACCGCCTGCATACCTGTGACCTTCGACTTTCGGACTTGCGGCCTTCGACTTGCCGCGCAAGGCCCCCTCGACTGCCTCCAGGATCAGTCCCCGCAGTTCGGCCGGCCGGTGAAATCGCACCTCGCGCTTGGCGGGATGCACGTTCACATCCACCAGGAAGGGATCCAATTCGAGCCACAGCCACGCCACCGGATGCCGTCCGGCCGGAAGCGCTCCGCGAAACCCTTCCTCCAGGGCCCGCCACACCACCCGGTCCTCCACCGGCCGGCCGTTGAGAAAGAGATACTGCCCGCGCCGGCTCTTGCGCGCCTCCTCCACCGGCAAAAGATACCCGCTCGCCGCCATCCCGGAGTGCTCCACCCGCGCGATCTCACGCAGCTTCGGCAACAACTCGCGCCCGAATAGATCCGCGATGCGGACCCTCCGATCGCTCGTCGCAGCCACATCCAGCGCGGTCCGTCCATCCTTGCGATGCACCATGCGCGCGCCGGGAGAGGCCAGGGCGTGCAGTCTCACCTGGTGGTCGATGTGGGCCGCCTCGGTCGTTTCGCTGCGCAGGAATTTGCGCCGCGCCGGGATGTTGTAGAAAAGATCGCGGACTTCCACCGTGGTTCCCGGCGGACTCCCGGCGTCGCGGACGTCGCGCATCTTCCCGCCCTCCACCGTGATTTCGGTCCCTTCCACCGCGTCCGGCTCCCGCGTCGTGAGCCGGAACCGCGCCACGCTGGCGATGCTCGGCAAGGCCTCCCCCCGGAACCCCAGGGTCGTGATGGTCGCGAGCTCCTCCTTGTCCCGCAGCTTGCTGGTGGCGTGCCGCTCGAGGCTCAGCAGGGCGTCCTCCCGGCTCATGCCACAGCCGTCGTCCGCCACCCTCACGAGCGCCACGCCACCGCGCTGGATTTCCACCCGCACCTCTTTCGCGCCGGCATCGAGGCTGTTCTCCACCAACTCTTTCACCACGCTGGCAGGCCGCTCCACCACCTCCCCCGCCGCCACCTGGCTGGCCAGTGCGTCGGGCATGACATGAACGGACGGCATCGGAGAAATCTAGGCCGGGCAGGCGCCCATGACAGGGCAAAAAAAACTCATCTTCCAAGCTCCAAAAAAGGCCAGGGCTCGGTTTTCAAATTCCAGGCATCGCCCCGGGATTGACGGCGCCCCTTGAAATTTGGCCCTGAGATCTGGAAATTATTTGGAGCTTGGGAGATGGAGCTTCCGTCGCGTCGGGCCGAACCGGCGGGATCATTCGAAAAGAATCGCTGGCGAATTGCTCCTACCTGCGGCATCTTCCCCCCAACCCAACCGGGGAACCAGGGATCATGATCACGCTCACCGATACCGCCGTGCAGGAGCTCAAAGCCCTCCTCGCGCGGAAGGGGGCGGCCACGGAGGCCGGTCTCCGTCTCGGGGTCCAGCGCGGCGGCTGCGCCGGGCTGCAGTACACCATGCAGGTCGCCGACCGCGAGGAAGGCGACGAAGTGATCGAGCAGGAGGGCGTGCGCGTCTTCCTCGCTCCCGACTGCCTCGAGTATCTGCGCGGCTGCCACATCGATTTCTCTCAAGACCTCTCCGACTCCGGGTTCAAGATCGTCAATCCCAATGCAGCCCGCTCGTGTGGGTGCGGAACATCGTTCGAGGCGAAGCAAGAAGGAACAGAACCAAGCTACGACCCCGCCCTCGACGGCACGAAGTGTTCCTAGGGTCCCGCCCGCGGCCTGATTCAACTCCGGATACCCCTCTTCTCCGTGGCCAAGGGCGACCTCAAGAAGTTCATCAAGCGCCGCCCTTCCTGGTTCTGGTGGATCCTCGCCAATCTCCTCGCCGCCGCCTTCGCGGTCTCCACCTGGAGCGTCTGCCTTTACCTCTTCAACTTTCCGGAGCGCCCTGCCAACTACGAGTTGTTGCACAAGTTGAAGCGGCTCCCTCGGGTGAATTCCTACGAACCCTTCAATGCTCCGGACGGCTCCGGCGCCGAGGCCCAGGATCTTCTCTCCCGATTCTTCAGCTTGCCCGACGACCAACTCGCGGCCCATAACCGGTACTTCAAGCGCAACTACATCACCAACTTCAAGAATCCGGAGGTTGTGAGCTATGTCGTGGGGTCCTTCCGCGTTACCCACGCCCGGGCCCTCACCGCCGAGGACTTCTTCCACCCCGGACTCGCCGTGCGCGCCCAGGCCACCGTCCAGACCGACGAGCTTGCCGAGCAGAGTCCCTACCCGGTGATCCTCGAACTTCTCCTTCCTTTCCGCGACGAGCCGGCCGGCACCGTCTTCCCCGCGGGCCACACCTTTGATCTCAGCAAAATCGATCACCGCGGCTACATTCTTCATGCCGCCAAGCTCGGCCGCGACAACGAACCGACCGTGTGCCTCACCGTGGTCCCCATCGCCTATCCCAATTACGCCGATCCGACGGGCAAGCCCCTTCCTCTTGCCAGTCCCGACCCCCTCAACGTGGCGGCGCGCTTTCCGCTCATGGAGCAAAATCGGGCCGACTGATCCTCCGCCGTGCCACCACCCCGTTCGCAAAGCCGGCCAGCGCACTCCAGCTCACCCATCACCTATCGAACCTCAAACACCTCCCATCACCCGAAGACTTAAATCTTAACACTTAACCCTACTTCCCCATCAACCGCTTCACCACCTCGGGCGTCACATTGAAAAACACGGTCCCAAAGGGCTTCGCCTTCCCGTTCTCTTCCACCTGGTACTGGAAGATCTTGATCGGCTTCACGCCCTGCACTTCCGAGAGCAGGTAGACCCGAACCGTGAGGGGCTCCGACTTCTGCCCTCCCGGAAGCTCCTTGATGGCAAACTGCACCTCGTTGCGCCCGTCCTTCGCACCCCCGATCACGATTTCGGCGCCCTTCGTGTTCTGGAACAGGTGCCGGCTGATCTTGTTGACGCTCACGCGCACTTCGCGCCCCGGGCAATAGACATAGGTTTTCGCGATGTACTTCACCGGACCGCGCAGCCTGACCATCGGACCGTCAACCACCCCCGTCGGCGCGAACTCGCCCCGGTTCAGGTGGGCCAGCTGCCCGGCCGCAAGCTGCTTGCGAACTTCCGGAAGAGCCGCCAGGTTCAGGTAGTCGGCCTTGTCGTATTTCCAGCGCGCACCTTCCTTCACAAACGAAAGGACAAGGAGATTGTCCGGGGGCTTCCCGCCCACTTCAAAATCGACCGGTCCGAAGAAGAAGGCATTCGCAGTCATGCCCTTCACCTTCACGTCCAGTAGCTTCAACTTGCGCGTATCGGGCGGCGCAGCCGGAAGATTGAACAACGACTGCGCAAAATTCCGGCGCTCGGAGAATATCCGGTTCCTCACTGCAACTTGGCGATGCCCTGCCGTCACGGCCTGCCAGTGCGCGATGTTCTTTTGAATCATCGCATTGCGCCACTGCAGGTAGACCGTCTGCAGTGCTTGCCCAAGCGCGGGGTCGGGACCCTGCGCCCGGACCGGCGAAAGATCCCCGGCCAGCAGAGTTGCTCCCAAAATGGCGAAAAGCGGTCGGATCATGACGGAAACTATGGACAACTTCGGTCCGGAATGAAGAATCAAAACCACCTCCGGTCAAATCTGCCTGCCACGTGATCGATCAATTAGTCAAAGCAGCCCCCATTGGTGAGGCCCGCGACCGCGAACTTCTGAAAGACGCCCATTCCTTCATCTACTTCAATTCCCCTTCCGGAGACCTCGCGGCCCATTTCTTTTTTCCTCCCGAACACGATCCCAAGAGCGCCAACGCTCCCGCCATCCTCTTTCTTCACGGCGGAATGTGGGACATCTCGATGCCGACCCAGTTCGTCCCGCACTGCCTGCATTTCGCCGCACGCGGCGCCGTCACGCTCAGCATCGAGTACCGCGTCAAGAGCACCTACGGCACCGGTCCAATCGACGCCCTCGAGGATGCCGCCATGGCGCAGTTGTTCCTGAAGAAGAACGCACGAATCCTCGGCATCAACCCGGAGCAGATCGTGTCGGCCGGAGCCGGCTCCGGAGCGCACCTCGCCCTCTGCTGCGCCACCCTTCCTGAGATCGGCAACCAACCCGGCGAGGGATATCGGCCGGCTGCCCTGGTCCTCTTCAGCCCGGTCGTCAACACCACGCGCAAGGGCGTCGGGGCCGAATTGTTCCCCTCCGAAAAGGAAGCCGGTCGATACAGCCCCTCCGAGTACGTCCCGCAACCGGAACTCCCTCCCTGCATGATCTTCCACGCCCGCCAGGATGGCCTTGTCCCGATCGAGCAGGTCGCCAGGTTCGCAAAGCGCTACGCGCGAAAAAAAAACAACACCTGCGAACTCATGGAATTCGAGAACGCCGGCCACACCTTCTTCAACTTCAACACTCACCAGCAAAACTACGAAGTCACCGTGCGGGCCGCCGATTACTTCCTGGTCGATTTGGGGATCCTCGATCCAGACCCCCTGGCGGGAGAGTTCTAGTGTAGTCCGCCTTACAGAGTGACCTTTAATCTGAAACTACTATACTTGTAGTATGAGAGTGGCCCAAGTGATCGAGTTGACCGCCAGTCAGCGTG
>CAUZKZ010000069.1:0-16269 GCA_963580345.1 Verrucomicrobiia bacterium | reverse complement strand
CGCCCACAATGCCAGCCCGAAGCCTTTCGTCTGGACCGCTTCAGCCAGCGATATTCTTGAGAAGGTGAAGCGGGGACGGAAGAAATTGAATAAAACCCAGTCTGCTTGACGGACTACACTAGCATGCAGCATGGATGTTTGCCCCCATAGCGCCGCCGTTCGCCGGCGCGCTATCCTGTCCGTTCTCGCCGTCGTGGCGATCTCGGGTCTCTCCGGGCCGGCGATTGCGCAAACGGGGCCGAGCCTTGAGGTCAGCCGTATTGAACAAAGTGTCCGCTTGTCCTGGCCCGCGGCGATCGACGAGTGGCTCCTCGAGTCCTCCGAAAACCTCAGGTCCTGGACCATCCTGACCGATAAACCCGCTCTCGTCAGCGGCATGCTGACTCTCGACCTGCCGCTGACGACGCCGGACCGATTCTTTCGACTGCGCACCTCTTCCATCATCTTTGTCGATGGTGCGAATGCCTCGAGCGGCGATGGTTCCTTTGCAAATCCCTTCAAGACCTTGTCCCTGGCTGCAACTCAGGCCCGGGCTCGCTTTATCGCGAGCGGCCGCGAGCAAACGATCTATGTCTTCGCCGGGAACTACAGCGAATCCGTGTTGATCGATGGAGCCGGTGTGCCTGACTATCAGTTGGCCCTTCTGGACAGCGGCACTCCGATCGGGGTCAACGGGCAAGTGATCGGAGGGCAGCCCGGAGCGGTTGCCAACCTGACGGCCGCTCGCGTATACCAATCCTCCTCTTTTCCCTCACTTCAGGCCGGCGAGGTAACCCACCACATCGCGGATTTCCTCCGGCTTCATGATCGTTCCCATGGGGGGCATGGCGGAGCCCAGGCTGTGGCTGAGGATGTCCTTCGGATTCACGATTTCCTTGGTATTGTCGGGCTTTGTGATGATCCAGATGCTCTCGGTCTTCTTGGTGAGCACACCCGCCACTTCCTTCCCGCCCTTGGTTTTCACCAGCACCGTCCCGAAGCCCTCCGAAATCTCCTTGTTGGGTTCCAACATGGAGGCCACCAGGTGGGCCCGGTCCCGCATCTTGCCGATCTTCGTCAGATTCGGTCCGAGATTGCTTCCGTCCTTGCCGATCTGGTGGCACCGGATGCATTGCGCCGCGGCGTGGGTCATCACGAGAGTCTTCCCACGGTTCGCATCGCCCCCGTGCTCGAGTCGGTCCGGCGTTTCGGGCAGCTCGATGCCCTTCGACCTGGCTGCTTCCCACAGCTCCAGTTTCCACTCCGGTGCAGCCATTCCTTCACGATAGCCCTTCACGAGGCTCGCCAACTTCTTTTCGGCGCGCGCATCCTTGATCTTCGCCAGTTGTTTCACCGCCTCGCCCTGGCCGACCGGCCGCGGATCGTCGAGAATGGCGAGCAACAAGTCGAGCAGGGGAACCCCCGTTTGTTGCGCGTACTGGCGTGCTTTCTCTTTTACCTTTGAATCGGACGATACCAGTGCTTTCAACACCAGCGCTTTGAGATCCGGCGACTTCGTCTTCGCCAGGGCGTCGAGCAAACGCATTTGCAGGGCGGCGGGCATCTTCGCGAATTCATCCTGGATCCCCTCCAGCCACTTTGACTCACCGCGCACTGACACCCCGTTCAGCAATACCTCCCGCAGATCGTTGTCGGCCATGATGACCGGCTTGAGCCTCGCGATCGCCTCGTGCACCCCCTTGTCATCGCGCGGGGCGTGCTTGCGGTAGCGGCCCTCCACCGGATCGAGAACGGGAGGTTGCGACCACCACAGCATCGACGCCAGCGCGGTCCGCTTCAACTTTGCCGAGCCTTCGCCCCGTTTCAGGTAGGACTCCAGCCGCTGCAGATCGGTTCCGGACCCGTGACGAAAGGCGGCGTTGATGACCCGGCGCATCAGGAACTCGTTCTGCAGTCCGGGGCGCTCCAGGAGCCCCGACAAATCGCCCAGCGCCTCCGGGATGGATTGATCGTCGTGAATGGCGCGGGCTGCTTCGAGCAGGACCAGCTCGTCCTTGTCACCCAGGAAGGCACGAATTTCGGGGGCCTTCTGGCGACGCGAGGCGACGATCGCACCGAGGCGCACGGCGCGGCTCTCGTGGCTGCTGAGCCTGGCGAGTTCCTCGCCCGACATCGTTCCCGTCAATCCCATCACGGCGGCGTGACGCAGGTAGGGATCGGTGGCGCCGCCGGTTTCCAGCAGTTTCACGAGGGCGGGGACCGCCTCCTTGTCACCGCGGTTTCCGAGCGCGATGGCGCAGAAAAACCGCACGCGGGGCGACTCGTGAGTGAGGCCGGCGCGGAGGGCGGGCAGGTTGGCGTCCCCTCCGCGGGTCTCGCCAGTCACCTTGGCGGCCTGCGCCAGTATTTCCGGTTCGTCGCTCTTCCACGCCGCTCCCAGGTGCGAGAGGAACGCCGGATCTTTTCGCGCGAATTGGCCGATTCCCCAGACGGCGTGCAGCTTCGCCAAGAGTGACCCGTCTCCGTGCTGCAGGGTGCTCGTAAAAATTTTTGCGTCTCCGCGTCGCACCAGCTCGAACTGTCCTTTCATCCGCACTCGCTGATCGGGATGATGGAGCCATCCGCCCAAGGCTTCAGCTGACGTTGTCTTCGCGGAACTCTTCAAAAGACTCTGAGTCTTCGCGCGGGCGGGATGCCGGTCGGCTTCAGCAACATCAAAACGATAAATTGATCCCCGCTTCCCGCCGTAGGAGCCGGAATAGAGCGCGCCGTCCGGTCCGATCGCGAGGCCGGTATTGGCGACGCCTCCCTTGATGGCCGCCAGCTCCTCGAAGGAAAAGAAGGCTCCCTTGGGCTTGAACTTGAAGACGCGCACCCGGTGCTCGTTGTTCGTCATGAAGAAGCAGTCCGCGAGGGCCGCGCTCAGGGCGGTGCCGGGGTTGGCAGTGAACCCACACGGGCCGGGTCCGAAGTTCCCGATCGTGGGCGTGAGGTAGGCGGCGTGGTCTTCACGGTCGGGAAGGAAGAGCCGCTCCTCCATCCACGGATTGAAAGCCGCGATCCCGCTGATGCGGGTGAAGTCCTGTTTACGCAGCCACTGCCAGTTCAGGCGCCAGCCGTGCATGCTGCCCTCGGTGATGTAGAGCGCCCGCTCCTTCTCGCCCGGATAGTCGCCGTCGTTGTCCATGCTGAAGAGATTCCCGTGGGGGTCGAAAGCGAGTTCCTGGGCATTTCGCTCGCCGCTCGAGAAGCGCTCCACCTGCGATCCATCCATCTCGCAGCGGAAGATCCCCCCGGCATTGGGCATGTGATAGGTCTTGCCTTCCTTCGTCTTCACAAAGTGCCCCTTGTCGCCCAGCGACCAGTAGACGCGGCCGTCCGGGCCCAGCGCCACCCCGCTCATGTTGTGGCCGCCCTGGCCCATGTGAATCTGGAAACCGGTCGCGACCAGGTGCTTCTCTTCGGGGAAACCGTCGCCATCCTTGTCGACGTAGCGAAGGAAGTCCGGTTCGACCGCCACGAACACGTCGTTGTCCACCGCCAGCACGCCGGCAGCGATGCCGGTCACCTCGCTGTGATACTCGCCGACGGTGCGGATCACCTCCCCTTTTCCGTCACCATCCTTGTCCACGACCTGCATGACGCGGTCCTTCTGCACGGTGAGGTCGCGCCAGTCTTTCTTGCCGTCCTTGTTGCGGTCCGGGATCCAGCTCTGCCCGGTGAGGTACTCGCGGTACCATGCGCGGCGCTCTTCGACGGTGGTGAGCGAGAGGTCTTTCTTGACGAGATCCTGGTGATGTCGGATGTCGAGGCTGCTCTCCTTGCGGCGATTCGCGATCGCGACGTAGGCCCGGCCGTGATCGTCGAGCGAGATGCCGACGCTGTTCGCGAGGGACGGATCGCTCGCCCACTCCGTCACCACGTAGCTGCCGGCCTTGGGCGGGACGGGAGCCGCCTTGGGGTCGGGCGAGATGCCCGGAACATGGATGGTGTGAATGTTGGCCCACTCGTTTTCGTTGCTGCCGTAGACCGTGATGCGAACAAAGCGCGTCTTCGTCCTGGGAATCTTGTAGGTCACCACGCCTTTCCGTCCCCGGCTCTCGAACGTCAACCCGGGGGTCCACTTCTTCCCGTCGTCCGAGGTGCGAATATCGAACGCGTAGTCCCGCTCCCCGCTCTCGAACCCGATCCCGATCGGCGAAATCTCCACCGGCTCCGTCAGCTCGAACTGAATCCATCGCCCGCGCCCCTCCGCGGCCCACTTCGTTTCCGCGCTGGAATCAAAAGCGTGCGCAACGGGATTTCCCTCCTGGGCCTGGTCCGCCGACACGGATTTGATGCCGGCCGCGCCGGCCGGGGCCGTCAGGGCGGAGATACTGAGTAGCAAGGTGGTGGCGAGTTTGTTCCGGGAGGTGAGCATGATTCAGATCGAGTAAGACATTTGGCTGCAGGTCGGCCATGGGGGCGGACAAGGCTCTGATACGTAGCCGAAGCGGTCCACCTTCTCGATGAATTCCTTTTGCAGCTGCGCAGAAAATACTCGTCGGAGAATTTCCCGTCACCCCGGGGGCCGCGATACGTTGGAGCGCCGCTCCCGGGTTGCGGGATTGCGTCCCATTTCGACTTGCCATCCCCGTGAGCTGGGGAACGGCATGCGCGCCCCAATGAAACCCAAGACCCGCTCAGACCACCGCATGTCCCGCTCCGCAGCATCAGGCAATTTCCCGGCCCCTCCCCGGCGGGCGTCAATCAGCCGGGTTGTTGTGACTCGCGCATCTACGTCGACAACGTTCTCGTCGAGGCGGTTGCCGGGACGACGACGGCCCTGGAATTATTGTCGTTCACATATGATCCGGCCACCGGCAATGCGGAGGCCAGCATCGTCGGCGCGCCGAATACCAACTACAAGCTCACGGAGGCGGGCGATCTCGACTTCACCAACCCGGACGCCGACCCCGTCCCCCTCACCGGCGCCACGGTCGGGGCGCAGGCCGGCAACGAGGTCACCACCGACGGCACCGGCAACGCAACCGTGCAGTTCAACCTGGGAACCACCAAGACGGCGACCTTCATCCGCGCCGAGGCCCCCGCGGTGGATTGACCGGGGCGCCCATTGCGGATCAGACCTCCTTGCGCGAAACGCCGTGCCACCAGTGCAGGGAGAGTGCACTGCGCTTTCCTTCCGCGGCAAAGTCGAGACGAGTCTGCAGGAACTCGGTCGGCATGGCCGGCATGCCGCGTTTTCGCCCTGGAACGCGTAGACCTCCTTGACCGGGGGGCTCGAGCGGCGAATCCTGAGGTTGGCGTCAAGCTGGATCCGCATCATGAAATCAGTGTCAATCATCGGAAAGGTCCTGTTGGCTTCGCTGCTCGGGGCGCAAGGCGCGTTTGCAGCCGACGAGAAGGATAGGCTGGTGGAACTGGACGCCTACTGGGCGGAAGTGTCGCGAGCGGTGCGGGAAGGGGACTTCGAGGGCTACAAGGCGACCTGCCATGCCCGAGGGGTCTTGGTGTCGGGAACCTCCAAAACCAGCTCCCCGCTCTCCAAGGCCCTGGCGCGTTGGAAACCGGGATTCCTCGACACCAAGGCGGGCAAGATCAAAGCCAGCGTGGAGTTTCGGTTTTCGCAGCGGCTCGGGGACGACACCACCGCGCACGAAACGGGCATCTTTCTCTACTCCACGGTGGATGCCGACGGAAAGCCCGGGAAGGAGTACATCCATTTCGAGGGATTGCTGGTGAAGGAGGGAGGCTGGAAAATACTGATGGAGTACCAGAATTCGAAGGCCACCCGGAAAGAGTGGGACGCTCTAAAATAACATTGGGTGAGGGGAAACGGAAACTTCTGGCAGTTGCACGGGGAATCTCTTAGCTGTTGACCTCCGTCCGGCCCGGGCCCCGGACCTCCAGGCACCGGCGCGGGGCCGGGATCAACAATTTTCAACCGTAACTTATGAAACTCCATCGAATTTCAAGATGGGATTCATGACCGGGCTGCACCGGCTGGCCAACGGGAATACCGTCATTTCTTTTTATCAGGGGAGTCACCATCTCATCGAGGTCACACCGGAGAAAAAACTGGTCTGGAAGTGGCGCCTGCCGTCGCAGAGAACCGTGGTCAGCGTTCAAATCCTGGACGAAGAGGGCGATGCCTCCAAGGGGGAGATTTTCAAGTAGCCTGCCGGCCCTCCGGGACAGACGCGGACCAACCCGGCTGCCGGCGGGATTCCGATCGAGAGCGGCGCTTCTTCCATTCGATTGCACCATCGCGGGAAAACGCCCGGGATGACCGCTCTCCTCAACGGGACACACTCTTCCTGCCTTGATAGCGACAAAGGGCCTCCAGGGCGAGGGCCGTCGTCCACGCGTCCGAGCGTCTGGATATTTTCGCGCCACGATGGGTTTCCGCGAAGGTTGCCCATCGGCCCACCCAGTTTCCCCGCCGGTTCTGATTGCTGAGAAAAAACGAAATGGCGCCGTCGAGGATTTCTCCTTCGTATCCTGCATTCATCAGGGCGAGCGCACCGCAGGCCGTACTCAGCACAACATCCTCGGATCGCCAGAAGACTTCCCGATGGTCCCCGCGCTCCGCGATGGACTCAAGCTCCCGGACGATGGGCACCATGGCGGGCTGCAGTTCCGGCACCGGGCCTTCACGAAAAGCGCGAGTCACTGCATACGGGAATATAAGGCAGTCGGCGTAATACAATGATTCGGTTCCCTTGGGGCGAAAGCGTTCCTCGCGGATGGCCTCGAGGATCCACTCCAGCGCCTCGGTAAAGCCAGGTGTCGAGCGATGGCCGAATTGCGCCAGCGCGAAGAGAACATTGGCGTTTACCACGATATCGGTATTGGCCTGGAAGTTGGCGTCAACCGGGTGGTGGGCGTCTTCGTTTGTGAACCAGGTCAGGAAGGCCCCGCCCCACTTCTTCGGTTTCGTGATGCTTGCCCGGTGGCGTTTGGGAATCGCGGCTGGTGTATCGCGCCACCGCACGAAATGCCGAACCGGCAGCACCGGCATCGCACCGCCGTCGAGATCGGCGTGTTCCTTCAATGCCACGTACACCGCGGAGGTGCAGTCGGCGTCGGGCCAGATCCAGTACTCAGGTGGGTGGAATGAAGCCCCCCCGGGCGCGAGGATTCCGGCGGAAACCGGCCGCTGCAGATAGCGGACCATCCGTCTCGAGATAAATTTCGCGAGACCCTCGGGCGGTTCCTTGGCCCGTGGCCAGTATCCGTAGACGCCGGCGGCGAAGGAATCCGCCGGTTCCTCGTACCGGCGCATCATCTTGATCGCCCGCAGGCGAACCCGGCGGCTTCGTTGGCGAGTTTCGTCGTCGATTCCAAGGTCGTGTTGCTGCGCTTCGTTGAGGTGGGCGAGGGCGTGGTGTACGAACGTGGCCACAAACGGGTTTCCATTCCTGGTCGTGATGCGGATTCCCTTCTTGGGTTTGACCGAGAGATGGTGCTTCCAATCTCCGGGATACACTCCGGGAAGTCCCGGATACCGAACTTGGTGCTCGTCGAGCCACACCACCGCGTTATCGATGGCGGCGGCGACCTCGGCCCGCTTCGGGAGAGGTTCCTTCGCCGGCCGGCTCGCAGGTGAAACTGACGGGCCGCAACTGCACGCCACACTCGCTGCCGCCAGAACCGGGACCGCGATAATCCAGCTCCCCCTGCCGGACCTGTCCAGTCTGATGACGGGATTCTTCCGGTTCGGTTTCTGCATGCGTTTTACCGGAGTTGAGAGGGAAAGATGAGCCATTGCCGGGGCTGGGCGCTACCGCTTCACCCTCCAATCTCCGCCCGGCGCGATCGCAATCTCGATCGCCCCGATCGTCACGGTGGCGTTGGCGCTGGAATCGAGGTTCGTTTTGATTTGGCTTGCGATCCGGCCCGCGTCCTCGCCTTCGTTGAAGGGACGAAGGACGCTGAGCCAGACCTGAGGCTGACCTGCTTTCAGGCTAGCTCTGGCGAAGCTGTTGCGGACGTTGCCGCCGCCGATGTCTCCGGAGGTGCGGTGTTCGACCTGCCCCATCTCCAGATCTTTTCCAGGATGGAGATAGAGCATCACGCGCTTCTTCTGCGTCTGCCACCAGGCGTGGTCGCGCGCCGGGGCGTCGAACCAGTGGCGTCCGGACTCGCCTTTTTCTCCATCGGCCACAATGCACCAGCAGGGCGCGGCCTGGTAGCCGTCGACATCGGAACAGGGCTCGTAGACGTCCCGCACGATGAGGTAGCCTTCGGCGGTCAGGACGGTCTGTCGCGTCCACTTGCTGCGCGCGCCGTAGTAGTTTCGCATGGTGAACTGGCCGAAGGAATCCTCGTCCCTGTTCTCGGCGCGCAGGTCGTCGCGCACCAAGATGGCGCCGCGGTGCCAGAGGGGGGTGAAGTAGCGGGGGTTGGTGCGCACGTTGGGGGTGATCCCGCCGAGGGCGGGGCCCTTGAAGTCATACGACATGCGGGTGTACTCGTTCTGGCCGTCGAATTTCTCGTCGAGCCCTTCGAGGGTGAGGGCGAGTTTGCTGTCGGGTCCGATGTTTCCCACCTCAAGGCACTTTCCCGGCCGCCGTCCGCCGTCCACGATGCGGAGAGCGGGCTTGAGAAGATCGCCCCCGAGAGGAGCGGATCCCTTGGCGCCGACCAGCTCCACCTTCAGGTTGCCGGGAAGCGAGTCACCGGCGGCCAGGATCTTCTCTCCCTTCGGGCCGGCCAGCCGGATGTTCTGGATGCGGGTTCCGGCCGGGAAGGGGCCGATGCGCAGCGAGGTGAGATGGTATTCGTTGTGCAAGTACCAGTAGCCGTCCATGTTGCCGTGGGAGAAGCCCAGGCCGGGCTGGTCGGGGCGCCGAAACTTGCCGATCTGGTCGTCGAATTTCCAGTTCTTCGAATCCGGTCCCTCGCGGCTGGGCAACGTGACCTTGATCGACATCGAGGCCATCTTCCACGCCTCGCCGGTCGGTATGTCCATTCCGATTCCCTCCTTCATGGGAAACTTCATGTCCGGCGGCAGCACGGTCAGCATGTCGTAGGCGCCTTCTCCAACGCCGGCACGGCCGCTGGTGTACTTGCCGGTGGTGTGCAGGAACTTGGCGCCGTCCACGCAGTACTCGTAGAGCTTGCCGTCCGAGTCGTCACAGTAGTGCATGTAGTTGTTGTTTCGATCGTATATGTAAAACGACGCGAAGGGTTCGCCGCTCTCGCGGCCGGAGCAGAGGTAGAGACGCTCGGGGACCTTGTGCTTGTGGGGGCTGTAATAGCCGATGGCCGCGGCGCCCTCGGGGATCCTGGGCTCGATACCCCGCTCGATGAACCAGGAGTAGCGTCGCTGGTAGGCCTCGAGGTATTCGGCCGGGACTTCCACCCCCTCCGGCGGCCTCCCGCCGAGGCAGACCTGCTCGGAGGCCCAGAGAAACTCGGGGTCCTTGTACTCCCTGGCGAGGCGATACCAGAGAGCGCTGTCGAGGGTGTTCGCCTCGACATCGTAGTAGCGGGCGTTCCAGGGATCGGCATAGATCTGCTCGCGTGGCCCGGTGTTGACGTTGCTGTTGGAATTTGGATTCCCACGCACCCCGCCGCCGTGGATGTAGTAGAGGTAGCGCCGCACGTGCCGGTAGAGGAACTCCCGCTCGCCCTCGAACTTGTCCATGCCCTCGGCCATATCGATGAGGCCGGTCAGGTAGAGCGGACCGTAGGGGTAGTAGTTGGTCTCGGTGGTGTCACCGTACTCGACCAGCTCGCGCCAGAGGGCCGCGAGCCAGGGCTTGTGCCGGATCGAATTCGGATCTTCGGGGAACATCTTCACTGCGAGGGCGGGGCCGCCGTTGATGCCGTAGGGTCGATTGTTCACGCCGCGTTCGATCGCCGCGTAGTCCGGAAAGTCGATCTTCAGGCTGTCCGTCACGAGCGTCTTGAAGGCTTCCTGTTCTTCGGCGCTGATCATGTTTTGCCTCGCCAGTTCGGCGAAGATGCGCATGCGGCCACCGCTGCCCCACGACTTGTGGTTGTAGAAAATGGTGAACGTCTCGCCATTGCCGGCCTTCTTTGCCTCCTCGTAGCGATCGAGCATGCTCATGAAGTAGGCGCGCAAGATCTCGAGTTCGTTCTTGTCTTTGCGCCCGCCATCAACGTAACGCGTCAGCAGTCGATCCCACTCCCATCCGCCGCGATGCATCGTCGGCCGGCTCTTGCGAACGGCTGCGGCTTGGGCATCGATTTGCTCCTCCGAGCAATCTGCATACGACGGCCGGGGATGCCCGGTGGAGGGATCATCGGTTCCTTCCTCCTCGTTCTGAGCGGCGGTCGTGGCCAGGGCAATTCCGGAGAGGATGATGGTGATCCAGGGACGATTCATTGGTTGATTTGAGCCTATTTACGAATTTGGGCATGGCAACCATGCTTGTCCCGGTCCTCCATGATTGACCGCGGGGTACTCTACCTGCAACGATGGATCATGAGAATAGAGCCAATCTCACGTCGGCGGTTTATTCAACGTTCATCCGGTTCGGCCCTCGCTCTTGCAGCTGCAACCGGGCCATCCACCAACCTCTTTGGTCAGGACGTCCCTGCCTCCGAGAAACTACAGGTGGCCTGTATCGGCATTCGAGGTCGTGGCGGCAAGCTCTTGCTCGACTTCGCCCGGCAGAAGGATGTCCAGGTTACCCATATATGTGACATCGATCCGGGCGCTGCAAAGGGGCGCGCGGACGAGACGGAAAAGGTCAGCGGGCACCGTCCCAAGCTGGTGGTCGACTACCGGACTATTGTCGATAACGACGAGATCGACGCCTTTGTGATCGGGACCCCTGACCACTGGCATGCCCTTCCCACCATCCACGGCTGTCTGGCCGGCAAGGATGTCTACGTCGAAAAACCGGACGGTCACAACATCCTGGAAGGCAAGACGATGGTGGCGGCGGCGAGGAAACACAAGCGCATCGTGCAGCTGGGCACCCAGGCGCGCAGTGCGCCCTGGCTCAAGGAAGCAGCCGCGTATGTGAAGAGCGGGGCGATCGGAAAGGTCGTTTATGGGCGAGCTTGGGAGACCGACGGCAAGCGGGTGGTGAAGGCGGTGCCGGATTCGGACCCTCCAAAAGGGGTTGATTATGACCTCTGGCTGGGCCCGGCACCCAAGCGGCCATTCAATCGCAACCGCTTTCATAGCAGCTGGCGCTGGTTCTTCGATTATGGGGAAGGCGACCTGGGGAATGATGGAGTGCACCGCATCGATTATTGCCGAATGGTGATGGGTATCGATGCCATGCCCAAGCAGATTTCCTGCATGGGCGGCAAGCTGGTGGTGCCCGACGACGCCCAGGAATGGCCGGACACCCAGCTGGCGAACTATGATTTTGGAGGGAAGATTATCACCTACGAAATGCGGATCGGGACGCGCCCTGCCCTTCTTGGGGCGACCGAGGGAGCGGCCGTTTATGGCGAGGATGGCTGGCTGCTCGTTACCAACCGCGGGTGGAAGGCCTATGACGCCGAGGGCAAACTCGCGAAGGAAGGCGGTGACGGTCTCAGGTCCGCGGGTCTCCTCCACATTCGCAACTTCATCGACGCCACCCGCTCGCGCCGCTGGCAGGATCTCAACCAGGACATCTACCAGGGACACATCAGCAGCGTCCTTTGTCATGCCGCCAACATCGCGTGGAAGACGGGCAAGACGCTCAACTTCGACGCGAAAACGGAGACATTCGAGGAGGGCGATGCCAACAAATTGCTCGGCCGAACCTACCGGAAGGGATTTGAATTGCCGGTGGTGTAGGCAGGACATGGGATCCCGGCCACCCGCGGAAGCGCCGGGCCATCGGCCCCGGGAATCTTCCGTCTTTTCGAATTGCCTGCCGGTGGGCGGGGTGCTGGTCTGGGTGGAGATCGAATGAAAGTCGTCCTCCACATCCTCCTGTGCACCGCCCTCCAGGCCGTTTCTTCCACCTCGTCGCGGGGGGAGGAAGAAGGCAAGCCCTTGTTCAATGGCAAGGATCTGACCGGCTGGCAGGGCATGCAGGGGCCGCCCGACAACTGGGGAGTGAAGGACGGGGTTCTCACCTGCACCGGGGGGAAGGGGTCCCACTGGTTGGCGACCACCGCGGAGTACGGGGACTTCGAGCTCAGCCTCGAATTCAACCTGCTGGCCAACGGCAACAGCGGCGTGTTCATCCGGGCTCCCAAACAAGGCACTCCCTACGTCGATGGGATGGAGATCCAACTCCTGGATGACTACGGCGAAAAGTGGAAGAACCTGAAGCCCGATCAATTCACGGGCGCCATCTATGCGGCGCTTGCCCCTTCCAGGCGCGTAACCAAGCCCGCCGGCCAGTGGCAGAAGATGCGTATTCGCTGCGTCGGCCGGAAATGCCAGGTCTGGGTCAATGGCGAGCAGATCATCGACGCCGATCTGGATCAACTCGCGGAAAAGTTCGGGAAGAAGGTTCCCGGATTGAAGCGAAATAGCGGACTCATCGGGATTCAGAATCACGGCGCTCCATGCTCCTTCCGGAGCATTCTCGTCAAGATGGTTCAGACGAAGAAGTAAGGGGACGAGTCGCCCGGCACTTTCCGCTCTTGAACTTGAATGGTAGCCTGGCATTCGATTCAATGATCTTATCAGGTTATCGAAAAGTATGAGGCTTCCGGAAATTGGTGTCGCGATGGGCTGCCTGCTCGGAACGCCGCTCAGCGGCGCGGGGGTGACGCTCGACTTCAATGCAGTCGCTCACAACATCAAGGTCGCATCCCGATAATACGTCCAAAACTTCTGTTACGGCACATCAGGTCCCTTTGGTCCCCTGACCCCGGCGGAAACCCACAATCCCCCGGGGGCGACGCAATCAACCGGACCCGGCTGATGAATATTTAGGGTAGGGCGATCACTTCGACGTCGTCGAGGTACCAACCGGCGAATTCCTCCACATCGTCGGCAATGAGGCGGAACTCGATCTTGATGGGTTCGGCGAAAGCTTCCGCGGGCAGGTTCCTGCTATATTGCTCCCAGGCGGTGGTGGTGCCATCGATCGTCATCTCCAGCACCGCCAACTCCGTGTCGTCGGCAGCCTTCAGGATCCGGATCGAGCCGGAGTCGAAGCCCACTTCGATGGCCCTGAACTGCTGGAAGCGCAGGGTGGCGCCCTTCGTGAAGGAGGTGAGATCGAGTTCCGGAGTGCGCAGCCACACGTTGGAGTCGGTTCCGTAGTCGGTATCATACCGAGCCCCATCCCATACCAGCAGCGCCTGGTTGCCGACGAGGTTCTGGTGGTCAGCCGCCAGGTAGGACCAACTACCGCCGTTGGATGAAATGCCTCACGCTGGATCGCCGATGTTGGCGGCCGGCTCTTGGGGCATGGCGCTTGGAAAGCGCCGCCACTCACGCTTCCGGCACGCGATCCGCATCGACGACTTCGAAGATGTATCCGTTCGGCTCCCTGAAGAAGAAGCGCTGGAAGGGCGTCTCGCGGATGGGGGCGATGAGCTCGGCGCCATGGGCGACGAGGCGTTCCTTGAGCGCTTCGAACTCGTTGATCGGATAGTCGAACGCAAAGTGGCGTCCGAACTCCGCTTCGAAGGGAGAGGGCTCGAAGCCCGGGATGTGCAGGAGGTGAAGCTGCTGACCGTCCCCGATGTCGAGCCAGACCGCCTCGATGTCGATGTTTCCGGGACGGGAGATCGATTTCCAGCCGAGGGTCCTCTCGAAGAATTGGCGCGAAGCGATCACGTCGCGGGTCGCGAGCGTGAAGTGGTGCAGGCGGCTCAGGGGTGGATCGCGCAAGGTTTCCAAGGGTGGCAGGTTGCGTCAGGGCGGCAAGTTTCCCTCCCGCCCCGGAGAAGCCGGGAGGCCTGCCCGCCGCCGCTCCCAAGGCTCCCGGCACGAGGAGTCCGCCGGGACATTCAACAACTCCCCTCGGCCCGTATTTTATTGAGAGTTCTTAACTACTAACATTACTAATACAATAAGCCGCCCCTGGATCGAGAGAGAGCGAATTTTTTTTCGCCCGCGAGCCCGGGGCGATTTGGGAGGTGGCTGGAAGGTTGAGTCCAAATGGCGAGGAAGGAAAGCCACGGAAGGACGGGAGATTGGGGAGATTTTCTTTGTAATTCTTAATAAACTACAAACAGAAATTATCTATTGATTAATAATATCTTATAAATATGATGGTGTGCATGACCTTGAAGCAAGGTCGTCAAGGCTTCGCAACAACCCTTACTTCAAAGTCTGATGAAAATGAATAACCTGTCCGGGACGGCGCGACACCGCCGTTCGGTCTCCGAGGGGGGCCGGAGCAAAAAGACCGCCGCCGCCATCGCCGAACTGCTGATGATCGAAGAATGCGTCGAGCGCTGCGAGTGCTTGGCGGAAACGCTCATCGCGAGCGGCATCAGCCATCCTCTGGTGGGCCAGCTGAGCGAGTGCATCTCGGCCTGCGAAAATTACATGGCGGCCAAGTCCCGCGAGAGTAGCTATGAGAGTCGCCTCGCTCGCTTCGCCCACGAGGTCCTCGGTGCCACCTCGCAGGGCTGCCGGCAGATCGAGTGCGATGCATCGATTCGCTGTCGAATGGCTTGCGATATCGCGCGTGGGTTCATCGCCAACACCACGATCGTGCGCGATCCTCTCTGGAACTGAAAAACCTGAGCCATTTCAACCCAGGGGATGGGTGAAAAGAAAGAAGGCGCCTCGCGAGGCGCCTTTTTTATCGGGAGAGGCAGTTATTCGCCCGACAGTTTCTTGAGGGTGGGCTCCATGGCCGCGGCCCAAATTTCGTAGCCCATTCCGTTCGGGTGCAGGAAGTCGGGCATGATCGACTTCGAGATCACCCCGTTCTCGTCGAAAATCCTGTGGGGCGTGGCGGGGCACTTCGGCCAGGCGGGGAGGTCAGCGAGGGGTGCGGCAGGAAACTTTCGGGGCTTCTTTCCCGCCTTGCGCCCCCGAGGGGTCGGGCCGAATCGATGCTTGCCCTGGGCCGGGTCGCTTTCCTAGAACATGGACCGTCGCGGTCCAGGCCGATGGCGAAAGTTTTCCTCCCCGATCGAAAATGAAAATTCCTCCCCGCGCACCGCGCGCGATCTACGCCTCTCTCTTCCTCCTGGCCGGACCCTCTCTCCTCTTCGCAGAGACGACCCCGGTTCAGACCATGAGCTTCGAACGGGCCGGCGACGGCACCTTTACGGACTTCTTCTCGGACGTGTTTCTAGACGCGAGTCAACCTCTGGATGAGTTCGACAAATTTGACCCCGCGCTCGGCACCCTCACGGAGATTCTCTTCACCATCGAGGTGTCGGCGTCGATCGAATTGATGGTCTGTGCCGACGAGCTATCCGATGAAGGCGAGTTGTTTTCGGTCCGGTTTGAAGAGGGTCCCGGCAGCTCCGTGCAGGGCAGCATCATCTACGCGCCGTCGGGGGAGAATTTTGGATTGTCAGTCACGTCCGACTTCGGGGGGATCAACTCGGTAGGCGACGAGGACCTCGACCCCGTGGATTACACGGTCAACGGATTTTTCTACTTTGAAGAGTCGGATCGCGAGGAGTTTGGAGGGTTCGCCTTCGGCGGGAACACCGTCAGCGCGGGCTCGTTGCTCGCAAATCACCCGGACGTGAATCTGAGCGACTTCGTCGGAACCGGAACCGTATCCGGGCTTTCCTTCAACGTCATTGCGAATCTTTCGAACGCCGGTACCCTCAACAACGTGCCCTTTGCCGGGATCGAGGCCTCGGTCGGGTTCGAGCCGGGCGACGCCACGATTCAATACGTGTACACGCCGGGGGTCGGGCCTGCCGATCCGACCGTGCTCACCGCCTATGAAAAGAGCGGCAGTCTGCATACCCTTCATTTCACCGGTGAACCGGCCCGCACGGACTGGCGGATCAAGGGGGGAACGGACCTGAAGACCTTCCCCTTCGACCACACCGGGGCGGCTAGCATCAGCGAGCCGTGTGCCGGTGTCTATCGGGCCACCTTCGATCTCCCTGCCCTCACCGAGCCACGGTACTTCTTCCGCCTCGAGTAGAGTCGCGCCGGAGACCCGGGATGGGGCCGGCTGGTTGAGGCGGTGCGATGGACCGGTGGAACTCCTCGGCGAGAGGGAGGTTCTTTGGGGTCGGGATTCGGGCTTCGCACCCTGGCTGGGGTTTCGGAACGCGATGGTTGGTCACTGGCGCACGACGGACCAGGAGCCGTCGGTTTTGATCGTGACGGTCGCGGATCCGACCGCGGCCTGGAAGGATCCCTCCTTCGCGACGGTGGTCTTGATTTGCGAGGCGACCTCCCTCGGGCTCTTTGCCTGCGGGTGGGGGAAGAAGACACTCAGGAAATGTTCGCTGCGG
>CAUZKZ010000068.1:0-16326 GCA_963580345.1 Verrucomicrobiia bacterium | reverse complement strand
CTGTTCCGGTTACGTTGATGCCCTCGGTATTGTCCGAGATGCTCGTTTCGATTGAGTTGTTGACGACGACGTTCTCGCCAGCACCAGATCGGAGTGAACTGATTCTTAGCGCCCCATTTAAGTTGGCGACGTGCAACCAATTGTTGGCGATGTGGCAGAAGTGATCGTTATTGCTCCACGTGAGACCGGCGCTGACAAATCCCCCCGTGGCGCCGGCGATGCGATTTCCCACCACCTACAGGGTTTCGACACCAGGTGTACCGACTCCAGCCGCGTCGTTAACGGTAATGCCGGGCGTCTGGTTACCCGTGATGGTGCCCTCGCGAACGGTGATGCCTCCGATTAGGATCCAGTTTCCGGCGATATGGCTCACATAGTTCGTGCCGGTTACATTGATTGAGCCGTTATCAAATCGGCAGCCGAAGATCTGGATCTGGATCGGAGGTCCTGCCGGATTGTTCACAGTCGCCAGGAATTGGCCGTTTAGGTTGTGCATCCCGATAATCCGAACCGCATCGTCCGGCATCGAAAAACTGGGACTCGCGGGGTTAATGGTGTAGTGACCAAAGACGATAAACGGATCAATGGCGTCGAAGGAGAGCAGTTCGAGCGGCTTGCCGATGAGGACGTTTTCCTGGTAGGGAATCCCGCCGGCTTTGTTCTTCACGAAGATGCGGTCGCCGGGCATGGCGGCCGTGACCGCAGCCTGGATGGTGCTGTAGTTTGGCAGGACGCCGTTTTCCTCCACGATGAGGTCCGCCGCGGTGGCGGGCAGGGGGAAGGCAAGAGTGGCGAGGCAGATGGCCTTTCTGATGATGAAGGTGCGCGATTTCATGGCGTTGATAGTTGTTGGATCAGGTTAGAGGGGCCGAGATGATGCGAGCAAGGATAATAGTGCTGGCTCCGATTCGGGGCGCTTGACCTTGGGGCGAAAAATTCATCGAATGCCAAGCATGAGCGCTCCAAACACATCCCGCCGCCGTTTTCTTGGAACGTCTTCCGCCGCTGCCTCGACCCTGATCCTGCCCAGCGGCTCGCTCTTCGGACGCAAGGTCTCGCCCAACGAGAAACTGAATATCGGGGTGATTGGCGCGGGAGGGAAGGGGGCAACGGATAGCGAGGGTGTGATGTCGGAGAACATCGTGGCGCTCTGCGACGTGGATGCCCGCACTCTCACGGCACGGAAGGGGCGCTTTCCGAAGGCGCAGACATTCCGCGACTACCGGGTCATGCTAGAGAAGGTCGGCGACCAGCTCGACGCCGTGACGGTGAGCACGCCGGACCACCATCACTTTCCGGCCAGCATGCTGGCGATGAAGTTGGGCCTGCACGTCTACGTGCAGAAACCTCTGGCGCACTCGGTGTGGGAAGCGCGGCAGATGTTGCAAATGTCTCGCAAGCAGAAGGTCATCACGCAGATGGGCAACCAGGGGCACTCCTTCGACAGCACGCGCAAGCTGGTGGAGTACGTGCGCGGGGGCGTGATCGGAGAGGTGAAAGAAGTACACGTCTGGACCGACCGGCCGATCTGGCCGCAGGGCATGGGGCGGCCCAGTGGCTCGAAACCGGTCCCGGATTACCTGGACTGGGATCTGTGGTTGGGACCGGCTCCGGAGCGGCCCTACGCCGACGGCTACCACCCGTTCAAGTGGCGCGGCTTCTGGGACTTCGGGACCGGGGCGCTGGGCGACATGGGCTGCCACAACATGGATGCCGCCTTCTGGGCGCTGGAACTGGGCGCGCCCACCAGCGTGGAAGCGGAATCGTCCGGGATCAATCCCGAGACGGCCCCGAAGTGGGCGGTGATTCGCTACGAATTCCCGGCTCGCGGCAACAAACCGCCTTGCAGTCTGACGTGGTGGGACGGCGGGAAGCGGCCCGATCCGGGCTTGATCGGGGAAAAGAATCTGCCGAAGAACGGGAGCCTGATCATCGGGTCAAAGGGCACCATCGCGTTTAAAGAGTGGAACCCGAACGGATTTCGACTGCTGCCCGCGGAGAAGTTCAAAAAGTTCGACGAGCCCGCGCCGACCTTGCCCCGGGTCGGGGACAATCCCTACCAGGAGTGGATCAAGGCCTGCAAAGGCGGCTCGCGGTGTCTCTCCAACTTCGAATACTCGGTGCCGCTCACCGAGATGGTGCTCCTCGGCAACGTGGCGCTGCGCACCGGCTCCAAGATCGAGTGGGACGCCGAGAACCTGAAGGCGAAGAACAACCCCAAGGCGGACCAGTTTATCCGGCGGGAGGTGAGGAAGGGGTGGGAAGTGTAGAAAGTGGGTGTCAGGTGTCGGGTTTCAGGTGCCAGGTGTAGGGTCGGAGGGTGAAGGAAAAGACGTATCTGGATGTGGAGGATTTGGAGGTGTATCGGAAACTGTGCCGGTTGCACCTGGATGTGTGCGATCAGTCTCACGGGTGGCCACCGGAAGAGCGTTACGAGTTGGGGAGTCAGGCAAGGCGATCTTCGAACAGCGCGGCGGCACAACTCGCGGAAAAGAATGATGATCGCCACGTCCGGAACAAGATCGAAGGTGTGAACCGAAGCCGGGGAGAGGCTGCCGAGACGATCCATCACCTCTACATGGCCCAAATGAAGGGGTACATGTCAGAGGCAGACTTTCAGGGCTATAAGACACGATACCAGGAGTGCATTCGCATGCTGAACGGGTTGGAAAAGACACTGGAGCGGAAACTGCCAAGTGCGGATCGCCGTTGGCGCGTGGAGGAGGAGAGTGCCCTCTACGCGGTGGGGGAGGATCCGAACCTCCCCGGGTGGCCCGAAACCCGACACCCAAACCCCGACACCCGCCCGCTGACGCCCGAAGCCTGACACCTCATCGGGTGAGGTTTGACACGCCTTCGCGCTTCGAGACGTAATCTCTTGACCGGGCCTTCTCTTCCGACTGAAAAGAGCCCGCCTTTCGAGCGAAATTATGTCCGATCCCACCGATTCCACCGATTCCCCCGCGTCCGATCGCCCCGAGAACGAGAAGCGGAGCGATGCCAGCGTTCCCGAGCCCCCCAAGACGGAAAAGCTGCGCGATCTCTCCGGTCCGGTCCCTCCGAAAACGGAGCAGCTGGAGGAAGAAAAGCCCAGCACGGAAGAACTCGAGATTGCGGAGGAACTGGCGCGCGAGTCGGATCGCCGCGCGTTCCTGCAGAAAGCCGGCAGCGTGGTCATCGGCGGGGCGATCGTGGCGGGACCGACGGTGGTGGCGGTGCGGGCTGTCCTGGACCCCCTCACGCGGGGAGGCCAGGGTGGGGTGCTGGCCCGCTTGACGAGCCTCGACGCGCTCGTGCCCGGTGCGCCGCCGCAGGTTTTCAAGGTGATCGCGGACAAGACCGACGCGTGGACCACCTACAAGGATCTGCCCCTGGGAATGGTGTATGCGCAGCGGAGCGAGGATGGCGAATTGACGGTGTTCAGCGCCACCTGTCCGCACCTCGGCTGCGTGGTTGAATTTCGGAATACGGAGGAACATGGAGAACAGTTCTACTGTCCGTGCCACGAGAGCAGCTTCAAGGTCGATGGCTCGCTGGCACCAAACAACACCCAGGCCAAGCGGGGCTTGGACACTCTGGAGATCGACCAGGAGAAGCTGGCGGCCGGCGAAGTGTGGGTGCGATTCCAGAAGTTCAAGGCAAACATCGTGGAGAAGAAGGCGGTGTCCTGATTGGTGAGCCTGAGCACCTTTTTAAGCAATGAAGTTCCTTCTCAACTGGCTCGACGACCGCACCGGCATTCGGCGGATCACGCACGAAGCACTCTTCGAGAACATCCCGGGCGGGGCGCGCTGGCGCTACGTGTGGGGCAGCGCCCTGACTTTCGCGATCCTGGTGCAGTTCATCACCGGGATCATTCTCTGGATGTTTTACAGCCCCAGCGCCAACTCGGCGTGGGAGAGCGTCTACTTCATCGAGGAGGAAATCGCCGGCGGGGATTGGCTTCGGGGCATCCACCACTGGACTTCGCAGTTCATGATCGTGTTGTTGGTGCTCCACCTCGTGCAGGTCGTGGTCGACGGGGCCTACAAGGCGCCGCGAGAATTCAATTTTTGGTTCGGCCTCGGCTTGCTGGGCCTCACCTTGGCGCTTGGATTCACCGGTTACTTGTTGCCGTGGGATCAGAAAGGATTCTGGGCCACCGAAGTCGCCACCAACATCGTGGGCGGCACCCCTCTCATCGGGGACGAACTCAAGCAATTGGTAGTGGGAGGTTCGGAGGCCGGGCATTACACCCTCACGAGATTCTTCGCGCTCCACGCCGGGGTGCTGCCTGCCGCCCTGATCGGGCTCATCGTCCTGCACATTTACCTCTTTCGGAAGCACGGGATCACCCCTGCGCCGCTCAAGTCGGCGGCCACCACCCGTCACTTCTGGTGGTTGGCGTTGGTGGTGATGTTCTTTGCCCAGGGCATGCTGGCCTGGAACTGGCAGTACGTCAGCAACCCGGTCCGCGTCGCGGTGGGGGTTGCGACGGGAATCTGCCTCCTGCGGGTTATGTTCCTGCAGCTCCGGAGAGGGAAAATGGAAGACGAGGAATCCCGCAAACCGCGGCCCGGCGATGCCTATTTCTGGCCGGACCAGATTCTGCGCGATGCGATCGCGTGTGCGGCGGTTCTCGGGGCGGTGCTCTTCTTTGTCTGGAATTTCGGGACCGATCTCAGCGCCCCGGCCGATCCCTCCGAGAACTACTCCGCGGCCCGGCCGGACTGGTACTACATGGCGCTCTTCGCGCTGTTGAAGAAGTACGATCTTATCATGGGGGCATTTGTGATCCCGGGTGTGGTATGCGGGATCGTTTTCCTGATGCCCTTCATCGGGAGAGTCACGATCAAGAGAATCCAAATAGGTCATATCTTCAACCTTGTCTTCCTGGCGGTGGTGCTGGCCGGTTTCATGTACTGGACCATGGTGGCCTTCCGGCACGACTGGGGGAGCGAAGAGCACCAGGCCTCAGTGGATTTTGGCCACCGCGATGCGGAGCGGGTCAAGGTGCTGGCGAAAGGACCGGACGGCATCCCGCCGGAAGGGGCCGTCACGCTCCTGCGCAAGGATTCCTACGCGCAGGGGCCGCGGCTCTTCGCCAAGCACTGCGCCTCCTGCCACGCCTATGAGGGGCATGATGGCACGGGGAAAAAGCGGATCCAAAAGCGATCCGCCTCCGACCTCGCGAGCTTTCCGAGTCGGCAGTGGGCGGAAGGCGTTCTGGATGCGGAGAGATTTGCGCATCCCGACTTCCTGGGATCCACCAAGCTCATCAAAGGCAGCAAGATGCTCAAATTCCTGAAGGGCGACTTCAAAGAGAACCTCGAGGGGGAAGAAATCAAGATGATCGTGGCGGCGCTCTCCGCCGAGGCGAAGCTCCCCTCGCAGGCCGAGATCGACAAGGAGGAGGCGGA
The DNA here is from genome assembly GCA_963580345.1 of Verrucomicrobiia bacterium. Lineage (GTDB taxonomy): Bacteria > Verrucomicrobiota > Verrucomicrobiia > Verrucomicrobiales > Akkermansiaceae > Roseibacillus_B. The sequence goes on along the minus strand of CAUZKZ010000068.1, from coordinate 10,927 downwards.
ACTGATCGAAGAGGGACGCGAACTCATGTTAGATGATCTGGCGGGGGCCTGTATCGATTGCCACAAGTATCGCGGAGAGGGAACCAAGGGCATCGACCTGACCGGCTACGGGAGCCGCAAATGGCAGTTCGAGTTTATCAAGAATCCCGCCCACCCTCGATTCTACGGCAAGAAGAACGACCGCATGCCGATCTTCGGACCAAAGTTCGAAGGGGAAGGAGAGGATCGCAAACTGGTGCGTCCCGCCACGCTCACCGACGTGGAGATCTGGTACATCATCGACTGGATGCGTGGCGAGTGGTGGAAGCCGGGGGATCATTCGGAGAGCGTCGCCGTCGCCAAAGAGGACCCGGCCTCGGATGCCGCGCCGGAGGAGCAACCGGCCGGCGAGTCGCCCGGCGGGGAACTACCGGCGGCACAGCCCGCGGCGGAGCCGTCCGCCGGAGAGTCAGCCGCCGACGCGCAGCCCGGAAGCGCGGACGGGGCGCCGGAGTAGTGCAAGGGCGGGCGTCGTCTCGTCACTTGCCGAGGCAATAGAGCGTCTCGCGGCTACGAAGGAAGAGGCGGTTGTTGGCGAGGGCGAGGCTGGAGCGCTGATTGCGCACGGTGCGGTCTGCGAATTCGACCTGGTGGAGGAGCGTGAACTTGTCGGGGTCGGCAGCCACCACGAAGACTTTGCCGGTGTGGTCCTGGAAGTAGATTTTTCCGTCGGCGGCGGTCGGTGAGGCCTCGATCTTGGCGCGTGAGCCGATGTTGCCGGTCCAGCGCACCTTGCCGCTGCGGGGGTCGATGCACGAGAGGCGCTTCTCTTTGAATTCGCCGTTGAGGACATAGAAGTAGCCCTTGTAGAAGAGAGGCGTGCACACATCGGAAGAGACCTCTTTGTCCTCGCTCTTCCAGAGGAGCTTGGAGGTTTTCATGTCGACGGCATAGACGGGGCTCTTCTTGGGGGCGCAGGCGAGCGCGACGCCTTTTCCGGCAACGGGCGAGGGGACCAGGCGCCAGTGACCGATCTTGCCCGGGTTCCAGGTTTCCCAGCGCCAGAGTTCTTTGCCGGAGGAGGGGTCATGGCCGGTGAGGGCGTCGCCGCCGGCCACCAGGAGTTGCCACGGTTCGTCCGGGCCGGGGCGGTCGATCACCGGGGTGGTGAAGGCCTCGAGGGATTCGGCCACCGCCTTGGCAGGCCGCTCGATGCGCCAGCGCTGCTTCCCGGTGGCGAAGTCGAAGGCGACCAGGTAGGAGGGTATACTCTGGGCACCCGCTTTGCCCCGCTGCAGCTCGCCGTAGTTGAAGGGCGTGTTTCGCTGCAGGACTTGCATGATGAGAAGATCGTTCCAGAGGATGGGACTGCTCGAGAAGGTCCACTGGAAGGCGAAGTAATGATCATCGCTGCCGATGAGATTCTTGCGCCACCGTTCCTTGCCGTCCATGCCGTAGACGATCAGGTCGCCGTTTCCGAAGAAGAAGGCGACGTGCTTGCCGTCGGTCACGGGGGAGGGCGAGGCGAAGTCGCTGCGCTCATCGATATGGACCCGGCCCTTGGCGACCACGTGCGACCAGCGGATTTTTCCGGTTTTGGCATCGAGGCAGATGGCATGCAACTCCTTCTTGTCGTGGTCCGCGGCGGTAACAAAAACGTGATCGTCCCACACGATGGGGGTGGCGGGCGAACTGCCCGGGAGCTTCGTTTTCCAGACGACGTTCTCGGTGGGCGAGAACCTTTCGGGCAGGGTCATCCCGTCCGCGCCCGATCCATTCGAAAGGGGTCCACGCTGAGTCGGCCAATTCGGCGCGGCGGTGGCGAGGAGAGAGACCAGCAGGAGCGGCAGAGTGAGGAGTAGCGACTTCATGAACATCTCAATTGAGGTAAATATGCGGCCCGGTACTCAACACGGATTGCGGTCCACGGAAAGCAAAGAAGTCGCTCGGGCTCGGCAAGTCTCCGGCGGTCGATCGACCGGGACGAGAAATCAGTGGCAGGATCGCGAAAACAGGCTAAACGAATCTTCATGGCGAAGAGAGAGGGACGAAAAATGCGCTGGTGGGTGCCGTTCCTGCTCGTTCTCGTGATGGGCGGCTTCGTGGGCTACCTGTTCGCGGTTGGGGACGTGGCCCGTTTTTTTGCTGCGCTGGCGCTGTCGGCCATCGGGCTGCTGCTGGTGGCGCTGTGGTACATTTTCCTCACGCAACTCCCCTGGCGACGAAGGCTGGTGTATTTTGGAGGACTGGTGCTAGTGGTGATCGGAGCCGGAGTGGGCCTGGCGGCGTCCACCCGCTGGGAGGGATCGCTGAATGGCGGTGCGATTCCGCGCCTGGTCTGGAAGTGGCGACCGGACCTGGATGCGAGGCTGGAGCGCCTGGAGGGTTCGGGTGGACAGGCCACTCAGCCGGAAGCAAAGGCGGAGTTTGCGCAGTTCCTGGGGCCGCAGCGCAACGGAGTGCTGCCCTCGGTGTCGCTCGATCCGGACTGGTCGGCCCACCCGCCGCAGGAATTGTGGCGGAGTGAGATTGGGGCGGGGTGGTCCGGCTTTGTGGTGGCGGAGGGTCGCGCCATCACTCAGGAGCAGCGGGGCAAGGAGGAACTGGCGGCCTGCTACGACCTCGTGACTGGCGAGCCGCTGTGGGTGCACGGAAACGAGGCCCGCTTCGAAGAGGCCATGGGTGGTGACGGTCCTCGCGCCACGCCCACCATTCACGACGGGAAGGTCTACGTCATGGGAGCCACCGGCATCCTCGACTGTCTCGAGTTGTCGTCGGGCTCCCCGCTCTGGTCGCGTAACATTTTCGAGGAGAGGAAGTTCGGGAACGTGATGTATGGAAAGGCCTGCTCGCCGTTGATCGTGGGCGAATTGGTGGTGGTGACAGGCGGGAAGGAGCCCGGGCCGACGCTGTTGGCCTACGATCGCCTCACCGGGGAGCCGGCCTGGACTGCGGGGGATGACGCCGCGAGCTACGCCTCTCCGATTCTGACCACGCTTGGAGGGCGAGAGCAGATCGTGAGCCTCAATGCCAAGACCGCGACCGGGCACGATCCCGGAACGGGCGGGATTCTCTGGAAGTGGGTGTGGCCTGGCGAGAAGACGATGCCGAAGTCCGCCCTGGTGCAGCCGGTGGGGAAAGACCGCCTCTTTGTATCGGCCAGCTACGGAATGGGAACCTTCCTGCTGCAGGTCGCGAAGAAAGGGGACGCCTTCGAGGTCAGCAAGATCTGGAAGAAACTGCAGATGAAGACGAAGTTCAGCAACGTCTGTATCAAAGACGGATACGCCTACGGTCTGGATGAAGGGCGGCTGGCATGCGTGGAAGTGGCGACGGGGACCCGCAAGTGGCGGGGGACAAACTACGGTTACGGGCAGAATCTCCTCGCGGGAGATCATCTCCTGGTGCAGGCCGAGCGCGGGGCGGTGGCGCTGGTCGAGGCCACGCCAGACAGGTTCCGGGAAGTTGCGCGCCTCAAGGCTCTGCGTCACAAGACCTGGAACAATCCCGCCCTGGCGGGGGAATACCTGCTGGTGCGCAACGATCGCGAGGCGGTGTGTTTCAGGGTGAAGCTGAGGTGATGTGGAGTGCGGCGATTCTCGCCGCCTTGGATGGATGGGAAGAGGGAACAGTGAGAGGTCGAAGGCGCGGATCGCCGGTCGACCGAAATCCAAAGCGGTGCGGAGCCCCGCAGTCCAAAACGTCGACAACCACCCCATTCCGTGCCGAAATAATCCATGGCAAATGAAGACCGCCCGTTCGGATTCCTGAAGACGACTTTGCTGGGGGCGGTGCTGGTGGTGGTTCCGATCGGCATCATCGGCTTCGCCCTGTGGCAGGTCGTTTCGTTGGTGAGAAAAGTGCTCCTCCCGGTGTTTGACCTGCTGCCTTTCGATTCCGCATTCACGCGTGTGGCGATGATCGCGATCGCCTTTCTCGCGGTCCTTCTGCTCTGTTTTCTCACCGGCCTCGCGGTCCGCACCCGCTGGGGCGGAGCGCTGCGAGGCTGGATCGAGCGGCGTTTTCTCGTGAAGATTCCGGGCTACAGTATGATCCGGACCCTCATGCACCAGTACCTCGGGCACGAGGAGGAGCGCAGGTTTCGGCCCGTCCTGGTCGATCTTTACGGATCGGACTCGCGGGCGATCGGCTTCGAGATCGAGGAACTCGGCGACGGAACGGTGGCGGTTTTTCTTCCTTCCGTGCCCGCCGCCACCATTGGGCAGGTCCAGATCGTCCCGCAAGAACGCCTGACGCCCCTCAAGGCCACCATGCACGCCACGCTCGAGGCCCTGACAATGTTCGGGGTGGGGTCGTCGAAGCTGGTGGACTCGGATCGGGAAGGGAGGCCGTGATTTGGTTTTCGGGCCCGATCCCGGGTCTCGGGAGGCGGCTTTGCAAGCGACCGGGAGGGTTCAATTCTCCGCCACGTGGAAGAGGGTGGTATCGGGTTCGCGAGGGAGGGTGACGCTGCTTTGCCCGAGAGTTCCGGGCACGTCGGCCCACGTCACGGGTGCGACGGAGCTGAGCTGCTGGAGTCTTCGGTCGGGGGAGCCGACCCAGGTGATGGCAATGGTGTCTGGATCGTTCTCTGCCACGATGGTGGCGCCGCCGTTGGCCTGGATGTTCAGGAACCCGGTGACCGCTTCGAAGTTCATGGCGTTGGTGACGCCGGTAACTTCGCCCATTCCGGTGTGGAGCAGGCTGACTTCGGACGGCGTGTTGTAGGAGACGAAGGGCCAGTGGCCCTGCAGGTCGTGCTGGGCGCCGCTGGCGGGGGCCTTGAGGAGAATGAGCAACTCGTTGAAGCCGGGCTCCGCGACGGCACCGATCATGATGTCCTTGGAGGCGTTGAGATAGAGGTCGAAGGGCGGATGGAGATCCGGAGGGGCTGGTGTGGCGCGCAGGACGCCGGGCCCGGTCACGGCGAGGGTGCCTCCGCAGCTGCCCTCGCCCGGGATGGTGACGGACCAGGTCCCGCCGGGATGATATATTCCATGGCGTGCGTTGAAGGGTTTGGGGGAATCTACCCCCTCCGCTCCCGCGCGCAAACGTCAACTCCAGCCTCCAGGCGCGAAAACTGGTCCAGCCTACCCGAACAGCTCCGACATGGGCTTGCCGTGGTAGAGGAAGTGGGGGCGTTCGACGGGGTCGTACCACTTGACGCTGCTCGGCAAACCGAGGGCGTTGTAGATGGTGGCGGCGAAGTCTTCCGGCTTGCGGGGATCGGTGGCGGGATACTCTCCCTTCTGGTCGGAGGAGCCGAGGACGCGGCCGCCTTGCACGCCGCCGCCGGCGAGGAAGACGGACTGCACCGCGCCCCAGTGGTCGCGGCCGGGGAGCTTGGCACTCGGAAGGGTGGAGATCTTGGCGGTGCGGCCGAACTCGCCGGCCATCACGACGAGGGTGTCGTCGAGGAGGCCGCGCTCGCCCAGGTCGTCGAGGAGGGCGGAGACGGCGCGATCCATGGGGGGAAGCAGGAAGTTCTTGAGGGTCGGGAAGGCGGCCTGGTGGGTGTCCCACGCTTCGTTGTTGCCGAGGTTGACCTGCACGAGGCGGACGCCCGCTTCCACCAGTTGGCGGGCGAGGAGGAGGGACCAGCCGAAGGCATTGCGTCCGTAGCGGTCCTGCAGTTTGTCATCGGCGGAGTGCACGTCGAAGGCGTCCTTGACGGTGGGGTCGAGGAGGAGGTCGGCCGCCATCTGCTGGTAACGATCGAGCTGCTGGGTCTCGGCGATCATTTCGAGGTGGGCGCTCTGCCGGTTGAGCCGGTCGAGGAGGTCGACGCGGTTGCGCAGGCGCCGGAAGTCGAGGCCTTCGGGAAGGGAGAAGGTAGGGGAGTCGAAGGTGAACTTGCTGCCGTCTTCCTTGCCGCGCTCGAAGTGGAAGAGGTAATCGGGATAGGCGCCGTAACTGACCGGATTGTAACGCGAGGCCTCGACGAAAAATGGATCGCGTTTCCGGCCGAGCTGGCCGGCGAACTGGCCGGGGAGGACGCGGCCGGTGCGGTGCCGGATCTTATCCGGCAGGACAATGGCCGGGGGGAGGTTACCGCGAGAGGGGAGCAGGTTGTTGGCAAGGGCCGCGATGGAGGGCCAGTCGGTTTCCTGGGGCTTGCTCGCACTGAAGTTGGGCGGCAGCGGGGTGCGGCCGGTGAGCATGATGTGGTGGCCGGCGGAGTGGTCGTTGGAATGGTGAGTGAGGGAGCGGCAGAGCGCCCACATCTCGCTGCGCTTGGCCAGCTCGGGAAGGTGCTCGCAGATGTGGAGGCCGGGGGTGCTGGTTTTTATCGGGTTGAACTCGCCGCGGATTTCCTGCGGGGCGTCCGGCTTCATGTCGAAGGACTCGTGCTGCGCCAGACCACCGGAGAGGAAGATGTAGATGACGTTTTTGGCGCTCGGTTCCTTCTTCTTCACCTCCGCCGCGGCGAGCGAGCGCAGGAAGCCGAGGTGGTTCATCCCCAGTCCCATCAGCCCGATGGAGCCGGCCTGCAGGACGGTGCGGCGGGTGGGGCTGGGGTGCCGGAGTGGGGAATGGGACATGAACCTGCAGGAAAGATTGGCTGGCAGTATCGCGAGGAGAGGAGGGGATGTAAAGCCAGGAGAATCCCGAGCGTTGCTTGGTGTTTGGGGCTTCCCCCGGGATCAGCTATCGGGCGCAGGTGGCGAAAACTCGAGGCCCAATTTCCAAATAATCCTCAAATCACAACTCTCAGATTCCAATTCATGGTGCGAGGGGCGTTGAGATTTGGCGGTTGGGGCCTGGTGACTATTTGGAAATTGGCCCGTGAGGTCTTTGCCGCATGCGGAGTTGCTAACGTTCGCTCTTCCGCGCCGCCGGCCTCTCACCGCCCACCAGGCTCTCGTTATCCAATTATATCCTTCACCACGTGCCCGTGAATATCCGTCAGGCGGAAGTCGCGGCCCTGGTAGCGGTAGGTGAGTCGGCGGTGGTCGATGCCCAGCAAGTGCAGGATGGTGGCATTGCGGTCGTGGATGTGCATGGAGCCGGGGGTCCATTTGTCCTTCTGCGGCTGCGGGAACATGGGAGTGCCATCGGGGTTGGCGATGTTGTAGCCGTAGTCGTCGCTCTTGCCGTAGGTGATGCCCGGCTTGATACCGCCGCCCGCCATCCAGGTGGTGAAACAGCGGGGGTGGTGGTCGCGACCGTAGTTCTCCCTGGTGAGTTTGCCCTGGCAGTAGGCGGTGCGTCCGAACTCCCCACCCCACACCACGAGGGTCTCGTCGAGCATGCCGCGTTGCCTGAGATCGGTCAGGAGAGCGGAGCAGGCGCGGTCAATGTCCTTGCATTGTGATTGGTGTTCGCCGGCGAGGTTTCCGTGGGCATCCCAGCCGCGGTGGAAGATTTGAATGTTTCGCACCCCGCGTTCGGCGAGGCGGCGGGCGTTCAAGCAGCAGGCCGCGAAAGTGCCTACCTGGCGGGCTTCCTCGCCGTAGAGTTCGAAGGTCTTGTCGTTCTCCTTGGAGAGGTCCATGAGTTCGGGGACGGAGGTCTGCATGCGGAAGGCCATCTCGTGATGCTTGATGCGCGCGAGAGTTTCCGGATCGAGCGAGCGCTCGTGCTGGCTCTTGTTGAGGGCGGCGAGAGCGTCGAGCTGGGCGCGGCGGTCCTGGCGGCTGACGCCCTTGGGATTGCTGAGGTAGAGGACCGGATCGCCCTGGCTGCGGAGGAGGACGCCCTGGTGTTCGGAGGGAAGGAAGCCCGGACCCCACAGGCGGTTGAAGAGGCTTTGCTCCGGGTGGTTGGTCTTGGCGTGCATGACGATGTAGCCGGGGAGGTCTTCGTTCATGCTGCCGAGCCCGTAGCTCAGCCACGCCCCGAGGCTGGGGCGCCCGGGGACCTGGCTGCCGGTCTGGATGTAGGTGATGGCGGGGTCGTGATTGATGGCCTCCGTGAAGGTGCTGTTCACGATGCACATTTCCTTCACGACCTTGGAGGTGTGGGGAAGGAGTTCGCTGACCCACACACCATCCTGGTTGTTTTCGTGCTTCGTGAACTTGTACTTGGACGGGCAGACCGGGTGGGTCTTCTGGCCGGCCGTCATGCCGGTGATGCGCTGGCCGTCGCGGATGTGATCGGGCAGTTCCTGACCGTACATCTCCTGCATCTTCGGCTTGTAGTCCCACGTGTCGTGATGGCTGGGACCGCCGCTCATGAAGAGGTAAATGACGCGCTTGGCGGTCGCCTTGTGGTGCAGACCTCCATCCAGATTCTCCTTGCCGGCGCCGAGGAGTTCCTGTGGCAAGAGCTGCGCCAGGGCGGCGGTGCCCAGGCCGAGGGCGGAACGGCCGAAAAGCTGCCGGCGGGTCATCCGGAGCTGGTGTTCGTGGAGTAGGTGCATTTCAGTGTACAGTATTCAGTGTTCGGTGTACAGAAGTGGTGAGCTCAGTAGAGAAGAAGGGCCGCATCGCTGGCGAGGACGGTCACTGCCACCTGGGTCCAGGCCGCGACTTCGGCGGGGTTGAGAGCCTTGTCGGGGGGCGCGTCGCCGGTGGAGAGGAGTGCCACGGCGTCGGGCTCGGCCTTGGTGTAGCGGGCACGCATGGCCTCCAGGAGGCCGGTGCAGGCCTGGCGCTCGACGTCGGTGGGAGGACGGCTGGCGAGCAGGGTGTAGAGCAGCTCGAGCCGGGATTTGTCATCCGTGGCCTCGCGGAGGAGGCGCTCGGCGAGCTTGCGCGACATCTCGATGCGCTGTGTTTCGTTCAGGAGACCCAGCGATTGGAGGGAAGTGTTGGTGCGGGAACGCCGCACGCAACTCGACTCGCGGTCGGGGGCGTCGAACAAAATCATCATGGGATGGGGGCTGGTGCGCTTCCAGTAAACGTAGATGCTGCGGCGGTAGAGTTTCGGACCCGTGTCGGCCCGGTAGTCCTTGGTGTTGCTGCCGGGATGCATAAGGGCCTTCCAGAGGCCGGGCGGCTGGTAGGGCTTGACGCCCTCGCCGCCCATGTGGGGATCAAGCAGACCGCTGGCCCAGAGCGCCATGTCGCGCAGGACTTCGGCGTCGAGACGATAGCTGGGGCCGCGGGCATAGAGGCGGTTTTCGGGGTCGGGGAGATCGGGACGCCGGGCCGCACTCTGTTTAAAGGTCCTGCTGGTGACGATGAGGCGCAGCATGTGCCGGAGATTCCATCCGCTGTCCTGAAGTTCCACCGCGAGCCAGTCCAGCAGTTCGGGGTGGGTGGATTGCTCGCCCTGCCGGCCGAAGTCCTCGGGAGTGCGGACCAGGCCGAATCCGAAGGTGCGCTGCCAGATGCGGTTGACGAGGACGCGGGCCACGAGGGGATGCTCGCGGGAGGTGAGCCACTGCGCGAGGCCGAGGCGGTTGCGCGGGGCGTCCTTCGGGAGGGCCCCCATGATGGAAGGGACACCGGGTTGCAGCGGTTCTCCGGTGGGGCGGTCGTATTCGCCCCGCTGGAGGAGCCTGGTGTCGCGGGGCTTGCCGAGTTCCCTGGCGACGAGGGTGGGGGTCCAACCCTTCGTGAGCTCCTCGTGCCTCTTGATCAACTCCTGCGCCTTGGGAGCCCCGTCCTTGTTGGCGAGCTTGTTGTTGGGATCGGCGATGGTCTTGAGCTGGTCCATCTTCGATCCCTCCAGGGCCAGGTGCTTGCCGAGAACCTCGTCGCACTCCTTCTCCCACGCCGTGAGCCGGTCCCAAGCGTCCTGGTCGGGCGGGGCCTTGATGACCGGACCGTATTCGTAATTGTTGCCATCCATCGGCGACTCCGCGGTGTTGTTGAAAAAGGCCAGGAGCTGGTAGTACTCGGTCTGCGTGATCGGATCGTACTTGTGGGAGTGACAACGCGCACAGGTCATCGTCATCCCGAGCAAAACGGTTCCCAGCATTTCGGTGCGGTCGAAATTGTTCTTGGCCTGGAACTCGTCGGGAATCGCTCCGCCTTCCGCGGTGCTCGGGTTCAAGCGCACGAAGCCGGTCGCCACCTGTTGTGCGAGGGTCGGAGATGGGAGAAGGTCGCCGGCCAACTGCCAGGTGATGAACTCGTCGAGAGGCATGTTCTGGTTGAGGGCGCGCACCACCCAGTCGCGGAAGGGATAGATGCCGCGCTTGTTGTCGAGGTGGAGTCCGTGGGTGTCGCCGTAGCGCACCGCATCAAGCCAGTAGCGGGCCTGGTGTTCGCCGAAATGCGGGCTCTTCATGAGTTCGTCGACCAGGCGCGGGTAGGCGTCGGGGCGTTGGTCGGCGAGGAACCGGGCGAGTTGATCGGGCTTGGGCGGGAGGCCGGTCAGCACGAGCGCGGCGCGGCGGGCGAGGGTGGCGGGATCTGCTTCGGAGGCGGGTTTGATTTTACCGGCGGACTTCTCCTGCAACCTGCCTTCGATAAAGGCGTCGATGACTCCATCCGCCCTGGCACCCTTGGGCAGGTCGGCTTTGCGCGGCGGCGCGAAGGACCAGTGCCCGGCATAGTTGCCACCCTCCTTGGCCCATCGGGTGAGCAGGGCCCGCTCGCCTTCCGTGAGTTGCTTCTCGGCATCCTCGGGGGGCATGGGATCTTCCTTGTCATGGAGTCGCACGAGGATCTCGCTGTCGGCCGGGTTTTTGGGATCGATGGCGTGGTAGCCGCCGCGGTCGGCGGTGGCGCCTTCGAAGGAATCGAGGCGAAGCTGCTTTTTCTTCTTGGTATCCGGGCCATGGCAGACAAAGCATTTGTTAGAGAGGATCGGCAGGATTTCGCGGGCGAAGTCGATCTTCTCGGCGGAAGCGGCAGCGGCCAACGCAATCGTCAGGCCGGCGAGGAGGGCCGGAAAGGGGTGAGGGCGGTCTGTCATGGTCGGTAGGCTTGTGCGCGGCATGTCTGGGCAGAAGGAAGTGATGTTCCAACACAGCCATCCCATAGACTGAGGTATTAATGGGTGGCTGGCGGCCGATCCCACCTAGGATCGGCCTGATGAAAAAACAAAAACCAGC
>CAUZKZ010000067.1:0-16513 GCA_963580345.1 Verrucomicrobiia bacterium | reverse complement strand
GGCCAGTCGCCGAAGTCTCCGTCGATCGCGATGGGTAGAGGCCCCCCCCCCGGGCCCCCGGTAAAGCGCGCAAACCCCGCATTCGGGACGAGGTCGATGGCGGACTGCCCGAAGGCCGCGCTCGGCCCCCAGAAAATGGTGTCAAAGCTCGTCGAGCCGGCCAGTTGGGCGGGATCGAGCGAGAACTCCGCCGTATTGCCCTGCACGGCACTGGTCACCGGACCCTCCACGCTCCAGACCCACGCCCCCTGGTTGGCACCCGCAAACCGGTAGAGGGTCGACCCCTCCAGCAGGTAGTCGGCTCCGATCGAAAACATCGCGAAGCCACTGCCCGGGTTAAGGTCCGTATCGAGGTACCAGCTGAATCCGTAGTTGAGTTGCGGAATCGCGCCCTCGTTCTCCATAGCGAGATAGATCTGGCCGTTCGCGCGACGAGCATACAGCGCCAGGATATCCACCGTCTCCGGCGAATCGGCGGGATCGTTGATGAGCGCCGGTACTCCGGCCCAGTCCGCAAGATTTCCATCCACCGTCACGGTGGTGGCTTCCACGTTGATGAAAATCGTGGCGACCGGACTCGAAAGCAGCCCGTCGCTCACCGAGAAGGTGAACTGGTCGAGCCCGTTGAATCCCGGATTGGGAGTGTAGGTCAGGTTCGGCGGAGTTCCTTGCAACGTCCCCGCTCCCGGTGTCCCTACCGTGTACTGCAGGGGGTTGTTCTCCAGATCCGAGGCATCGAGGGTGAAGGACACCGGCTGCCCCGCAAGGGTGCTCACGAACATCGAGTTCGCCTCGGGGGGGGTGTTTCCGCCCGTCAGGTAGACCACCGCCACGTGCGTTCCCGGCGAATCGAAGTTCATCTTGAGAGTCGATCCGACTCGCACGATAGAATCCGCGCCGACCACCTGCAGTGAACCGGCGCTTTCGTTGAGCTCGACCACAACCTGCCCTTCTCCTGCGAACGAGAAGTCGAGGAGGACGCCGTTGCCGGTCACCGAAAGGAGTTCGGCACGCTGAGGCAGCTTGGAAATCCGGGTGACCTGGGCGGGCGGTCCACTGGTGCGCACCGTGAAATTCCCGCCGCTCTTCGGAACAAAAACCTTGTTGGCGTTCCACGCATACCAGTTGTCGACCGACGAGATGGCGCTGCTCCCCGGCAGGTCCAGGCTCAATCGCCCGGCGTCGGAACTGCCCACCTGCACCGCGACGACATCCTGGCTGACGGGCGTGACGTCCAACTGGGCGGCCCGGAGGGCTCCCACCCGCCGCCGCAGGTCCTCGCCGGTCACAAACTCGGATCCTCCCGCCGCCGCGGTCGAAACCATCACGTCGAACGGCGCCTGCGCGTAGCCGGGCTCGAACCCGGTCGCTCCGTAGTCGTGCCAAAGCCAGTGCACGACCGGCAAGGGGGCGTTCTTGTGCAGCTGGGCGTACTCCTGTTGCCAGATCTGTGCGGTCTCGCTGAGCGTGAAGCCAAGGAAACTGATCAGGGTGAAGTCCGGCGAGGTGTTGAGGCAGTAGTAGAACATGCCGAGGTCGGGCCGGATGTGCCCGAAGGCCGAGGTGACGCCCATATCGCTGTCGGCGATCGCGGAGCGCCCCGAAAGGTAGTCCAGCCACGGCGCCACCGTTTCGATGACGAAGGTCGTCTCGGCCGCTCCGGGAACCGCCGCTCCGGGAACCTGGCCCCCGAGGTTCTGCTCGATCTGCAGCACGGACTGGTTGAACTCGAACTCGAGCTGCGACGCGGTGAGCAAGCCGGTATTGTCCGGGTGGGTGTAAGAGTGGGTGCCGATCTCGTTGCCGAGCGCCCGGTACTGCTGGTAGAGCGGACCCGAAACGGCCCAGTTCGTAAACTCACCCTGGCTGGGCCGGTTGCCGAGGTTAAAGTAGAACGATCCGGTGAATCCGTACTGGTTCTTCCAGTCCGTGATGATGTTGAGAAGCGGAGCGTGCACAAGCGGAACTTCCTCCGCGAACTGGCTTTGATCCATGTCATTGCGCGCGAAGAAAAGGCTCCGCTCCCGTCCCAGCCGGAGCGCCACCGGCGTCTCGTTTCCGTAAAGAGCCCACTGCAGGGCCGACCACAGGAGGTTGCCATCCTGCATGAGCTGCTCATTGGCAAAATGGACATTGCGATTGCCTGCCTGGGTCGTGATGGCGTTGACCGCCGCTCCGACGTTGTTCCCCACCTTGAGATTGCAGAGCACGCTGCTCGAGGCCGGGTTCGCCGACCCCGCCGCTACCCAGCTCGAACTCCAAATCTGGTTGTAGTGCAGGATCTGCTCGCCCGCCTGGTAGTCCCTCATGGCCGGATGGCTGACATCCGCCGCAAGGAGATCCAGGGGCACGGCCGCGTAGAAATTGACGGCTTCCACCCCTACCAGGGATTGCAGGGTCTCGATGAAACCGGGATGATCCTGGCCGGTCGGCGTGAAGGACAGAAACCATCCCGCCGTCACGATGTTGAGTCCATTGCCCGTGGCCTGGTTCAAGGACGCCACGATCTGGGCGCGCTTGGCCGCTGTGACGGTATCGAAGAGCGGTGCCACCAGCACATCGTAAGGTGCCAGGTTGGCTGCAACCGTGAGGTCGTCCTCGTCCAGCAAGTCATAAGGCACTCCGGCCATCGCGCACTGGTACTGCGCGTTCATGTAGAGCTGATAGTAGGCGAAGGCGTCGAAGTACCCCAGCTTGGAGGTCTCCGAATAGACAATCGCAACCCGCTTCTGATCGGCGAACGCCGAAAACGGAGCACAGAACACGGCAAGCAGAGCAATGACCAGGCGACAAGCCCCGGTCAGGGCAGGAACATTCATTTTCGTAAGGGTGAGTGGCAGGGGTGCGGACCACGGCGAGCAGTGCCTCGATCCGCTTCAACCGGTAGTGGAGAACTCCAACTCCAGTCATTAAAACGAACGAAAAGGCAACCGGCAACGTGCGGCGATATGACATGCTTTAAACAACCTTGACCCTGTAGACAAGTGAAAAATTGACCAATCCATAAGTCCAACCTCACCTCGATTTAATAGTAAATTGATCCATATAATCGAGGCTCTCTAACAAGAGCGGTTCCAGACCCCGCCACCCTGTCACATACTCCGCCCCCCAGTCCTTCTGCAAGGTTCGCGGGCACGGATTCCACCGGATAGCGGGCGGAGTCTTCCGCGAATCCCTTCACCACGTTCCATTGATGGCAAATCGAGAACGGCGGTGCGCTGGCGGGCCTCTCAGGAAACTGACGCGAGGGCCCTCTCCCAGGCCGCCTGCAGTTCGCCCTTCGCCACGATGCAATCCTCCCAGACCGGCGGCCAGGTGCTGATGCCATACCCGCTCGCGACCGGTCCCAGTTCCAGGACGACCCAGAGTTCGTTCTGGGGGCGGGAGCCCTCCAGCCAGCACCGGAAGGCGGCTTCGACGAAGAGGAGCCAGGCGCGGAACTCCACGCTCAGGTTGCCGTGCCCATCCGTGACCGGAATCTGGCAATGATGCCCGTTGAAGGGTCGGCAGTGCAGCAGGTTGCCGTGCTGCAGCAACTCCGGCCGATCCAGGAGACGATCCGCGAACTCCTCGGGTCGCAGGTGCTTGATGATGGCGGGATGAGAGTGATCGATATTCATCCGCAGGATCTTGCCGGTCGTCTGCTGAAACCCGTCCGCGATGGCGTAGGCCTTCTCGGGTGTCTCCGTACAGGTGTCGCGATGCACTTCCAGGTGCGTGTTCGCGTTCTGCCGCTCGTCTTCCTCCATCAGCAGGATCGTCTTCTCGATCGCTTCTTCGAGAGGCGTATCGTGATCGCAAAGCTGCACGTTGATGGTGGTGGATCCGCACTCGAGTTGCGCCCGGATCAGTGCAGCGTACTCGGCGGGGTCGTCGGCATCGAACAAGCCCGAAAACTCGAGACCGTATTGATCGAGCAGCTTTTTCAGCTCCGGGCGGCCGCGATGATTCACCCCGTCGAAACCCGCCTCCTTGATCGCCTTTACCTTTTCCGCCAGCGACCATTCCGCCTCGGGGGAAGGATGCCCCACCAGGGTCCAGAGATTCGCGATGAACCGAATCCGGGGTGATGCAACAGCTCCCATGCCGGATTAGAACCAATCCTTCCCGCCCCGGCAAGGACAGTGGCACGACCGTCCCGCTCATGGATCGAGCCAAGATCCAGCCTGGAGTTGAGCGAATCAGGGGTCAGGCCCAATGCCTCTGGGGACTACGCCCTCGGGCAAGAGTGATCGGTTTTTATGCCTCTCACGAGTCAATGGCCAACGGCCTTCACTCATCGTAGCCCTGGGGCAGAGCAACGCGGCGCCCCGGGACAGGGATCAATTTCATGGGCGAGGCCCGCCTTACTCCTTCGGGATCTTCACGAGGGTGTAGTAGGCTTCGGGGTGCAACAGCTTCTCGCCTTCACCGGTGACGAGATTGCTCATGATGAGTTCGTGCACGTAGCCCGCGCGCATCTCCTCCAGGACGATCCGCACTGCCTTGCCCCCGTCCACCACCGTGGCGGTCTTGACGGGAACCGGCTTCTTGTCGACTTCCGGCCCTCCGTACCGCGACTCCAGCTTGTAGGTGTAACTCTCCATCTTGTAGTTCGCGGGGTCCGCCGCCGTGGCCGGATCGACCGGCTTCGTGAAGGTCAGGAGGAAGCCATCCTGCCGGGCCCGCATGGAGTGGACCTCGAAAGGCGCCTTGCCGGTCCAGCGCAGGCGCTGAAATCCCCAGGGCTTGTTGCCACGGCCACCCCAGCCCGCATTCGACATGCCGACAAACAGCGAGGCGTCCTTTCCGAAGGCGATCCGGATGATTCCACACTGGAATCCTTCCCGGAACCGGAAGCAGGCCCCCTGCCAGTGCCCGTCGACCTTCTCGAGGAAGACGCGCATCACAGATGCGTGGTGTTGATCGGCCACAAAAAGCTGGCCGTCGAAGGGGCCGAATTTTCCGCCCGAGGAGTCCCAGCACATCCCGCTCGGGCTCCTGCCCATCTTCTCATAGGGAAACCAGACCGCCGGCATCTTGAACTGCGGAATCGATTCGTGCAAATCCTTCATGAGAGTCCCCGACTGCGGGCTGGAGATCTTGCTGAACGGCTCACCCGCCAGTTCGGCGGTCGGCAGGCCGTGCGGGTGTCCGTGAAACTCGCCGAACGAGAGGTGCGAAAGCTTCGAGGCGTTGCACCACTCTCCCTGGTTGTCGGTGTAGAAGATCTCGCCCTCCGGACTGCTTTCCACTCCCGCCGGAGAACGCAGACCGGTCGCCATCGGTTCCATCTTGCCGCTCGCGGGATCGATCCGCACCGCCCACCCGCGCCAGTGGGCACGCCCGTATGGCTGACCGCCGAAGGGCTTGTTCAGGGTGACCCACATCTTGCCATCCTTGTCGAGGCGCGGCCCGAAATTGTACTCGTGGTAGTTGCCGCTGATCTGCCAGTCGTCACATACCGTGATAAACTGGTCGGCACGGCCGTCGCCGTCGGAGTCCTTCATCCTGGTCAACTCGCCGCGCTGCGCGGTGTAGATCCATCCCTCGTGATCGAGCAATCCGAGCGGCTGTGCCAGCCCGCGCGCGTACCTCTTGTAAGCCACCTTTTCGGGATCGTCCTCGTAGGCCCCCTCCGCGATGAAGAGATCGCCGGTGCGTGTCCCGAGCATGATCCGGCCGTCGGACAGCTTGGCGAGGGCCCCGATCTCGAGCCGCAGGCCGCGTTCCGGGAAGGTGTCGATCTTGTAAAACTCGCCCCCCGCACCCTGCGCACCGGCCACCGCCGTGCAGGAAACGAGCAATGCAGGACGAAGCCAATTCGCGAATACTACCATTTAATGAGCACTTTGAATTCCAGTTTGTCACCCGGGGAAAGATCGAGCGGAACTATTACCTCACGTCCGTTGGCTCCTTGACGGATCGCCGGTTTCAACGGTGTTTCCGACTCGCACCTGATCTCGACTTTCCTGTCGACCATCCAGGCCCCTTCCGCCCGCTCCTCGATTTCTGCGCCCGCGGCGGCCAAGAAGGTCAGGCCCTTCCTGGTCGCACCGTCCCCCGCCGTGAGCGAGAAGTGCCGCACCAGGATCGCCCCGCCCGGCTTCAACTCCGGCCGCGGCTGTTCGGTGATCTCGAATCCGTCGAGTTGGTAGAGGAAGACAGGCTCCCCGTTGGGGGTGAGGCGATATCCCCGGAACCGGCCGCCCACATTTCGATCGGTCTTGCCCGCAGCGGGCCAGGGATCGGCGGAAGCGTTCAGGATGGCAAAGGACGGACCCGGCGGCATCGCGATCACGTCGGTCCCCAGAGGTCCGAAGAACTTGTCGGTGCGGCCGCTTGCCACCCCGGAAGCGTCGAAGAACCGCCCCCGCCAGGCCTTGGCGAGCCGGACCACGTTGGCGTCGAACGCGAAGTGGATGCGTTCCGGGAAGCCCGCCACGATCGCGCGCGGCCCGGCCTCGCTCATGAAGGTGCGGTGCACGATCGGTTCGAGCGCGGGCTTCAGTTCGCTGCCGGTCCCGCCCTCCTCGGCGATACCCGGAGGTGGCGGCATCGACTTGCCCAGCGAGAGGTAATTCCAGATCCCCTCCAACTGCCGGCCGGTGTCGCCGCCCGCAATTTTCTTGAAGGACGCCACTCCGCCCGGCCAGAATCCGGGCATGCGCGTGTCCTTGTTGAAGGACTGCGGGTTCCGTAAGAATCGTTGGAACCATCCCGGGTTCAATCGCTGGTGCATGTCGGCCAGGTCGATCCCGGGGATGCCCGTTGCAGCCCGTCCCCCGACGTTGTGACAGGTGATGCAGGCCAGTCCGGAAGTGCCCACCAGGACCTGCCCGTCGCGGGCCGAGCCGTAGTTGAATTCGGGCGCCTCTACGTCCTTCGGCTGCGCGTCCGCCTCCACCAGCGCCGCCACCAACGGCTCGAGGTTTTCCTTTCCGAATCCCGGCATGCGTGTCGCCATGTAGCGTCCGCGGACGTGCAGTTCGCCGTGGTAGAGAATCTTCTCGAGCGCTTCCACGCGGAGCTTGGAACCCGCCGAGTTCAGGTTGGGCGGAATCTTGCCCTCCTCCCCGAGATCGATCGCGACCTTGGTCTTGAAGAGTTCGCGGCGGACGTCACCGGGCCCGCCCACCCCGCTCCGCTGGTGACAGGCGTAGCAGTTCATGGCCGCGAGGGTGCGATGGATCAAAGGCTCCGGTTCGAGCGGTTTTTTCAGGGCAACCCGGTTCGCCAGTGCGGCGGACAGTTCCTTTTGCTGGGCCGCGGAGAGGTCGAAATCGGGAGCTTTGCCGACGGGCTGCTCCGACAGGCATCCGCCCGCCCGATCCGGAAGCAACTCCGCGAACGCCTTGGCCGGAGGTGACGGCTCGGCGCCCGGCAGGGAATGGCAGGAGGCACAGCCCCTCGACGAAAAGAGCTTGGCGCCGGTGCCCGCCTTTTCACGTTCCACCACAAACTCCTCGTGCCCGACCGGAACCATCGGCTCGCCTCGCGGCAGAAAGAGGGCGCTCGCCGGGATGCGTTCCTTGCGGCCCTCCGGTCCCTGCCAACCCACTCCGAACACCGCCCCGGTCACCTTCTGGAAATACCTCACCTCCAGATCGTGATCGCCTGCCTTCAGTTCGACCGTGCCGGAGCGCTCCTGGCGCGTGTGGACTCCGTCGTTGTCGACCACCAACTCGCCGTTGACCAGGAGGCTCGACCCGTCGTCGGATATTGCGAAGAAGGTCCACTTCCCGTCCCGCGGAACCCGCAGCGTCGCCCGCCATCGCATCGCGAAGTTTTCGCGCGCTTTCTTGACGCTCATGTTGAAGGTGATGGTGGCGTACTGGCCGGACTCCTTCGGAGCAAGCCGCTCGAAATCCGGAAGCTTGTCCCCCATCGCAGTCTCGTAATATTGCCACTCGACCCCCGGCTCCTTCTTCGCCGCAGCCACCGCGCCGGCGGGAACCTTCAATTGATCCCGCAACAGGTAGACCGCGAGGGCGCGCCCCTCGTGCTCGGCCAGCCGGAAGTCCGGCATGCGTCCCGACTTGCGAACCTTCAGCGGATCGAGCAGGAACTCGCTCAGCTTGTCGACCGTCGTCTTGCCGGCCAGGTCGCCCAGCGGAACCACCGGTGACTTCAGTTGGTCGGTTCCGCTCTCGGGCCCGTGGCACGCGACGCAGCCCACCGAGTGATAAAGATCGCGGCCGCTTTCCACGAGGCGTTCGCTGCCACCCCGCCTGGACACCTCCACCGGCCCGCCTTGCGAGACGAGGTAGTGCACCAGGGCCTCCACCTCCTCTTTGCGCTGCCGCGGCTCGCTGCGATGGAAGAGATCGGGCATCGAGGTGCCGGGCTTCGCGGCGTGGGTCCCGAGGAGAAATTTGCGAAGGTGTTGCGGGGTCACGCGCGCGCCGACCCCTTGCAAATCGGGCGCGGCCTTCGAAGCGAGGCGGGAAGCGGTCACCTCATCGGGCCGGTGACAGGCGAGGCAGTTCAGCTCGCCCAGGAGGACTTCGCCGGCCAGGGCGGCATCCCCCTCCCCGGCCGCGATCCGTTCGAATCCGGGAACCACCGGTTCGGCCCACCCCGCAGCGGTCAACAGCATCAGCACTGCGACAGCAAGAAACTCGCGATTAGGTTGCCTGCAGGGGCGGGTGAAACTCACGTCGCGACTATGGGAAGGATGGCGAGGGGGCGGCAAGACGAAAGCCCCGGACATTCCCAAGCCCGCGCAACCGGGCGCCGCAGAAAATTGAAAAAGTGAATCCCTCGCCGAGGTAGCAGTGGAATTCATGGACAAGTTCCGAGCACCCCTTCTTCTTGCGTCCCTGGGGCTGGGCCTCACCGCCTCTTCCCTGGCAGCCGATTCGGGAATTCTTTTCCGCAAAGACATCTTCAGTCGGCACCAGGACGGATATCACACCTACCGCATCCCGGCTATGGTCGTCACCGCCGGGGGAACGGTTCTCCTCTTCTGCGAAGGCCGCAAGAAGAGCCGCCAGGACCACGGCGACGTCGATCTGCTTCTCAAGCGCAGCGAGGACGGCGGGCGGACCTGGTCGAAGCAGGCTCTCATCCACGAAGAAGGCGGCGACGCTCCCATCCGCGTCGGCAACCCCTGCCCCATTATCGAACGCAACGGAAAGGTCGTTCATCTGCTCTTTTCCCGCGGCGGCTCCTGCCTGTTCCATACCAAGAGCACCGACGAGGGCGTTACCTGGGCACCCTTCACGATCACCACGGACAACCCGAAAGACCGGGAGTTCGACGACCCGTCCTTTCTCAAGGACTTCGGCGGGTCCCCGGTGAGCCTCGGGGCCGGCCCGGTCCATGGAATCCAAACCAGCAAAGGACGCCTCATCGCGCCTTCCAACGTCGGCCACCAGGTCGATGGGAAGGGCCGCGGGCAATCGTGCCTCATCTACTCCGATGACTCCGGCAAGACCTGGAAAGCCGGAGGGATGATTCCCTGGGTCCCCGAGTTCCGCCACGGCGAGTGCACGATCGTGGAGCGCAGCGACGGATCCCTGCTGATGAACATGCGTACCTCTGCACCCAGGGCCTATTCCTTCGGTTTCCGCGCCGTCTCCACCAGCAGCGATCACGGCGCGACCTGGTCCAGGCCGGTCGTCGACAAGAACCTCCCGGGGCCCGCCTGCCAGGGCAGCATGATTCGCCTGAACGAGAAGGAGATCCTCTTCCTGAACCCCGCCGTCAACTACCACGGCGGCTTTTCCATCGGGAGCCGGCGCAATCTCACCTTGCGCCTGAGCCGGGACGACGGGCGCACCTGGCCTTTCGCCCGCGTCCTCAACGAGGGCCTCGCGGGCTACTCCGACCTGGCCGTAACAAAGGAGGGCAAGATCCTCTGTGTCTTCGAAAACGGCAAAAAGGATTACTGCGAAAAAATCTCGATCGTCGAGGTCGAGCGCGCGTGGCTCCTGGCCGGCAAAAGTAATTTTGGAGATTGTGGGTTCGAGATTTCGCCGAACAGAACTGACTTCGAATTCTACAATGCCACGTCGCGGCCGGCAGACGCGCTGGGCCCAAAGCGTTGCTCCCCACGAAATACGGAATCGCCTTCATCATCCTTTGTGACCCGGCAGCCGAAGGCTCCGCCCGCCATGGCGTCCGGGTGAGCCTGGGATTTCACCGTCGCCTCCTCCTTGCCCCGGCCGGAGGGAATAGAAATAGCCCGCGATGGTGGCGTAGCGCTCCTCGCCGGTGAGCTCGTAGAGACGGGCCGCCGCGATGATCTTGGGCAGCTGCGTGTTGACGTGCTTGCCCGCCAGTTCATCGCGCTGCTCCGCCAGAGGAGCGAAGATCCCCTCGTGATCGAACCGTTTCGCGAGCGCCAGGTAGTCCCGGTTGCCGGTGGCGGCATAGAGCCTCGCCATGGCGTCGCCCATGCCGCCGTACTCGCATTGCAGCATCTTCTGGAACTGCTCGTCAGTGAGCTTGTCGGTGCCCTTCTTGGCCCAGTCCGCGAACTTGCGGGCCACCTCGAGGGCCTGCTTGTTCCCGGTATGCGTGTAGGCATCGAGCAGGCCCGCGAAGGTCTTGTGCAGGACCTACCAGGGCACGTATCCGCCTGCCAGTCCCCACTTGTGAACCCTGAAATTTCCCGAAAACGTCTCGTCCCAGACTTCCGGCCGCACCGGTCCGGCGTATCCGTTGCCGTGCTTGGCCTGCACCTTCGCAATTTCCTCCACGATGTGATCGACGCGCCCTTTCAGGTCCTCGTCCCGGTTGTCGACGCTGGCCGACATCAGGGAAAGCGCGGAGAGATAATGACCCGTCAATGGCACTTCACCCCCGCGCCGGGTCAGGGCGTTTCAAGACCGCGCACCGGCCGTCGTTTCCGCCAGCCTCTGCTCCTCGCTCCTCGCTCCTCGCTCCTCGCTCCTCGCCGCGAGGGCCGCTCCGCCGCATCCGGGCCCGCTCGACATTGCCAGCCTTTACCCTTGCCGCCACTGTCCCCGGCCGCAATGGTTGTCAACTCCGCCGCCTCGCGTCGACGCTTTCGCGGTGCGGGCGTTCCTGAACCTATTGTCAACCCAGCGAGCACGCCATGTCCACTCTCCCTTATCCCGTGAAGGGGCTCGTCGCCGCCACCTTCACCCCCATGCAGGAGGACGGGTCCATCCGTCCCGAGACCATTCCCGCCGTCGTCGAGCACCTCCTCGCCAACGGGATCGTCGGCCTCTACGTGCTCGGCAGCACCGGCGAAGGACTGTCCCTCACGCAGGACGAGCGTTGCGCCGTGGCGGAAGCCTTTGTGCAAGCCTCGGCCGGCCGCCTGCCGGTCATCATCCAAGTTGGGAACGAATGCCTCACCGAAGCGAGGCACCTGGCTTCGCACGCGCAGGAGATCGGAGCGGACGCGGTCTCCGCGGTCAGCCCCGTCTACTTCAAGCCGGACTCGGCCGAAGCGCTCGTCGACTCCATGGCCGAGATCGCGGCCGGGGCCCCCGACCTCCCGTTCTACTATTATCACATCCCGCAACTGACCGGCGTCGAGGCCAGGATGGTCGACTTCCTGCGGCTCGGCGGCGAACGCATTCCCACCCTGCGCGGCATCAAGTTCACCTCCCCCGACGTGGAGGACTTCCGCGCCACCCGCGAGTTAGCGGCGGATCGCTTCGATATCCTGTGGGGTCTGGATGAGTTGTTGATCCACGGCCTGACCGCCGGCGCAACCGGGGCGGTCGGCAGCACTTACAACTTCGCGGCTCCCATCTACCACCGCGTCCTTGCCGCCTTCGCCGCAGGGGACCTCGAAGAGGCCCGCCGCCAGCAGGCCCGCTCACAATCCCTGGTCGACACCTTCGTCCCCTACGGACACCGGCAGGCTCAGAAGGCCATCCTCGCCATGGTCGGTCCCGACTGTGGGCCGACCCGGCTGCCGATCAGGCCCCTCCCCTCCTCGCAAGCGGAGGCGCTGCGAAAGGATCTGGAAGCCATCGATTTCTTCAGCTGGGTCGCTCCGGGCCAAGCGCAGCCGGTTTCGTGAGCGCTGGACTCCACTTCGCACGTCAACCACTCCGAACCGTCAATCAAGGCACATCTCCCATGGCACGTTGCGATTCAGGAATCACGGCGTTCGCACTCTCGGTGCTCCTGCAGACCCCGGGTCTGTTCGCGGCGGACGACGTCAACGCCCCGCGCGACACGGTCTTCGTGCACGAAGGCAAGGCTCGCGCCGTGCGCGAAATCGGCGCCAAGCGGATTGTGAAGGACGGAGCTCTCGAGGGCCGCGGCAAGGAGAATTCTGTCACAGTCCCGGGATCGGGCTGTCTTTCGGAATCTCTTTTCCGTCCCAGGAAACCTTGCCGTTCCTGAACTCCACCACGCGCCCGCGGCTCCCCGGAGCCGGCGGGACCTCCCGCTTCGGGAGCCACTTCCGGTGCTCCGCAATGATCCCGGCGTGCCGATCCTCACCAGCCAGGTTGTGCCACTCGTTGGGATCTTTTCGCAGATCGTAAAGCTCTTGCGAGCCGTCCGCGTAGCGGATGTAGCGCCAGTGCGCGGTCCGCACCGCGTGATTGCCACGGTTCGCGGTCGTCATCGCCGGCCACTCCCGTACCGTCGCGGCGTCGCGCAATTGCGGCCCGAGGCTGTGTCCCTCCAGGTCATCCTTCCCCGGCAGTCTGCACAGTTCGAGCAGGGTGGGATAGACATCGAGCAGCTCGGCCGGCCGGGAACAGCGCCCGCCCTTCGCGACCCCGGGGCCCGCGAACACGAGGGGCACCCGCGTGGAGCGCTCCCACAGCGTGTTCTTTCCGGTGATCAGTTTCTCCCCCAGGTGCCAGCCGTGATCCGACCAGAGCACCACCACCGTGTTTTCTTCCAGCTCGTTGCGCCGCAGCGCCTCGAGGACGCGGCCCACCTGGCTGTCGAGGAAACTGATGCAGGCCAGGTAGGCGCGAACCTGGCTCTTCCATTCACCGGCCGCTTCGAGTTGCACGAGCCGATGCTCCGGCAGGTCCCAGTGCAAATACCACGAGAAGCGCGGCGTGTCGTCCCGGTCGTCGCGCCGAACCGGCGGCAGCACCAGCGAGTCCTCCGGGTAGAGATCGAACCAGCGCCGGGTCGCGAAGAGCGGGACGTGGGGAAGCCGGATGCCCACCGAAAGAAAAAACGGTTCCGGAGGCTTTCCGTTCAGCTTCTCGATCGCCCAGCTGGCCAGTTTCCAATCGCCCCGCTCCTCATCGCGAGACGACACCACGCCCCAGTCGTTGTTTCGGTTCGGCTTGCCCGGCAGCGCCGCGATCCGCCTCTCGGGGTGCGGTCCGTCGTTGTACTTCGGGCCCACCACCTGGAACTCCTTGTCATTGTCTCGCAGACCGAAGTGCCTGTGGAAAATCTTGCCCGTCGCAAAGGTGCGATACCCCTGCCCCGCAAAATACTCCGGCAAGGCGACCAGCTTCTTGAGCGCCGGCACATCCCGAAACCACGGCGACAGTCCGTAGACCCCGGTCGAAGACGGACGCCGGCCGGTCAGCACGCTGGTGCGGGACGGATTGCAGAGCGGCGCCTGGCAGTGGGCATTGGTAAACACCGTGCCGCGCTGCGCCAAGCCATCGATGTGCGGAGTCTTCACCTGCGGATGCCCGTCCAGGCATCCCACCCAGTCGTTCAGATCGTCGATCGCGATGAAGAGGACGTTGGGCTTGGCAGCCGCCCCCACCCGCGGAACCCACCAGGCGAACATCAGCAGGACCGCAGCAGCCGGCACACTCCTGAAGGCTCGCCCGCGCCATCCGGTTCGCCTCATGACACCACCCCGAGCGGAAAGCGAAACCCCTCGCGGACGATCTCGCCGGCCTCCTCTTCGCTCAGGCCCGGTAAGTCGTGGTACACCGATACGTAGGAACTGTCGCATCCGGCGTGCGCCGCCAACCCGAAAATGTTGGCTCCGAAGAGGCGAAACACCTTCCAGGTCAGCTCGTAGACGAGGGCCCCCACGTCCCCGGAGGTTTCCGCCCGCAGGCAATACAGTCTGCTCTGCCATTGCACCAGGCTGATTCCCTCCGCGACCTCGTCCCCAATGAACTTCTCCTGCAGAATTTCTTCCTCCAATTCCCTCAACACCTCGGGGCTCGCCGCCGTCCCTTCCGGCGCAAGATGGAAAAAATCGAATGCCAGGCCATGGTTTCGGGCCGAAAACAGGTGGGCCTGGCGAAGTTGCATCCCGCGCTTCCAGAGCGCCCCGCTGATGCAGGCCGCCATCCCCGGGTGGTCGCGCGCCGCGATGCCAAGGATCACCGACGCCTCCCGCCGGATCAGGCTCACCCGCGGTCGCGCCTCCGGTGAATCGTCCACCATCCGCAGCAGGTGGACACCGAACCGAATCGCATAGTGCCGGTACACCCCTTCGAAGAAGTCACTCCCGAAGTCCATGAGAATCGCCAGTTCATCCGGCGAGTACCCGGCCGTGGCGAGCGGCTCGGTGGGATCGCTTCCGGGCTGAAAGACCATGCGCGCCTTGCAGTACAACTCGCGTATGTTGAACCAGCGCGCGGGATCGCTCTCCTCGGCTCCCCAGTGCGCCCGGTCAGCACACGTGAACACGAACAGGGCCCGTAACCGTTCTTCGCTCCCGCACAACTCGACGAAGTCCTCCACCAGCTCCGAACCGATCAGGTCGGCCTCCGCCCAAACCTTGAAGGCTCGGCGGTTTTGAACCAGGAAGCGGGCCAACTTCAGCGTCTCCTCCTCAAACTCGGCACCGCCAAAGCAAGTCTGGTAGTAGTCTTCCAGCGGGATCCCCGACAGGCCCGAGGCAAACCGCTCGTGTAGCGGCCGGCTCTCATCCGCCCGGATCCTCCGGTCGTCGGGTGTCTCCGGCAATCGCTTCGTCTTGAGGGCAAGCTTGACCGCCGCGAGGTGGTTCGGGTCGAGCAGCGCGCTTTCGACCGCAACGGATACCTCGTGACCGGGATCGGATAAACTCGAGGGTGTGCGGGCCTGCTCCAGCCGCTTCACTCCCTGGCGATTGTACTCTTCGAGGGCACGGATCTTCTCACGCTCGTGGGCTCCGCGCAGGGTGGCGCGCTCCGTCATGACCCGCTCGTCGAGGGAGGTTTCGAACTTCTTGTAACCGGGAAATAGGCGCTCCTCCGCCCCGTCCAGCTGGGAGAGAAACTTGAAGGATTCCGCGAGGCTGCCTTCCGTTTCGTAAAAGAGGCCGGATAACTCGGGCACCGCCACCAGCCAGTCTCCGGCATCCCGAAACGTGGTCTCCAGTTCGGAGGGATCAATCGGCAGGCCGTATCGTTGCGAGGCGAGCAGCATCGCCAGCGCCGCGCGGCTCTTCGCGATGGAAGAATCGCGCTCCGAGGCGGCCGTGTCGCGCAGCCCACCCGCTCCGTACGTGATGGCGCTGCCGGCGCGAATCTCGCGGCCTTCCCTCAGGGCCCGCCCCAGCACCCCGCGGGTGAAGCGTTCGACCCGGCGGCGCGCCGAGACGAGGCGGGCCCGCACTTCGTTCTCGAACTCGAAGCGCTCTTCTTCGCCGGCCTCCGCTCCGAGCATCGCGCCGAAGGACTGAAAGTCGTCGAACCGCAAGACGTCCTCGGCGTGATTCCCCGTGGCGGAGGCCGCGCGGGTCCTCTCCCGCTGCGTGTGGACAAAGGAGCGGATGCGCAACAGGAATCCGTAGGCCTCGAGGTCGCGGGGGTCCTCGAGATTTCGATAGACGTCGTGGCTATGCACGAAATTCCGGCCCGCGATACTCCAGACTCCGGCCAGGAAGACCCGCAGACCGTCCTGCTTGATGTCGAAGGCGTCCAAGCGGTCCGGCTTCGTTCTCGGCTTGTCCCAATGATCGCGCCAGAACCTGCTGACATGGAGAAAATGTTCGAAGGGATCGAAGGTGGTGCGAATCCGCTCCCGGAACCGCCCCGCCAGCCCCTCCGGGTCGTAGACCGGCTTCATGTCGAGGAAGCTGTTGCGCTGCACCGTGTCAAGCTCCGGCATGTCGTCGAGGTTGAACGGCAGGGCCCCGGGCCGGAACCCGAAGCGATCGCGAAATTCGTCGCTCTGGAGGACCTCTCTCTGCAGTTCGAGCAGGAAGGAGTTTTCCTCGATGGCATCGTCGAACAGAAACGCGAAGTCCGTGTCGGAGCACGGCGTCATCTCCTCGCGTCCAGCGCCACCACCGCAAAAGGCCGATCGTACCCGAACTCCTCGCGCTGCTCCTCCGCCCACCCCGCCATCGCCCCAGTGTAGATCTCGCAGCGCGCCGCCGCAAATTCCAGCCCGTGGTCAAGGTCGAATCCACGTAACTGCCCGTCGCTCGCCTCGATCAGGCGGCGAAACGTCTCGGCTTCCTGAATCTGCGTCATCCCAGCGGTTCGTTTTCGCCACAAACACCATCAAATATCCCCCCCCTTGGCAATCCAGGAGACCGGCCTCCCGGCCCCGCCCACCTGAATCCGTTACAAGTTCCCGCTTTCAGGTCGGCCTTCCCACCCCGTAGCGCGGTGTAACCTTTGAAAGTGAACGGTTTTTGCGATTTGTTAGCCCGACTTTCGCG
>CAUZKZ010000066.1:0-16521 GCA_963580345.1 Verrucomicrobiia bacterium | reverse complement strand
AAGTTTGGCACGCTGACTGGCGGTCAACTCGATCACTTGGGCCACTCTCATACTACAAGTATAGTAGTTTCAGATTAAAGGTCAATCTGTAAGGCGTACTACACTAGGTCCGCAGGGCGGAGCCTGGCTGACAGAGGATTGGTTCCCTCTCCGGGAGAGGGCAGGGAGGTGTGTTCTGCAAATTGCAGAACATCTGCTTCTCAACAGTGCCGTAACTCCGTAGAGAAGGGTTGAAATGGCTGTGCGCCTGGAAGAAAACACCATCGTTTCGGCCGAAATTTGCAACCGGCAAAAGCATCGGGTTCGGGTCGTCATAAACTTTAGCGACGGCGCTGTCCTGCGGGCGGATCTGCGGGGAGATCCGCACCGCGATCTGGCTGGACGAAAATTGATCCTGCGGCACCCCTCTCCCGATCCGGAAGCACGCCGGCGGGAACCGCTCGATCTGATCCAGACCGGGCTGGCCGGTGACATGACGGCGGCGCGCAAGGTTCGCGTCCCGACGATCCCGATGGAAGAAGTTGGGGAGTATTATGCGGCGGACAAGGAGGTTCCGATCACCTGGAAGAACTCGGTCTATCTCGAATGGTATTCGCGGACGAACGGGCGGGTTGTGCTGGAGGCGAGCGAGTTCGAAATGCGGATGACGGAGCCGGCCTGGGAGATGAGGGAGGCGGACGAGGAGGCCGCGCGCAAGGCGGTCGAGAACGCGCTGACCAGCTATCTCGATGCACTTTGCGTGATCGACCGCGAAAAAGAAGCGGACGAGGCTGCGATGGACGACGGAAAACCGATGGACGAATTTGCGTGGGAGATGTTTCTCAGGCACTCCGACGATTTGTCGAATCGCTACGCAGAGCTGGTCGACAAGTTCGGGTTCGAAAACGATGATCAGATTGCGCGCTACATGAAATGGGATCGTGAGGTGGAGGCGGAAGATGAGGGTTGGGGCGACGGGATCGATTTCCCGGACCACGAAGAACTCGACGATGGTGAGCCGCCGGTGCGACGGCGTCATCCGCTCCAGGGACAGGCGCGCCAGATTCTTGACTCGGTGGATCTTCCCCGGGACGACTCGGATTCCCCCTTGGTCGGCCTGTGGAGCGCGGTGGCAACGGTCTCCGCGAAACTGGCCGGGGCTCTTTCTTCCTACGAGTGCGATCGTGAACCCGATGCGGGATTCACGATTGCGCAGTTGAAGCGCTGTCTCAGGCACATCGACACGGCGGTGGGCGAGGCGAAGTCGACTTCACCCACCCATGTGCAGCCGCTGCTCGAGATGAGGCAAAGCGTGATCGATTTGCAGAACGATTTGCGGAAAGCGATGTAGGGCGGTTGCCGGAGGGGTACGATTCTCCACCCTGGCGCGCCGCGGCAGCTGGGATTGGCTGGGTGAATGTGCGGCCAGCACCGGCCGGCTCGACGGTTCAGGAGGTCTCCCGTTCCGGGCACGACTCCTGGTCGAACTCCAGTTCCACCGTCACCTGGACCGGGAATTCTCTCGAGAAGAGGGGAGACGGATGGCTCCGCCTCCCTCGCGGGACAGATCACCAGCGGAGAACCCGGCTACTTCTTCTTGTCCTTCTTGGGCGCGTCGTCTTCGGCGTGGGGGCAAATGCAGGCGTATTCGAGGTATTTGCACCCGGGGCAGTCTTCCAAATTGAGGTTGAAGCGGATGGTCTTGGCCTTGGCCTTGGGCGTCAATTTGATCTGCACCACGGTGGGAATTTTCATCCCCTTGGGGAGGGCCTTGTCGGAGAGGAAGGAGGTTCCTTTCTTCGCGAACTTCATGCGGGTGGGCGCGCTGCGCTTGCCGCAGGTCACGGAGATGGTCTGCGCCCCGGGGGCAATGGCCTTTCCGTCGTCATTGAGGAAAGTCACCTGAATCTTCCGGTCCTTGGTGACGAAGAACTCGGCATGAGGTTCGACCTCATGGAGGACCTTTCCTCCGTTTGGACCGACTTTCGCCTCGTGCTTGTGCTCATTTTTCTCTTTGTCCTCGGCCGTGGCGACGGGACTCAGGACGATGGCGGTCGCGATGGTAATCAACAGGTTTGTTTTCATTGCTTTGCTTGGTTTTTCGTTAGTTTCTTGGATTGTTGGTTAGACGGTCAGATTTGAAAGGAGAGTCAGTGGGTAGCACCGGCGCGTTCGCGGATGGCCTTTGCTGCCGCCTTGCGGCCGAAGGCCCAGAAGACGGCGGGAGTGACCCCGAGCCCCAGGAGGGTGGAAGTGACGAGGCCGCCGACGATGACGATCGCAACGGGATTGAGGATTTCCTTCCCCGGTGCAGTTGTTGGATCGCTGTCGTGAAGGCCCGGGATGAAACCGAGGTTGAAGACGAGGGGAACGAGGGCAATTCCGGCGGCCAGGGCCGTCATGAGCACCGGCACGAGACGTTCCAGGGTGCCGCGCTGGATCATTTCCCGGGTGAATCCCTCGCCCTCGTGCCTCATGAGGTGGAGGTAGTGCGAGATCATCATGATGCTGTTGCGCGCCGCAATGCCGGCCACCGCAATAAAGCCCACCAGGGTGGCGATGCTGATATTGTTGAGCGTCAGCCGGGTGAGAATGATCCCGCCGATGAGGGCGAGAGGGATGTCGAAGATCACCTGGAGGGTGAAGACGGGCGTCTTGAAGAAGCTGTAGAGGAGAAATGCGATAATCAGCAGAATGATCACCGACATGAAGGCGATGCGTTTGGATGCAGCTTTCTGGGCCTGGTATTCTCCTTCGTAGCGGATGTCGTATTCCTCAGGTATGGAAACTTTGGCCGCCACGTCCTCTTGAAGGCGTTCCATGCTGGCGACGAGGTTCTGGGTGGTGGGCTTGATACTGACGACGTAGCGGCGCGTTGTATTCTCGCGGAGGATGTTGTTGGGGCCGGCTGACTGGCGAAGGTCGGCGACGAACTTGAGCGGAATGCGTTGCCCACTCTTGGTGTCGATATACATGTTGGCGAGGCGCTGAGGTGATTCCCGCCACTTCTCGGGAAGTCGGACCACGAGATCGAAGATCTTCTGGCCTTCGTAGACTTCAGAGACGGCCTCGCCTCCGAGAAGCGCGGCGAGTTCGGCGTTCAGGTCGCCGGGTGTCACGCCGTAGGCCAGGGCCCGCGCGCGGTCGACCTCGATGCGAAGCTGGGGAATGGGAGCCTGCTGCTCACCGGTGGCTTGTTCAAAGCCAGGGATCTCCCTGGCGATGTCCCGGATCTCGGTGCCAATCCTCTGAATTTCGGCGAGGTCGGGGCCAAATATCTTGATGGCAACGGGAGCGGAGACCCCGCTCATCATGTGCCCGATGCGATCCGCAAGGGGTCCGCTGAGGGCGCTGAAGGTCCCCGGCAACCCACGCATCCTTGCGCTGATCTCCTGGAGGATTTTCGGCCTGGGTCGGCCGTGATCGTGGAACTCGATGTCGAATTCTACCGTCGAGATTGGGACGACATGGTCGCCACGTTCTGCGCGCCCGAGCCGGTAGC
The DNA here is from genome assembly GCA_963580345.1 of Verrucomicrobiia bacterium. Lineage (GTDB taxonomy): Bacteria > Verrucomicrobiota > Verrucomicrobiia > Verrucomicrobiales > Akkermansiaceae > Roseibacillus_B. Next base: position 13,040 of record CAUZKZ010000066.1, on the reverse strand, counting down.
CGACCCGTTCGACCTCCGGGATGGAGAGGAGGAGTCTCTGGGCGACCACCGCGACCTCGTTCGTCTGCTGAAGAGAGGTTCCGGGGGCGGCGGTCATGGCCACCAGGGCGGTCGGTTCCCGGAACGGCGGGAGGAAGTTGTTGCCCATCTGGGGATAGAGCGTGAGCGCGAGAGCGAGAAGAACGCCCGCGATCGCCATGACGACGAAAGGCTGGGCGAGGGCCAGGCGGAGCCAGGTGTTCTTGTGGAGCCACTTCATCCCGCGCACCACGAAACCTTCCTTGTGGACCTTTCCCAACTTGGGATTGAGGAGGAACGAACAAAGCACCGGGATCACGGTCACGGAGACCAGGAAGGAGGCCGCCATGCTGACGATGGTGGCGATTGCGATCGGCGAGAAGAGCTTGCCCTCGACGCCGCTCAGAGCGAGGAGAGGCAGGAAAACGAGAATGATGAGAACGGTGGCGTAGAAGATCGACATCCGTACTTCCGAGGAGGCCGAGGCGATGACCTTGAGCCTGGAAACGGGATCAGGCAGCGCGGCGTTCTCCTTGAGACGGCGCAAGACGTTTTCGACCCCGACGATGGCATCGTCCACCACCATGCCAATCGCCACGGCAAGGCCTCCGAGGGTCATGGAATTGACGCCGAGTCCGAAGAGGTCGAAGACCCAGAAAGCGATGCCGATCGAAAGTGGAATAGCGGTGAGGGTGATGAGGGTGGTGCGCAGATTGAGGAGGAAGAGGAACAGGATGATGGCAACCATGATGGCGCCATCCCGGATCGCTTCCCTCAGGTTGCCGATTGAGACGTCAATGAAATCCGCCTGACGGTAAATCTTGGTGAGGACCACTCCTTGGGGGGCGGCCTTCTCCAACTTCGCGAGGGCGTCCTCCACGCGCTTGGTGAGATCGAGGGTATCAAATCCCGGAGATTTCTTGACGCTGAGGATGACGCCGGGGTGTCCGTTCACGGCCGCATCACCCCGCATGGGCTCGATGTCCCAGGCCACATTCGCAACGTCTTTGATCCGCACGGCGCGATCGTTCTCATGGCGAACGACGGTGTCGCCAATCTCGTCCAAGTCGGTGGTCATGGCGAGATTGCGCACCATGATCTCCTGAGCCCGTCTGGTAAGAAATCCGCCGGTGGTGTTGCTCACGGCCTTTTCGGCAGCCTCGAGAATTTCCTCGAAGGTAATTCCGAGGGCGAGCATGCGCTCGGGATCCGGTTGCACCTGCAACTGCTTCACGCCGCCGCCCATGGCGAGAACTTCGGCGACTCCCCCGATGCTCTGGAGACGACGGGCGATGGTCCAATCCGCGTAGGCGCGCAGATCGCGCGGACTGATCTTGCCGGAGGGGTCGGTCACGCCCACCAGCATGATGTCGCCCATCAGGGAACTCACGGGGGTCATGTAGGGGGAAACGCCCTCCGGGAGGGCATCTTCGATGCCGCCCAAGCGTTGCTGCACGTAGACACGCGCTTGGTCGATGTCAGTGCCCCAGTCGAATTCGACGAAAATGAGGGAAAGGCCGACGTCCGTGGTGGTGCGGAGCCGGGTAACTCCGGTCACACCCATCAGGGCGTTTTCGAGGGGGATGGTGACGAGGGTTTCGACTTCCTCGGGCGCGTACCCTTTCGCCTCGGTCAGGAGGGTGACGGTGGGCTTGGTCAAGTCCGGGAGAACATCAACGGGCAACTCCACGATGCTCTTGATGCCAAAAGCCAGCATCACAATGGCGAGCACCATGATGACGGGCCGCTGCGCAAGGGAGAATCTGATGAGACGGTTAAGCATCGGAAGCGGGCCCTGAGGATTGCGGAAGAGGGTTCTCCGGGATCGGGGGGGCTTGCGGGGCGGCGGATATTAATGAATTCAGAGCGGCGGCGAGGGCCTTTCCGTCGCGCAGGTGCTTGATGCCGCTCATGACGAGCAGGAAAAGAAAGATGCCGGAAGTGATGGCGAGGAAGAGGGTGAGGGGGCCGCTGAACTTCGCTTCCTTGGGCGCGATCCCCTTGGCCGCGTCTTGCGCCGCCTTCTGTTCTTCGGACATGAGGGAGCCATCTTCATTGTGTTCGTGACCGTGGGCAGCATCGAGGGCCTCCTTGAGCGAGATGCCTCCGCCGCCGGCAGAGCCGAGAAAGTAGGAACCGGTTGTAACAACGCGGTCGGCGGGGAAGAGCCCGGCGACGATTTCGAGGAACTTGTCGTTTTGTGCGCCGATTTGCACGGGTGTCTTGATGTAGGCATTGGGGAGATCGAAATGCTCCACATAGACCACTCGATTGGCGGGATCGCCCTGAACGGCTTCACGAGGAACTGCGAGAACATCGGGCCGCGAGCTGGTGATGATGGAAAACTCGGCCCGCATTCCCGGTCGCAAGTGAAGCTCCGCATTCTTCAGGAGGAAAATGGCGTCGAGCGTGCCGGAGGCGATATCGGCCCGGGTGCCGAACCGGACCAGTTCGCCATCGAACTTCTCACCGGAAAGGGCTGCGACGCGAATTCGCGCTTTCGACCCGATTTTGATGCGCCCGGCCTCCTGCTCGGGGACGCGCGCAATGGCCCACACATCTGACAGGTCGACGATGTCGAAGAGTTTGTTCTCGGGCTCGACCGGCTCGCCTGGTCGCACATGGCTTTCGAGGACTGTTCCGGAAATTGGCGCCGAGAGGGGAATAATCGAAGGATCTCTTCCTGGCAGGCGCGGCTGGCGGGACTCGACCTGGACGAGCACTTGGTCCTTGCTGACGTGATCGCCTTCGATGGCGTTGACGGCGAGGGCCCGGCCGGAAATTCGGCTGCTTACGGCGACGTGATTGGTGGGGATGTCATCGATACGTCCGATCGCAAAGATGGTTTCTTCGAAGTCGGTTTCGATCGCCTCCTCCAATTCGATCCCGAGATTCTTCACGCTGAGTTCGTCGAGGATGATCGTATTGGCCGCCTCGTTTGGATCGGTGTCCTCTTCCTCTTGAGCGAGGAGGGCGAGGGTGGAGATGAGAATCAGGGAGAAAACAGTTTTCATTGGATGTAGCAATCAGGGATTGGCGACGGCGGCTTCGAATCGCACGCGGGCGTGGTGAAAGTTTCGGAGGGCTTCGACCTGTGAAGATTCGATTTCGAGTTGTTGTTCCCGCGCCCGCAGGATGGCCTGGAGGTCTCCAAGACCTTCGCGATAGGTGCTCTCTGCGTCGCCAGCCTGCTTGGCGGCGAGCGGAAGGAGATTGTCGACGATACCGCGAAGCATCTTGCCCCACTCCACCATCTCTTTGCGGGCCGCATCGGCCTCATGGCGGATGTTATGGGCGAGGGCGATGGTTTCCTTTTGCTTTCGCTCCGCGCGCGCTTCGGCGGCCTCGATGTTGCCCTCGTTCTTGTCAAAGAAGGGAAGGGAAAATTTGATTCGAAAACCGATGATCCCCTCGTTTTCGAATCCCTCTGGGGCATCTTCGGATCGCTCCAAGCCGGCAACGAATCCGGCCTCCACGTCGTCGTAGCGGCGCGCTCTCTCCAACTCGACATTTTGCGCCGCGGCCTGGGCGTCCAACTTGGCAGCCTGGAAGTCGGGACGGCGGTTGGGATCGATGAGCCCGGCCGGCAAGGCGACGGGGGGAAGCGTTCCGCTCACGTTCAGGACGTCGGTGGTTTTCATCCCGAGGAGGGGCTTGATCAGTCCCACTGCGGCGAGTTCATTTGCTTGAAGCTGGCGGATTTCTCCGCCCAGGCGGGCCGCTTCCAGTTTCGCCTGCCCGGCGTCGATGGGCGAGATCTCCCCGTCTGTGGCGGCGCCCTTTGTGAACTCCGCGAATTCCTGGGCGACTTTGGCCTGTTGCTGGCGAACCGCCCGCTGCTGCCGGAGGGCCAGGACGTCCACCAGGGCAGCTCGGGCCTCGGCCACGAGTTTCCGTTCGACCTCTCTAATTTCTGCTTCGGCAGCCTTCACCGCGATGACGGAAATCGTCTTGGCGAGTTGGAGCCGGTTTGTGACGGGAAAGCGCTGGGAGATCCCAATTTCGATTTTTCCTTCATTGAAATGGTGGTTGCCTTCCAAGCCGCCTTCCAGCTCGGGGTTGCTCCGGCGGCCGGACTGCTTCATACGGCCGAGGGCTTCCCTGACGCGGAGACGGGCCGCGGCGAGGTCAGGGTTGTCGCGCCGAACCCGGTTCGGAATGTTGTCGAATGTGACAATGAGGCCCGAGGAGGCGGCCCGGGCGGGTGGGACGCCGAAGAGGGTCAGAGCGCTGAGGATGAGGATGGATGTGCGAATCATGGTATCGTTGAGAATTGGTTCCTGGAGAGAAAGCGTCCCTGGTGGAAGCGACGGGCGTGAGGACGCCGGGGAGAAGCGGCGGGGACCTCAATTGTCCTTCAGGCCGGGCGCGGCCTGCCGTGCAAGAGAAAGACGAACCGAGCCACCCGACGGGGTGCTGCACGACGGCTCGCCTGAGCGGACGCGAGGTCCGCTACGCGATGGGAGGGCGATCGAACACGTAGACCGGGGACTCCGGGCTAGGGAGAGATTCCCGCTTGGCCAGGAGATGCCCCGGGAGCGGAGGGTGCAGCGAAAGAGGATCGCTGTCGGAAATCACCCAGGCGGGGGTGGCAGCACACACGCACTGATGATGGTGCTCCTGCTGGTGAGAATTCAACGGACGGTTGCCGTCGTCTTCGCAGGGAGCCTGGGAGTCCTCGCCGTGGTTTTCGTGATCGCAGGGGAATTCCTCGGGTGGAGGGCAGTCGTCGCAGGGATGCGAATCGCCGCAGTACGTAATGGGCATCTCGCTACACTCGCCGGGCGCGTCGCAGGACACACGGTGGGTCCGACCGAACGCATTCGGAAGCATCAAGCCGGCCAAGACGGAGAGAACCAGGAGTGTTTTGGCGAGGAGCCGCACACGACAATCATACTTTTTGATCTTGGCGGGCACAAGGGATTTCCCACTGGAAGCGAACGCTGTAAAATCTACGGTCATCATGAACCTCCCAGGGCTTTGATGAGGGCCAGATGACTGCGCAGGAGGGTGTGGCGCACCGCCAGCTCCTGGCGGCGGCCCTCGAGGAAACGGCGTTCGGACTCGAGGAGTTCGATCTGGGAAACGAGTCCCGCCTGGAAGGTCGCAAGCGTGTTGCGCCGCGCTTCATCGAGGGCGGTGACTTCACGGCGGGCGGCTGCGTGTTGACGGAGGCGGTTGACGAAGTTCAGGTAAGCGGACTCGACCTCTTCGAATGCGCCGAGGGCAGTCTTTCGATAGGTGGCGGCCGCCAGGTCCGTTTCGGCGCGCCGCACGCGGACCGCGGCGAGGCGTCGCTGGTCGTAGATGGGGACATCCAGCCTGGGGCCGACGGAGGCCATCCATTCCCGGAAGCCGGAGGCCAGCGCGCTGCTCTCGCCCCGGGCGCCGGCCCCGAGGGAGAGGGAAGGCAGAAGATTGAGACGGGTGGACTCCTCGAGCTGGAAGGCGGAGCGCACCCGGGCTTCGGCGGCGAGGAGATCGGGACGCATTCGCAAAACGGCAGAGGTGGTTCGGGCCGGGAGCGGCGGAGTGCGGACGGCGTGGAGAGTGCCGGCCGGCGGAGTGGGCGGGGTGGCGCGTCCGAGGAGCGTGGCCAATTGGAGGTTGGCAAGGCCGCGCAGGCGATCGAGGTCGAGGAGAGCGCGCTCGAGGCGCTGGTGCTCGGCTTCCTGGCGGCGGAGTTCGGTGGTCGAGACGAGACCGGCGCTTTCGCGGTCGCGCATGGTCTCGACAATGTGGCGATTGGCAGCGACCGAATCGGCGATGAGGGCTTTCTCTTCGTTGAGGCGGAGAAGCCGGAAATGGGCCTCTGCGACCTGGGCGGCGATCAGGAGGCGTCCGGCGTGCAGATCCCAAAAGGCGGCGCCCCCGGCCTCCTGCGCGGAACGGGTGGCGGCCCGGATCTTGCCGAAGAGGTCGAGTTCCCACGAGATCTCCGCGGAGCTGGCCCACGGTTCGAGGTCGGTGGGAGTGAACATCGTCATGCGGGTCTGCTCGGTCCCGTAGACCAGCGCGGTGCCGGCATTGATGACGGGCCAGGAAGCAGCGGCGGCCTGGCGGATCTGGGCGCGGGCTCGTTCGAGGCGGGTGGCAAGGATGCGAAGATCGGGATTGTTGGAGAGCGCGGTGGCGATCCGGGCGTTGAGGCGGGCATCGCGGTAGGTGGTCCACCAATCCTGCCGGATGGAGGCCGCGGCCCAGGAGGGGGCGTGAGTCCAGTTCTCGCCCCGCTGGAATACCTGGTGGGGCTGCTTCCGCGGGGTGTACTCCGCACAGGAATTGAGGACCACGGCCAGAAGGGCGGTGGCAAGAGCGAGTCTCGAGTGTTGCGCGTTGGGCATAAAATCCGAAGCGGCGGCCCGGACGTTGCTTATGGATTCGGGGTTTTGGCCTTGGCGGGGTTTTCCTTGGTGGGTTCCACCATCGCGACGTGGATGCCGGAGGCGTTGACGAGGAAGTTGTTGGCGTTTGATCCCTCCGCGACGGTGCCCGTCACGACGAGAGAACTGAGTGCCTTCATTCCGCCGAGACCCTTCAGGCCTTGCTTGAGGGGCCTTCCCTTTTCGTCGAGGACCTGCACGGTGGCGATGCTCTTCGCGACGGTGGCCGCCTCGTCGCAGCAGACGTCCCAGGGTGTTTCGCACGAGTCGCCGGGCATGAGATCGCACGAAACGATCTTGGTAGGATCTCCGAGAGTGAGTAAGGCGCGTCCTTCGACAAATGGTTCCATCTTGCCCATGATCTTGCCGGAAAACACGACTTCAGTCCCGGGAGTGGGATTCTTGCGGGCTTCGACGATACTGACGGCGCCTTCCGGAGCGGTGTCGAGGAGGACGGCCTTGAGGGTGGATTGGTCGGAGGGCGGATCTTCGGAGGTAGTGTTCTTGGAGTTGCACGCCGCGAGGGCGAGCACGGTAGTGGCGGTGAGGATGGTTGGTACGGTCTTCATTGGTTGGTGTATTTAGTGATTGATGAGTTTTGCACGGGAGATCAGGAGGAACGAAGGGCAATTGGGAGAGAGGGCTTGAGGCAGCGGAGGGCGGGAGGGAGGGTGCCCAGGGTCCCGAGGGCGACGCCGGAGGCGAGACCGGCCAGGATAATGCCGGGGGTGAGCTCGAGGGTGAAGGTGCCGAGGGAAAAGGGGATGCTTCGGCCGTCGAAGAGGACGATGGCGAGGAGGAAGGCCACCAGGGATCCCGTGAGGGTGGCCAAGAGAGATTCCTGGACGAGAGAAAGGAGGAGGGCCGTGCGCGTGTAGCCGATCGATTGGAGGGTGGCCATCTCGCGAATACGGGATGCGAAGGCGGCATAGAGGGTGTTGAGTCCGCCGAACACCGCTCCGGCCGCGACGAGCGCAGCGGTGACCCAGGTCATGGCGCGGATGGGAGCGTAGAAGCTACTAAGCTTCTCGTAGTATTTGTCCTCGCGCACGGCAGTGAGTTCGAGATCGTTGCGCTGCAGGGTGAAGACGTGCACGTCATCGAACTCGGCATCGGCGAGCCGGAGGTAGACGGCGGAGAGGGAGTCCCGCTGGGTGACGGTGGCGAGATCGTTGCGGTCGAACCAGGCTTCGGACTCGAGAACGGTGCCCGGAGCTTCGAAGATGCCCGAGATGCTGAACTCGACCTTGCCGAAGACGAGGATGGCGCCGGGGGCGAGCCGCTCCGGGGGGACGTTGAATTTGCGGTGCATGAGGCGGCCCACCATGACCTGTCCGGGCGCGGGAAAGGACCCTTCGATGAGGCGCACGCGGGTGTGGACCAGGAGAGCCTTCTCGGTGACGCCGCGCAGGAGCGAGGGTTCCTCCTTGCCGCCGCGCAGGGCGAGAGGGGCCATGTAGACGATCTCGCCGGAGGCAGCGGTGGTGCCGAGAGGTTTGGCGAGTCCGGGCAGGGCGGTGGCAGCGGCGGACTCGGCCTCCAGGTGCACCTCGGAGCGCTCCACGCTCTCTTCACTGCCGGCTCCGATCAGGATAACGTTCTGGTCCGAGCCGGTCGCCTCCAAGACTCCGTTCATCCCGAGGTTGAGCACCGCAGCCGCGATGATGAGGAGCACCACCAGGGCACTCCCCCCCACGGTCTGAAGGAGGCGGACGGGGTCGCGAAAGAGGTTTCGGATGGCGTAGGTGATGGGAAGCACGGGGTGCGGATATTTGTTATTAGTTATTGGTTATTGGGGGGAGGGGGGAGACTGATAAACGGACAACTGCGAACCGGGCCGTCAGGCTGCATTCAACGATGCGGTGATGGATTGGCGGGAGGCGCGCCAGGCGGGATAGAGCGAGGCGAGGAGACCCAGCAAGAGGGCGACGAGGAAACCCTTGAGCAGGACGGCGTGGTCGGGAGTGATGGCGAGAGTGAGGCCTTCGTTGCCAAGAGTGAAGGATTGCCACTGGAAGAAGGAGTAGGCCGCGAGAACGCCGACCGCGCCGCCGAGGAGGCCGAGAAGGATCCCTTCAAAGGAGACCAGGCTGGCAATCTTGAAGCGGGAGTAACCGAGGGTTTGGAGAATGGCGGTTTCCTTGACGCGGCCGCGGACGATGAGGAGGACCGCATTGGCGACAAGGCCGAGGACGGCCGCCACGGCACCGAGGCCCAGCCAACGGGTGAAGCCGATGAGCTCGATCATCTGCTTGGCGGTTTCGGCGAAGAAGGCTTTTTCGGGCCGGGTAGTAGTGGGCTGGGCGTCGGAGCGGAACGTTTCGTCGATTCGCCTGGCAACGGGCTCGAGCAGATCCGAGGAGTCCACCTTGACGTTGAACTGTGTCACGGTGCCGAGGCCGACGTTGGAGGCCTGCTGGAGGAAAGGAAGATGCACATAGGCGACGTTGTTGTCCTGGGATTCACTGGACTTGATGATTCCCGCCACGAGGACGTTGATGCCGACGGCCTCGAACTTGTCCCCGGTCTTGAGTCCGCGGCGGCGGGCGAAAGTCTCGCCGACCAAGGCGGCATCGGAACGCTTGGACCAATCTTCGAAGGAGCCGTCGATCACGGTGAGACCGGGATTGTATTTTCGGAGGTTATCGGCCGGGACTCCGCGGAAGGTGATCACGTCGAGACTGGCGCCACAGTTGTTGACCGCGATCTGGATCGGGATGACTTCCCGCACCCCTTCGATCTTGTCGATGGTGGGGAGGTAGTATTCCGGAAGCCGGGAGGTGGCGGGGCAAAAGCGGTTCTCGCGGTAGACGACGAGGGTGGTGTCATCCGCACCGGCCTTGGTGACCTTGGCAAGGGAGTGCTGCATGGTCTCCACGGCCGTGAACAAAAACATCCCGGCCGCGACGCCCGCCATGGTCAGGAAGGACCGAAGGCGGTGACGCGTGATGTTTTTGAGAGCGAGGGAGAGGAGTTTCATGGTTTTCGGTTCACGGTTCTGAGTTCACAGGTCAGGTGCTGAGAGGTTCCGGGGGGCTGGGCGCCTGGAAAGCGCCGCCCCGGTGGGCTTGTTCGATGAGTCGGCCCTTTTCGAGGTGGAGGGTGCGGCGGGCGATGGCGGCGGCCTTGGGATCGTGGGTGACCATCACGATGGTTTTGCCGTGGTCCCTGGTGAGGGAGGAGAGAAGGTCGAGAATGGCGGCAGCGGATTCGCCGTCGAGGTCACCGGTAGGTTCGTCGGCCACGAGAAGTTCGGGGTCGTGGACGATGGCGCGGGCAATGGCGACCCGTTGTTCCTGTCCCCCCGAGAGCTCGGGGGGGCGATGATGGGCGCGGTCGGCGAGGCTTACGAGTTCGAGGGCGGCTTCCACCCGGGTGCGCCGCTCGGAGCGTGAGAGGGGGAGGAGGAGAAGGGGAAGTTCGACGTTCTCAAAGGCGGAGAGAATGGGAACGAGGTGATAGAGTTGGAAGATATAGCCGACGTGGCGGGACCGCCACCTGGTGAGCTGGGCGCGCGAGAGGCGAGCCACGTCCCGCCCATCGATGACGAGTTCACCACTGGTGGGGGTGTCGATTCCGGCGATGAGGTTGAGGAGGGTGGTCTTGCCGGAGCCCGAGGGACCCATGAGAGCCAGGAACTCGCCGCGCGGAACCTCGAGGCTGAGATCCTGCAGGGGCGTAATGAGATTGGGGCCCTTCTTGAAGGACTTGGTGAGATTCCGGATCTGGATGAAGGGAGGCATTCGGGTTCAGTGTTCAGTGGACAGTGTTCAGTGGACAGACGGGGAGGTCGGAGGTCGGAATACCGGACACGGGATACTGTTTACTTGGCTCTTGGTTCACGGGGTTACCTTGATTCGCTTACCGGGCTTGAGTTTGTCGTGAGGGGGAAGAATGACTCGATCCCCGGGGCGGAGGCCTTCGAGGATGAGTCGGTGATGGTCGCGTTCCTGGGAGCCGACTTTGAGATCGCGAAGTTGGGCACGCTTGCCATCGACAATCCATGCTCTCGCCGTGGCGCCGGAGAGGTCGAAGAGGGCGTCTTTCGGGGCGTAGGTTGCGAGGCGGCCGCCGGTCGGTGGGCCGCGAGGCGCGGTTGGAGAGGCGCCGGGATCGGTTGCAGCCGCGGCGGGAAAAAACTCGGCACGGACGAGCATTTCGGGGCGGAGGCGGGGATCGGGATTGCTGATCCGGACCTTGGCCTGGAGGGTGTTGCGCTGGAGGTCGGCCTCTCCGACGATGCGGGTGACGGTTCCTTCGAACTTGGCGTCGGGGAGCAGATCGGTGGTGAGCTGGACCGGTTGGCCGACGCGGAGTTCCGCCGCCTCGGTGAGGGGAACGTCAATGCGGGCCTGCAGGTTGTCGGGGTCGTAGAGTTCCACGATGACGGCGCTGGTGGGGTCATCGGCCTCGAGCATGCGCTTCTTTCCGGGGGCGGCGTGGAGGCGGAGAACGAGGCCATCCATGGGGGAGCTGATGGTGGTTCGCTCCAGGGCGAGGTTCATGCGGGCGAGGGCGGTACTCGCCTCGCTGATTCGGGCCTCCACGGCGAGGCGTTCGAGGTCGACCTTGTTGATTTTGGCGAGGACGGTTGCCAGTCCTGCGTTTTCCTCCCCGATGACAGCCAGCTGGCGTTCCACGCGGAGCCTGGCTTGTTCGACCTCGAGGGCGGGGACGGAGCCCTTGGGGACGGAGGCGAGGCGCCGGGCCGCGTCGGCCAGTTCGGCGTGGAAGGCCCTTTCGGCCTCGATCTTCTGCTGGACGGCGTGCATCTCGGCATTCAGGACCGGGAGCTCCGCGCAGTGGGCGACCTGAGTGGCGTCGAGAGTCTTGAGCTTTCGCTCCGCTTCCTCGACATCGAGCTTGGCATCGTCGTCGACGAGGGTGGCAAGGAGGTCTCCCTTCTTGACGGCCTGACCCTCGAGAACGTGGACGTCTTTCACGACGCCGTTGAGGAGGGTGGGGACGATCGTGATATAGGGATCGGGTTCGACCCAGCCGGAGGCCTGGAAGAGGAGGGATTGGTTAGTGGCGATCGAGATATTTGGGGTTGGAGCGGACGTGTTGGCCCCACTGACGGCGTTTCGGAGGGTGATGACGGGGGCGACGCGAACTTCGAGAGCAGGGAGGAGGCGGCCGCCGAACATGAGGGCAAAGACAGCAATGAATGCGAGCAGGAGGCCGACCGGGAGGAGCGCGGGGGGCACACCCCGGCGGCGCGCGCGGTCCGCGGGAGCGGATTTCGATCCCTGGAGGGAGCTAAGCTTGTCGAGAGACATGTGGTCCTTGGGTAGTTGAGGCGGGACGCTGGTGCGTCCGGGGATGTGCAAGAGTGCCCAGATGCGCTGCAGGGCAGCGTCATTCCAAGCGCGGCGGTCATGGACCGGCGCGGGGGTGGCCTCAAAGCCTCAGGACCTGGGTCCGCAGATAGATCCCGGAATCTCCGGGAGGCGGAGAACCGGAGAGGGGGCCCGCGATTGTTCCGGGAAGCGGGGCGGGAAGGAGGAGGTCTTGATATCCGGCGGGAATGGGGAGCGGGGTGCCGTCCTGCTGGGCGGGAGTGAACTGGCGGGCGGACCAGTTGAACTCGCCGGGATCGAGGGAAAGGATCACCACGCAATCGCGGCAGGGTGCCGTTTCGGCTTGGGAGAGTTCCACACAGTGCTCGCAGCCGCTTTGCTCCACCGCGGCGGCCTCGACACAGCAGGCGCCGCTATTGAGAACAAGATGGTGTTCGCAAAGACAGAATCCGAGCGCAGGGAGCCTGAGCGCGATGAGAACGACCATCGCGAGGGCGAATCCGGAGCCTGAAATTCTGCGAAGCACTGGCTGTAAGGATACCACGGGGAAACGGGGGGTCAATTCCAAGGAAATCCCCGTGGTTGTCGGGATAGGAGAACGCGGGAGTTTGTCTGGGAATGATAGTCTTGCATCCGAATTCATGCGATTCCTTCTATTGCCAGACTATCGGATCCCTCCGAAAGAATCCGGCCCCTGGCGATGAAAAAGTTGATTTGAGGCGAGAATCCGGCTTAGACGACCAGTATGGCGCGGCCACTGGTCCTCATTCTGTGCACTGGAAATGCGTGCCGCTCGCAGATGGCGGAAGCGTTTCTCCGGGCCGCGGCGGGCGGGGCGGTTGAGGTCGCGAGCGCGGGGTCTCACCCGACCGGAGAATTGCACCCCAGGACGATCGAGGTGATGGGGGAACGGGGCTACGACTTGCGGGGAGCGAAGCCGGAACACATGCACGATTATCTTGATCGCGACGTCTCGATCGTGATCACGGTTTGTGGCAATGCGGACGAGGTGTGCCCGGTGTATCCGGGACAGGTGAAGCGCTACCACTGGCCGTTCAAGGATCCCATCACGGTGGTGGGCACGGAGGACATGGTGAGGAGAGCCTTCCAGAAATCGCGGGACGAACTGGAGCACGTGTTCACCGCCTACGGGCAGGGGCTGGCCGACGGGACCGAAGGCGGTGAGATCTCTTGAGACTCAAGCCTTGAGATTCAGGTCGGGGAGACCCTCGCCGCCGCTAGTGTAGTCCGCCTTACAGATTGATCTTTAATCTGAAACTACTATACTTGTAGTATGAGAGTGGCCCAAGTGATCGAGTTGACCGCCAGTCAGCGTGCC
>CAUZKZ010000065.1:0-16538 GCA_963580345.1 Verrucomicrobiia bacterium | reverse complement strand
TCCACCGAGGGGCACTACCGCATAAATTTAGAAAAGTCTGACCCCTCGCTCCTCACACCGCCAAATTCTTGAAGAAAAAAATCGGACCCTCTGCGAATCGTGAAAGTCGGGCTAAGAGGCCCCCATATTCCCTGGTTGCTACAAAACTCCCGAAACTCAGCGGGAAACCCTAGATGATCAACGACCTGAAATAATTCCAGAACCGGAGGCCCATCGATGTTTCGCGCCGCTCGGGCGATTCGGTTCAATGCTTCTTCAAGGGTTGGCGGCTCACCATCGCCAAGGCCGAATAGTCTACTCCTCACATCCATACTCTGAAATGCTCATAGAGTATCACGGATGGAGAGGAAAGCGAGTCAGCGGGCCATCTCCTTCACTCTTCGCTCAACTGCGGGCGGCGCTAGCCCGAACCACTGCTCGGCCTCTTCCTTGGTGCGGCCCACGTCGAGGTAATGATTCTTTACGATGCGTTCGCTGTTGCCCATTTCGAGAGACACCGCGCCCGCACCGCCGACCTGGATCACGCGATAGGTCCCGAAGCTGTGTCTCAGCGCGTTCTTACGCCAAGATTCGCCCAGGGCGGCTTCGACTAGTTTCAGGGCGCTCTTCCCACCCCAGCGCTTCGCCTTTAACCAAGGGGCGACGGTCGGGCAAATCGGTCCGGATTTCCGGGCGATGGGTTTCAGCCAATCGCGCAGCGCGGCGCAGACGGGAATCCTGCGCTTCTCTGCCGTTTTCGCGACCGAGGCCGGCACCATGATGTGCGGGTCTTTGCCAGCTAGCTTGAGGTGCTCCCACCGCAAAACCTGCTTGCCGCCCCCATCGGGGAAGAGTTCGTTGCTTCGGACCCCGGCAAAGGCCGCGAGGCAGACCCAAGGGAGGTATTCGACCGGGATTGTCTCCAGGATCGTTTTCAACTCGCCCGGCGACCAGGTCTCGGTGATCCGGTCCCGCTTCTGTTTCCGCAACGAGGGCGCGTCGGTGCGCTCCGCGACGGTCCGCTTTTCCTGCGGCAACATGCCCTTATCCCGAGCCCACCTCCACAGGCCCACAATCGACTTGCGCTTGTTCAGGCGGGTCGTGAGGCCTGGGGCAACATCCTGCAGCCACTGGTCGATTTCGGTGGCCTCGATGGACGTGATGCGTCGTTCGCCGAACTTCAGACAGAACTGGACGAGGTGACTCTGAAGAGTGCGCCGGTGGCCGTGGCTGGTGTCGGCCTTGGATTCCAGAAGCTTGTCGCTCGCCTCGCGCACGGTGGCCGGCTCAATGGCCGAGATCGCGTCCAGGTCGCTCAGGGTGATTCCGCGCCGGACCACTTCTCGGCAAATCGCGGATTGTTCCGGCGGGAGGTTGGCGAGGTCGATGGTGCCGGACGACATGCGGGTTGCGGCCTTGCGCGCGCTGACCTTGAGTTTGCCGAGGTCTTTGTTGCGTATCCGTCGTTCCTTTCCGCCCTCCATCCACTTCGCGAGGTAGCTCTTCTTGGAATCCAGCCAGTAGATCTTGATCGTGACGGGACCAGATTTGACGGTGGCGGCGGGGCCGGTTCGGTTCATGCCTGGACACTACAGGGACACCAAAAAGACACCAATCATATTATTTCATAGATTCCCGGGACGGCGCACAAACCCCTTAATATATAGCCATTCTCCCTCATGCCCTCTCATGTCTTCTCATGGGAAGTGGACTGAAAGTCCGCGAGACTCTTCGGGCCTTTCAGACCCAGACGATGGCGCCTTCTCCATCGTCCACCCCGTAAACCCCAGCACGGCGCTCACCACCGGACACAGCAGGTTGAAAAAGGCGAAGGGCAGGTAGACCAGCGGATTCACTCCCAGCGCTCCCATCATGAAGGCTCCACAGGTGTTCCACGGAACCAGCGGGGAACTCAGGGTCCCCGCGTCTTCCAGGCAACGGGAAAGATTCTTCGGAGCGAGCCCCGCCTTCGCGTAGGCTTCCTTGTACATGCGGCCCGGCACCACGATGGAGAGGTACTGGTCGGGCGCCGCGATGTTCATCCCGACACAGGTTGCGAGAGTCGACACCACCAGCGACCCGGTGCTCCGCGCAATCTTGAGCACTCCGTTCGCGATCGCAGCCAGCATCCCGGTGCACTCCATCAAGCCGCCGAATGCCATGGCGCAGATGATGATCCCGATCGTCCCGAACATGCTTTCCAGTCCGCCGCGCGAAAGCAGCTCGTCGACCTGGGCGTCTCCCGTCGAGGCGGCGTAACCCCCTTGCATCGCGGTGTACATCTCTCCACCGGACACCCCCTGCACCGCCGGTCCCAGCACCGCCCCCACCGCTGCCCCGATCAGGATCGCGGGCAGGGCCGGCATGCGCAGTGCGATCAGAGCGATCACACTGAGCGGCGCCAGAAAGAGCCAAGGCGTGAGATTAAACTCGTTCTGTAGCGTTTCGATCAATCCTTCCACCTGGGCCGGGTTCGCTCCTTCCCCCGCCCCGCGGCCCAGGATTCCGAACAGCGCCAGGGCGATCAAGAAACTCGGCCCGGTGGTCCACAGCATGTGCCGGATGTGGGTGAAAAGCGGAACCTCCGCCACCCCCGCCGCGAGATTGGTGGTGTCGGACAAGGGCGAGAGCTTGTCGCCGAAGTAGGCACCCGACACCACCGCCCCGGCCGCCATCCCGAGCGACACGTCCAGGCCACCCGCCACTCCCATCAGCGCCACCCCCACCGTGCCGGCCGTCGACCACGAACTGCCGGTCGAAATCGAAACGACGGCGCAGATAACACAGGACGCCACCAGGAAAACTTCCGGCGAAAGCAGCTTCAACCCGTAGAAGACCAGGAGCGGCACCACCCCGCTCGCCACCCACGCCCCGATCAAAATCCCGATCGCCATCAGGACCAGCACCGCCGGCATCGCGATCGAGATGCCCTTCACCATTCCGCCCTGCAGCGCTTTCCAGTCGTAGCCCAGCCCCTTCCCAATCACCGCCGCCACGGCACAACCCAGGATCATGGGCAGATGGGGCGAAGCCTCCAGCGCAAAGACCCCCGCCGCCAGGAACCCGATCAGCGCCCCCACGGGCACGAGGGCGAGCACCAGGGACGGCTTCTTCCGATCGTCATTCATCCTGTGACCAAAAGGGCCACCTCAAGGCGGCCCCGCTCGCAAGGATTTTCTTCCGTTCTGGTCGATTGTAGGGCGGGCGCTCCGCCTGCCCGGATTTCGACCGTGGCACCCGAAGGATCGTTGAGGGGGTTGTGAACCGCAGAGAGCGGAGAGGATTTGGCGATTTCGAATCAAGAAGGCAGGAAGAAAGGAATTTGGGTGGGTTGATTTCGTGCCCATGCGTGGCGCGAAGCGAATTCGTGGACAGACCCTCCCTCGCCCTTTCGGAGTGCGAAAGCCACGCTTCCGCTTTGGTGGCAGATCGAGCTTGCTCGATGGGGTCGGAGCGATGCCTCGAACCTCCGGTCCAGGCCCCGCGACGACTCGCCTCAAAGGAGAGGCCCCACCACTCGAAGCATGGCTTCCGCACTCCGAAATCCGTCATCCCGCAGCGGGATCACACGAGGGGACAGACCCGTCCTCCCGTTCGCGGAAAGATCTTCCAGAGTGCCGGATACGCTACCGCACAGGCCGGGAAGTGGCAGCTCAGCGGACGGCATCCGACCCTCATTCGTGAGACGGGCTTCGACGAGTACTGCATGTGGGCCTACACCCACAATCTTCCCAAGGGCGTGAAGCACGATGGCGCCTGGGAAGGCCGGCCGGGGAGCAAGACGTGCCGTTACTGGCATCCCTCTGTGGTGCAGAACGGAAAGTATCTGGATACCGATGACGACGACTACGGGCCCGACATTTTTTCCGACTTCATCCTCGATTTCATCGGTCGCCAGAAAGAGAAGCCCTTCTTCGTCTACTACCCGATGGCGCTCACGCACGGGCAGTTCTTCAGCACCCCCGACACGACGAAGACGAAAGCGGACCGCTTCAAACACGTCCGCAAGGCGAACTGGCAGGCCAACGTGGAGTACACCGACAAGATCATGGGCAAGCTCGTGAAGGGCCTCGAGAAACTCGGGAAACGCGAAAATACCCTCATCATCTTCGTGGGCGACAACGGCACCGGCGGAGACGGCAAGGGCAAGACCACCGAGCGCGGCTGCCGGGTTCCCTTCCTCGCCAACGGACCGGGAATCGTGAAGCAGACCGGCGAGTGCCGGGAACTGGTCGACCTCTCCGACATCGTTCCCACCATCTGCGAAGTGGCGGGCATCGAGCTTCCCAAGGATCACATCATCGACGGGGTGAGCTTCGCCCCCTACCTGCGCGGCGAAACCAAGCCGCTCCGCGAATGGATCTACGCCCCGCTCGGAACCAAACGGGTGGTCCGCACCAAGCGCTGGCTCCTCGAGAACAGCTCGATGACGGCCTTCGGCCGGCTCTTCGACTGCGGGGAATCGCGGGATGGAAGCGGCTACAAGGACGTCACCGACCAAAAAGATGCCGAGGTGATGGAGGCCAGGAAACTCATCGCAAAGATCCTGGCCGACAAACCGGTCCCCACCGCGGGCAAGGAGGGAAAGCCCAAGAAGAAAAAGAGGAAGAAGACGGGCGCGCCCACCTCGTGATTCGCGTGTGCGGCCCCCGGGGCTCCGGATCTTCCTAACCCATTCGTGTATCACCCGGCGATCGGAGCCCCAAGCGGCGCGGGGCTGTCATCAGGGGGAAAAGATCGTCCGGGGGTCCTTAATCTTCCCTAACCTTGGAAGCGTGCTAAGAAATCCCACTCCTTTGGAACTGGACAGAAGCTGGACAGAGTTTTACTTCGTAGGGTATGCGAAAAGCTGCGGTCCTCATTCTCGCCGGTCTCACCTCCGTGGCCTTGGCTGCGGAAAGGAAGAAGGACGCGACCCCCGCTCCGGTCGATAAAAAGACCCCCAGGGAAGCCAGCCTTGATCCCAAGACGGGGGAAGGCCCTACGGAGGACGCCGCGGCGGATTCCGAGGCCGCCAACGAGGACGAGAAAAAGCCTTCCCGCGACGACGCGCTGTTCGCCGAGTTGGAGAAAGCAGCCGCCGAGGCCGCCAAGACCGAGAAGGAACGCCTCGCCAAAGTTGCGGCCGCACGGAAGGCTGCCAGGGGCGAGAAACACGAAGTCTTCAAGACCCGCAAGGGCCGCATCTTCCGCCGGGTCACGATCAAAGGCGTCGACGACCTGGGAGTCCGCATCGTGCACGAGGCGGGAACAGCCCGTATCAAGTTCGAGGAGCTCCCGGACGATTATCAGAAACGCTTCGGCTACGATCCCACCAAGGCCAGCAAGCAGTTGGACAAGGAAAAGAGCGTCGAGTTCGATCGCGAGCGCCGCGCCCTGGCCCGCTTGCGCGCCGAGTCGGGCAAGAAGATCGGCAAGCCCATTCGTAAACCGGTCTCCGCTCCGCCGGATCGCCCCTCGTCCAAAACCGAGACGGAGGACCCTCCTTCCGAAACGGAACCGGTCGATGGGGCGCCCAGTGTCGCGCAACTCGAGGCGAAAATTGAAACCCTCCAAGCCGGCATCAAGCAGATCAAGGTGGTGGTGAAGGATTTCGAGAAAAAGGCCTCGAAGATCGAGAACAGCGTCTTCCGAAAGAACATCGGAGAAGGCCGCCAGGGGGTTGGCCGCGAACCGACCCTGAACAAGAAGAAACTCGCCGAGGCCAAAGAATGGCGCGCCAAGGCTGGAGACGAAATCGACAAGATCGCCGCCGCCCGCAGACTGATCTCCAAGCACCGCAAGCAGATCAAAAAACTGGAGGAAGGAAAGTAGGTCCGCATCCTCCCCACCCTTCTTGCGCGGAGTCGTTTCCGCTTTCAGGTAACCGGAGATTCGCCTTAGGTATCCCGCGTGGCATCACGCCCTTGCACGCCCCCCGCTCTGTCGATTGCGCTGCTCTCCCTCGGCTGCCTGGCCGGGACATGCGCCGCAAATGGCGTCCTGCGAAACGGCGCCGGAGGGCGCAGCATGGCCCTGGCCGGCGCGGTCGTGGCGCAGCCCGTCAATCCCCTCGACGCCATGTCGGGCAATCCGGCCGGGCTGGCCTGGTTCACGCGCCCCACCCTGAGTCTCGGATATCTCGCCGCCTACGGGGACGCCGAATTCCGGAATGCGGTCAACGGGTCGACCAACTTCCGGACCAACTTCGGACACTCTGGCGAGCTGGCCTTCTCGTATCCGATCCCCGGCGGCCGCGGCAGCCTCGGTTTTTCGATCGTTCCGGAGGCTGCCAACCTCGCCGACTGGCGCTACCTCGATGCGCCCGGCGGAGCGGATGGCCTCACCACCTTCGGGCTGCAGACTCATCGCACCGAGTTCGTGGCAATCCGAACCGCGGCCGGAATCGGGTATCAGCTCACCGACCAGCTCGCCATCGGCGCGAGCGTGGGGCTCGTCTACGAAAGGATCGAGTTTCGCGCGCCCTACATCTTCCAGAGCACGCCCGGCCTGGCGGGATTCAAAACCCTGCTCGACCTCGATACGGACGGCTGGGCCTGGAACGGCGAGGTGGGACTCATTTACCGCGTCTGCGACGACTTGCAGCTCGGCTTGCGTTACCGGACCTCGACCTCGCTCCAAAGTGAAGGCGAGGCGCGCGGCAATGCCGGTGCCCAGTTGGCGAGCCTCGGAATGGGCGGCCTGCGTTCCGACTTTCGATACGACGGAACCGCCGAGATCTCCCTCCCGGACCTCTTCAGCGTGGGCTTTTCGTGGCAGGCCCTGCCCCGCCTGCGCGTCCTGGGGCAAGTCGACTACATCCCGTGGAGCGAGCACTTCGATGCGATGCGAATCAAGCTCCGCAACGGAAACAACGCCGACCTCAACGCCCTGGTCGGCAGCTCCGCGATCGATGACAGCGTCCCGATCGGCTGGCAGGACCGCGTCGTGGCCCGCGCCGCCGTGGAGTACGAACTCGACGCACACTGGACCGCCCGCCTCGGCTATGCCTGGTCCCGGAGTCCCATTCCGTCCTCGCACGTCACCCCGCTCAACGCCGCTATCTCATCGCACACCCTCTCGACCGGAATCGGCTATCACAACGATCGCTGCTCCGTGGATGTCGGGTACCAGTTCGATCTGCCAAACGAGCAAAAGGTGGGCACCAGCGTCTACCAGGCCGGCGAGTACTCCAATAGCTCCGTGGATCTGCACTCCCACTGGCTCGGAGTCAGCGCCACGGTATCCTTTTAGTCCTCCTTTTCCTTCAGGACCAGGCTGCGCGCCCGCTTGTAAACCCTGGCGAGGCGTCCGAGGAGCCCGATCGAGCGGCGCGGGTAATTCTCGAAGGCGGTCACCAGGAGCGCCTGGCAGCCCTTTTCGGAGTAAAGGTGATGGTGCTTCGATCCCGGGGCGGCGCGCATGAAGTCGCCGGCGTGGAGGACCTCGTCCTCGGTGTGAAGATCGCCCGTCAAGACGTACGCCATCTCCGCGCCCTTGTGACGGTGCGCCGGAAACTTTGTTCCGGGGTCCAGTTCTAACAGAAAGAGCGCCACGCCGTCCTCCCGGCGCGCGGAGAGTTCCTTGACGCGGGCCCCCGGCACCGGCAACTGCACCCACTCGCCCTCTCGGGAACGCAGGTAGGCAAACTCTCCCAACTCCCCGAGCGAAGCGGGGAGCTTCCGGGACTCCGCCTCGGCCTGCTCCAGGAGTTTCTTCTTCAGCGCCGGGCTGGGTTCCACCTCCGGCACCGCCGCCAGGGTCACCCGCGCCACGGCGTCCACCATCTCGCCAAAGCGCCCCTTGTCCTCCTCGCTGGCGGTGCTCTTCCACTCCTCAAAGGCCGAAAGCGCCTCGCCCTCCAGGCCTTCGGAGGCGTAGAGGTGGGCAAGTTCTTCCAGCTCGTAGCGTTTCATGGTTCGCTCAGTCCGGGCTTTCCTTATCGTTTCGCATTTTACCGGGAAGAAGCGATCGCAGGCGGGCCAATCCGCGGCGCACCCGGGCCTTGATGGTGCCGAGGGGCTCCTCCAGCTTTTCCGATACTTCCTGTTGCGTCAGACCTTCTACGTAAATCAGTTCGATGGCCTCGCGCTGATCTTGGGACAATTGGTCCAGCGCGCCCTGGATCTCCCGCAGTTCGTCTGCGGCCGCGGCCCCTCCCCAGGACCGGCTCACCTGCGCCTCCAACCGCACCCGCAACTCCTCTCCTTTCGTCTTTCTCGCCTCCGACTTCCGCCGCAGCGAACGGTAGCGGTCGTAGGCCTGGTTCCGCGCCACCGCCATTAGCCAACTCACCGGCGCACCCAGAGCGGGATCGTAGGAGCCGGCCCGCTTCCAGACGATCAGAAAAATATCCTGCACGACGTCCTCCGCCTCCTCGCGATTTCGGAGGATTGTCATGACCACCCCGAGCAGGGTGGAGGCGAAGTGGTCATAGAGCGCCCCGAAGGCCTCCACCTCTCCCTCCGCGACACGCTGCAGGAGCGCGCGCGCTTCACGGTGAGGATCTTCGCGTCGCTCCGGCTCGCTCATAGCTCCGCAGGTCACGGCAAAATGCCACGACCACGCACTGCTCACAAACAATTCGGTCATCTAAAAGGAAAAATGTTCGAAAAGCGATTTTGGACGCATCCGATTTTCGGCCCCCCTCGTTCCCCCGCATGGAAACGTTCGTTTCCCCTCTGAATTCAAACACAGAAACAAATGAAAGAGACAACACAATCCTGGGGAGAGCGGGCCTTTGCCGCTCTCTCGTTCACCCTCCTCGGCTTGGCACCACTCCAGGCCGCCAGCCACAGTGATGCCCCGCTGATCAAACAGGATCCGCAGGCCAACATCACCGACGTCTACGCCTTCATCGGGACCAAGTACAACGATCCAAACATGAGGGTCCTGAACGTCCTCGTGACGGTCAGGCCGTTCTCGGATCCCGGAGACGGCGTCATCTATGAACGCTTCGCCGATGACGCGCTCTACAGCATCCACATCACAAATCCGAGATCGGGTCGCGCCTTCCAGCGCTATGACTTCCGGTTCTCGGACGTCAATCCGACCCACGGACCCGGCCTCAAGAACAAGGATACGATCCTCTCCTACGGGCTCGCTACCGATGCCGGTCCGATCGACGAGATCGGGGGGTCCACCCAGAACTATACGCAGACCTACAAGGTCCGCCGGAACTGGCACAAGATCGGCAGGGACCTCGTCACCGCTCCTCCCAATGTGGGCGGAAACACCACCCCCGCTTACAACGACACCGACGGAAACGCAGTCTCCGGCGCGGCCGATCTGGCCTCCCTCGACAGTCTCACCACGCAGGCCATTCACGAGCTGCACTGCGGCGTGACGGTCTTCGCCGGTCCCCGTGAGGACGGATTCTACTCCGATATACCCGGCATCTTCGACCTCCTGGACGGCCGCATCCTCGACAACAACGGAGATCCATCCGACGGACTGGGGCAGGACGGCGGCGGGGTGGACGGTTTCAAGGGCTTCAACGTCCTCTCTTGCGGGGTTCAGATTCCCCTCCATTTCCTTCCCGGCCTTCCCTACGAAGACGCCTTCTTCGGAGCGTCCTCCGGGGTCGGAGTCTACGCCTCGGTGAGCCGCAAGCGTCTGAGCCTGCGCCGGCGCAACGGCGAACCGCTCAATTTCGGGTCGTGGGTGCAGGTCAACCGCATGGGCAATCCCCTCTTCAACGAAGCCCTCGTGCCGTTGAAGGACAAGGACCGCTTCAACCGGACCTCCCCGAGGCATGATCGGTCCCTCTTTGCGCAATATGCCACCAACTCCGAACTGGCATTTCTCATCAACTTCGTGGTGTTCGGGGACAACACCGGGCAGGCGCCCCTCGCCACCACCGGCCGCAGCGACCTCGCCGCGGTCTTTATCCCGGATGTCCTGCGTGTCAACACCACCACCGCGCCGGTCACCCTTCCCGGGCAGACGGGTTACAGCCGCCTGAGCTTCATCGGAGGCGACGGGGCCTGTCTTCCTGGAGCAGACTGCACCGACCCCGCCAATCACGTCGCCGCCGGAGGTTGGCCGAACGGCCGCCGCATCGGTGACGACGTCATTGACATCGCGCTGACTGCCGTGGCCAGCGGTCCGGCCTACGAGACGATCACCGTCGTCGGCGACAACGCCGACGCCAACGATCAGCTCTACAACCAGGTCTTTCCGTACCTGGGCACCCCCCATGCCGGCCCGACCACCAACCAGCGGCAGGCACCGTAAAAACCCGACCCCATGGGCGGACACGGATGCAGCGCGCCGTGTCCGCCTCTACTCCATGCTCCACTCTGCAATTCCCAAGAAAACTTCAATGAGCACCCGCCAATTCCCAGGAGCCTTCGTCGTGGGCAAGCGCCCCCCGGATTCGTGCCGCGGGCCGATCCCGGAGGGATCGCAGCTCGTAGCGCGGGGTCGAGGGAAACGAGACCCCGGGACTGCGGCGGGTGTGGACGACGATCCCGGAGGGATCGCAGCGGCGGTCGGACCGCGGATGACGATCCCCGGCCATGCGGACGGTACTGCGACCCCTCCAGGGTCGTTCCTGAAGCGTCGGTATGCCCGGGGTGTCGGCTCTCGCTGCGCTCGACCTCAACCCCGGTCTACAGGTTGTGATCCCTCCGGGATCAATCGTGACTACGATCCTTGCGCCATTCCATCTAGCAGGACCTTGCTATTCGCGCTCGCTTGCCTCGCGGCTCTCCTCGGTCCGGTCCACGGCGACACCTCAATGCTCGAGCACCAAATCGTCGCCCTCCGCAAGGAGACCGCCGGCGAGAAGGTCCACCCCGCGGTCTGGAACAAACTCGGCACGGCCCTGATGCAGCTGTCCCGCCAGACCTTCGACGAGTCCCTCTATGACGAGGCCGAGGCCGCCTTCCTGAAGGCTGCCGCCACCGGCCCAAAGAACACCGAAGCGTTTCTCGGACTGGCCTGGACCCGCAACTCGCTGCACCAGTTCGAAGACGGCGCGCGGTGGGCGAAGGCTGCCCTCGCCCTCGATCCCGATCTCCCGCGCGCCTATGCCCTCCTGGGCGACGGGGCGGTGGAGCGCGGCGCCTACGACCAGGCTTTCGAGCATTACCAGAAAGCCCTCGATCTGAAACCGAACCTCTCGACCTACAGCCGCGCCGCCCACCTCCTCTGGTTGACCGGTGATACCCGCACGGCGCAGTGGCTCATGCAAAAGGCCATCGAAGCGGGCGGAGCCTACCCCGAGAACGCGGCCTGGTGCCGGGCCGAACTCGCCATGATGCAGTTCCACGCCGGCGCCCTCTCCCCGGCTCAATCTCTGGCGGCCCGCGCCCTGCAGGATGCCCCGGACAATCCCCGCATCCTGACCATTGCAGGCCGGCTTGCGATGGCCGGCGGCGACCGGACCAAAGCGAGGGATCTGCTCGAGCGCGCCGTGGCCATTGTTCCCCAACACGAATCGCTCGCCGCGCTGGTCGACCTGGCGAGGGAGAACAAACAGGCCGCCCGCGCCGAGAGTTTCACCACGCAGCTTCTCGATTTTCACCGCGCCACCGGCCACCCCCACCAACACGAGGGCAACACCCAACTGGCCCGTTTCCTGGCCGATCATGACCGAGACCTCGACCGGGCGCTGAGAGAAGCCAGGCGGGCCTACCGGTCCTACCCCAACCTCTACGCGGCCGACTGCCTGGCGTGGTGTTACTTCAAGACCGGGCAGATCGAGGAAGCCCGCCGCACGATTCGCAAAGCCCTGGCGTGGAACACTCCCGACGCCTCCCTCCACTTTCACGCCGGAATGATCTACGCGCGGATCGGCGACCGCGAGCGCGCCCGAGAACACCTCTCCCGATCTCTCAAGTTGAATCCGCACTTTCACCCACGCGACGCGAAGATGGCCTCCGAGACGCTGGCCAAGTTCAGCTCAGGGTAGCGCATGGCCTTCGCCTTCCACCCGCCGGGGACCTGGAAAACTCGACCCTCCAATTTCCAAATAGACCCCGGGGTCCAATTACCAGGTCTCAGGTCATTGATTGAGCCCCAAGTTTGGGCCCTGAGGATTGGGGACTGAACTCTATTTGGAAATTGGTGGGTCGAGTCTCCTCAGATTCCCCTCACCCGCTGGGGCCGGCCCATCCACACCCCTTCCACTCCCGCCGAGTAGTTCGCTCCCAACAGGTGAGCGCCCTCCGCCCACGATCCCAACCCGCGAAGCAGCGAATCGTCCTCGATCTGCACCTCGACCGCAGCCTGCCTCCACGGCTCATGCCAGACCTCGAAGACCCTTCGAGGGTTTCCCGGCCCCGGACAGGTGAAGGCGGTGTAACGCTCTAACAGAAACTCCTCGCGGGTCCCCGGCACCACCACGCTGACCGGCTCGGTTCCGATCCTGCCGCGATACCGCAAGGATCGCCCGCGCCCCCGCACCTCACCATAAAGCATTCTCTCCCCCGGCCCCGGCTCGTGATGGTAGTCGATCTCACCATACCGATACGGCAGCCCGAAACTCCACGGGCCCAGGTGGACCGCGATCCGGTTCGAGAGCCACTCGCGCAGGAAGAAAATGCCGGATTCCTTCCCGTGGCGGACGTAGGTTCGCGCGTTGAGGAAGCCATGCGTGGAGATCGGGGCCAGGAGCCACTTCGTCCACTTCCCTCCCACGAAGGGCCGCATCCCCTCCATCGTAAAGGCCACCAGCGTCACGATCGCCTCCCGCCCCTCCCAGAGATCCAGCTCGAAGGGAACTTCCGCCTGCAGCGCTCCCGCCTCGACCGCGTAGTGCAGGAAGAGCGCCCTCTTCCAATCCGCCACGAAAAGTGGATCCCCATGCCGCTCCGCCAGCCGCCTCCGCGCCGCCACCGCCCCGGCAGTCGCAGTCCAGGATGAGATCGATTCAAGCCCCTTCATGGGAACCCTTTCCAAAGAGATTTCTGAAGTTTCAGTTTTATCTGAAACTAAGGAAACGGGGCCGGCCCGTCAACCCTCCATTTCACAAAAGACGCTGCCGGTCGAGGAGGTCTCTTCCGCCCCGGGGCTCGATCGAAGTCGATCCTCCTTGCACCTTCATCGATCTCACGAATGATGTCCT
Source organism: Verrucomicrobiia bacterium (assembly GCA_963580345.1). Taxonomy (GTDB): domain Bacteria; phylum Verrucomicrobiota; class Verrucomicrobiia; order Verrucomicrobiales; family Akkermansiaceae; genus Roseibacillus_B. The sequence continues at coordinate 3,508 of CAUZKZ010000065.1, read as the reverse complement.
TTACCCCAAAAACCGGGTTCCCCTCATGAAACGCCGCCAATTCCTGGCCACCTCCGCCGGTGCGCTCGCCACCCATCCCGCCTCATCCCTCGCGGGCGCCGAACCAGCCCCTGCCGCCACCAAGCCCAACATCCTCTACCTCTTCTCCGACCAGTGGCGGGCCATGGACCACGGCTATATGGGCAACGACGAAGTGCGGACGCCTCACATCGATCAGCTCGCCGACCAGAGCGTCAATTTCGCCAACGCAGTCTCCGGCATCCCGGTGTGCTGCCCCCACCGCGGATGCCTCATGACGGGTCAGTATCCGCTCACGCACGGCCTCTTCCTGAACGACCTGCGGCTCAACACCAATGCCACTTCCTTCGCGCAAGCCCTCACCAAGGCCGGCTATGACACCGGGTACATCGGCAAGTGGCACCTCGACGGGACCGGCCGCTCCGCCTACATCCCGCCGGAGCGCCGCCAGGGGTTCGATTATTGGAAGGTGTTGGAGTGCACTCACAACTACAACAAGTCGCGGTACTACGACAAAAACGGCAAAAAAACCCTGCGGTGGGAAGGCTACGACGCCTACGCCCAGACCAGGGACGCCGTCGCCTACCTCAAGTCCCGCGCCCCGCAGGGTCAGAATTCCCCCGCCGCCGATGACAAGGCGGCCCGCAAACCATTCGCCCTCTTCCTGTCCTGGGGACCTCCCCACGCCCCGTATCGCACCGGACCCACCAAGTGGCTGGACCGCTACGACGGACGAAAGCTCACCCTTCGCCAAAACGTCCCGCCGCAACTTGGCAAGCAGGCCCAATCCATCTATGCCGGTTACTACGCCCACTGCAGCGCCCTCGATGAATGCGTGGGTTGGCTCCTGGAGGCCCTCGCGGAGACCGGGCAGTTGGAGAACACCCTAATCGTCTACACGTCCGATCACGGCGACATGCTGCACTCGCGCGGCCAGCTGAAGAAACAGCGCCCCTGGGACGAGTCCATCCGGGTCCCCTTCCTGGTGCGCTGCCCCGCCTCCCTGAAGGTGGCGCCCCGCCGCCTGGAGGCGCCCATCAATACTCCCGACATCATGCCCACCGTCCTCAACCTGGCGGGCGCCGAGGTCCCCGGCTCGGTGGAGGGCGAAGACTTCTCCGGCGTGATCCGCGGAACCCGCCAACTCGAGGACAATCACGCCCTCATCACCTGCCCCAGTCCCTTCGGGCAGTGGCTTCGCAAAGACGGCGGACGCGAATTCCGGGGCGTGCGCACCCGCCGCCACACCTACACCCGCTCCCTGCAGGGACCCTGGGAACTCTTCGACAACCAGGAAGATCCCTTCCAGCTCCGCAACCTCGTCGCCGAACCGAAGCAGAAACCCCTGCGCGACGAACTGGAAGACAAGCTGCAGGCCCGTCTCAAGCAGACCGGCGACGACTTCGCCCCCGGCCCCGAGTTGATCAAGCGCTGCGGCTACCGCGTCAACGAACGGGAAACCATCGCCTATCGCGATCCCACCGCCTGGGGCCAGGTCTCGGTCCCGGCACGGGTGGGATAAGAGGTGACGTGCGGTGATTGATCGATTTCAAGGCCTGACCCAATAGGTTCTGGTCGCCGGCGACGGGGCGACGGAACCGCTCAGGGCGTCGAGATCCTTCTTCAGTACCCTTGCTGCCGAAGCCCTGGACGGGATGTCGCGAATTTCCCAACCCCTTTGATCGACAAACCCGCCGGGAACGCGCATGAATGGTGGCAATCGGTCCGTCAATCAAACAAACGCAATCATGAAATCCTCCTCAACGTTCAGTCGTCGTCGTTTTCTCCAAAAGGCCGCGGGCGCGGGTAGCGCGGCGGTCGGGGCCCGGTTCCTCGGCATGCCGGCCCTCTTGTCCGCAGCCGAACCCGGTGCCCAACTCGGCGTCGCGGTCATCGGTGTCGGCGGCATGGGCGCTTATAGTTTGGGCGCGGGACTGAAAGAACGGCTGGTGGCGATCTGCGACGTGGACGACAACGCCATCGGCAAAGCGAAAAAGAGATTTGAGGACCAGAAGAAGAAAGGCGAACCGGCGCCCAAGGCCTACTTCGATTACCGGAAACTCCTGGAGGAATGCCACCGGGATATTGATGTGGTCCTGATTGCCACGCCCGACCATCACCACGCACCGGCCGCGATCCGGGCCATCGACCTGGGCAAAGCCACCTTCTGCCAAAAACCTCTCGGGCATAACATCTACGAGTGTTACGCTCTGGCCAACAAAGCCCGGGAAAAAAAGGTTCTCACCCAGATGGGCAACCAGGGGCACTGCGGCGAGACCATCCGCCGCTCATGCGAGTATCTCTGGGCCGGTGCAGTGGGCGACGTGAGCGAAACCCACTCCGTTCTTGGAAGGAACTTCGGCGGGACGGGCGGACGACCCGCGAGCAAGCCAGTCCCCCCAAACCTGCACTGGGACGAGTGGCTCGGTCCGGCGCCGGTCCGCGACTATCATGGCGGACTCCACCCATTCAGCTGGCGCTCCTGGCGCCAGTTCGGCACCGGCACCGTCGGGGACATGGCCTGCCACAACCTCGATGTCCTCTACTGGGCATTAAAAATCGGCGAGGCGAAAACATTCACGGTCGAATGCCTCAACACCAAGGGCGGCAGCGAGGAACGATACCCGAGGGACAACATTGTCCGCTACGAAGTCCCCGCCCGCGCCGGCATGGGTCCGGTGAAGGTCCACGTGTATGACCACCAGGCACTCCGGCCGCAGGTCATGAAGGAGGCCGAAGCGACGCACGGCGTCAAGTTCGGCGAGTCGACCTTGTTCGTCGGGAAGAATGGGCTCTTTCACACGACGGGCACCGCCGGTTCGTTCGAGTTTCTTCCGAAAAACAGGAAAGAGGAATTGCCCTCACCGGATCGCAGCTTGCCCCGCGCCCATGGCGGGCCGATCGAGGACTTGTTCCACGCCTGCAAAAACGGCACCGTTCCCTGCTCCAACTTCCCCGACGCCGCCGGCCCGCTGACGGCCTTCGCGCTGGCTGGCCACTTGGCTCAGTTTGCCGGGGTGGGTCGGAAATTGGAATGGGACGTTCAAGCCATGCGGTGCACAAACGTCCCGGACCTCAATCGCTTCGTCCGCCGCGAATACCGCCCGGGCTGGGAGGTGTAGGGGCAGGGGCCCAGCGCAGAAGCAGCACCAAGGGCCAGACCCCTGGGTCGCCCAACGGTCGGCGATGGGCCGCGACTCGAGAAGGCGCCGCGCAGTCCGCCGGGGGCTCCGCCTGGCGGTTCGTTGGCCCAGCTTATCTACGGGCGTTTCGGGACAGGGATTATGGCACGCCTATCGGTTACCAGATCTCCCGCACCGCATGAAGCGTCCTTTCAGGACTTCAATAATATCAAGGCAACAAATAAGGATCCACAGCCATCCCATAGACTGAGGTATTAATGGGTGGCTGGCGGCCGATCCCACCTAGTGTAGTCCGTCAAGCAGACTGGGTTTTATTCAATTTCTTCCGTCCCCGCTTCACCTTCTCA
>CAUZKZ010000064.1:0-16606 GCA_963580345.1 Verrucomicrobiia bacterium | reverse complement strand
CGAACGCGCCACCCAGTTCGCGAGGGAGGCCCGCCCCCGCCCCTCATCGTTCTTCCGGTTCGCCGGCGGTGCGGCGAGAAGGACGTAGAGACCACGCTTGGCACGCGTGAGTGCCACATACAACAGGCACAACGCCTCGTAGCGCTGTTGCGCCGCCCAGTCCGCCTCCGCCCTCACGAGTTCCGGCACAAGCTCACGGGCCCAATCCGCAGGCGCCTCCGTCACCCACCCGGGCCCTTGCGCCATCCGAAAGTACCCGCGATTCGGAACCTGGTCGTCGGAGATCTCCGGCAAAAGGACCACGTCAAACCCCAGTCCCTTCGCCTTGTGAATCGTCATCACCTGAACTGCCGCCGCCCCCGGCGGGGAGGCCACTTCCAGGTCGCGCAACAGGCGAGCCGCTTCCCGAGGCGTCCCGCCCGCCGCGTCCAGGGCGCTCAGCGCGGCGAGGACATCGCCTACCCGCCGGCGGGCGAAGCCGGACCATCCATCCCAACAGGGCTCCACCACCGCTTCCACCATGCCGGCCAGTCCCTCCTCTTCCGCCAGCATCAGAAGGCCTTCCCACACCGCCTGCCATGCCTCGCCAAAGCGCTCTGACAACACTTCCCCGAACGGCGACATCGCAACGAGTTCCTGCGCGTATCGGTCCGCGGGCTGCGCCAGCCACTCCACCAGGGCTCGCACCGCCAGCCCGGGCGGATTGTCCTCGGCGGGCGCCCGCCGTCCTTCCTCAACCACGTCATACCCTTGCGCCCGGAGAAAATCGGCCACGTCCCGCAGTTCGTTGTTGGTGCGCACCAGGACTCCGCAGGTCAATGCCCGGTCCCTCACGCCCAGATCGCGCATGAGTTCGAGCATTCTCGCCAGGCGCTCGGGCCGCTTCCCCTCCACCACTTCCACGCTCGCCTCCCCGCCTCTCGCGGGATCCCGCAACGCTTCCGCCGCCAGGTGGTGCTCCCATTCCCATCGGCCCGCCACGTCCTCCCCGAAAAGTTCCTCCATCGTTTCCCGGTCGCTACACACCCGGTTCACCAGTTCCAGGACCTCCGGGCAGGACCGGTAGGAGACCGGCATGGAGGCCTTCTCCAACCCTCCTGCATACCGCTTCTCGGCCTCGTCGAACAGACCCACCTCCCCACCGCGCCACCCGTAAATCGCCTGCTTCTTGTCGCCCACCATGAAAAGCGAGGACTCCTCTCCGCTGGCCGCCTCATCCAAGAGGGGCACGATGCCCACCCACTCCGCCCGGCTGATGTCCTGGAATTCGTCGAGCAGCCAGTGCTCGTAGCGCGCATCGAGACGGAAATCGACCGCTTCCCGCCGCAACCTCGCCTCCTCTCCCTGGACCCAATCTCCCATCAAGCGTTTCACGTCATCGAACCCCAGCCGGCCCCGCCGCCGCAGTCTTCGCTCGCAGGCCGCATCGAACACCTCCAGCATTTCTCCCACCGCCCGGGTGCGCTCCAGGGCCATCGCGACTTCCCCCCGGGCCGCTGCCGTCACCACCGCGCACAACATCTCCGCCGCTTTGCTCTCCACCACGAATTCCTTGTAATGCGACAGCCGCAGCGGCCCCTCTCCGGCTGCCGCCACTTCCGCCACAATCTTCCGGAACAAGGCGGGTGCGTTTCCCAGCCCCCCGCTTCCGGTCGTGTGCGCTTCGAGCGCGTCCACCACTTTCCGCATCGCGATGTCCTGCCCCTTTCGCGTGTAGGCCACCTTCTCCAGCGCGGCCCGCAGCGGCTCGATCGTCTTCTGCTTCGCTATTTCCCACGACACCTCCCCGCCCTCTCCTAACAGATCCCGCGATCCCCAGTGCTCCCGCGGCACGCCGTCCCGCCACACGCCGTGCCAGCTTTTCACGAACTTCCGAAGGGGATCCGCGATCCCCCGCTCCTCGCGGCCGGCGGTGGCGCGGCGGAAGGCGTGCAGGAACTCCTGTCCTGCGTGACCACCCAACGCATCCCGCAGGATCGCGCCCAGGATATCATCCACCGCCGCGGCCTGGGCCGGTCCTTCGAGCAACTCGAACTTCCCGCCCGTCACGCCCAGCTCATGTTGGAATCCGCGCACAATCCGCGAAAAGAAGCTGTCGAGCGTTCCCAGCGTGATTTCCGGCAGGGTCCGCACCACTTCGCGCAGGCTCTTCTCGTAATCGGCGCCCGCGATACCCGTGTCCGCCCGCAAGGTGGCGGCTCGCTTTTCGTCACGCGCCGCCTTCGCCAGCTTCATGAGGATCTGGTCCGCGAACTCCCCGGCGGCCTTGCGAGTGAAGGTCAGCGCCACCACCGTGCGTGGATCCACCCCCGCCGACACCAGCCCGATCACCCGGTCGCTCAGTTGATAGGTCTTTCCCGATCCCGCCGAGGCCAGGATCATCAGGTTCTTCGCAAGGAGGTTCATGGCCGCCAGTCCTCCGGTTCCGCCACGGTCTGTTCCAGCTTCCGCCCCATGGCCAGCTCGTCAAAGTCGCGATAGGCGCTTCGCCCCTCCGGCGGCCAGAACACCCCGGCCCGCACCCGCTCCGCCACCGCCTCCGCACAACGCTCCGCACTCGCCACATCCTCCCCGCAAAATCCCTCCCAGCACGCCACCCCGACGCCCGCCTGCGTGGACCCTAACAGAAAGTATCCCGCCTCCGCCTTCCTCCCGAAATCGTCGCCCATCCTGCGCAAGCCGGCGAGATAGAGCGGCAACTGCAGGTTTCGCCACACCAATCTCGTCTCCTTGCCCTTGCCATCCGATCGCACCGCCAGCAAGCGTTCGTCACCCTCCATGTGTTGCGGCAGGCGCGTTGCCGCCGTCACCTGGGTGCGGTGCTCCCCTTCCACCGACTTGATGCTGCCGGTCTTGTAGTCGAGCACCCGCCAGCGCCCGTCCTCGTGCCGGTCGATCCGGTCCACCTTCCCGGTCATCCGCAAGCCGCCGAGGTCGCATGCGATTTCCCGCTCCACCGTCTTCACCATCCAGCCCTCCGCCCGCTCGCAGGCCTGCATCTGCGCGAACCAGGCCAGGCGCTGCCGCATGCCCTCCACCTGGATCGCCACGGCCAGCGGAAGCCTCGCCCCGAACCACTCCGCCACCAAGCCATCCAGTTCCGCGTTGAGCCACTCCTCGAGGGGCTCTCGCTTCGCGTAGTCGCGCGCTTCCTCGTCGCGCCCCCACCGCTCCAGCAGGTCGTGAATTACCGTCCCGAAGTCCCGCGCGTTCCACTCTCCCCGTTCCACCTCGCACGGCTGCATGCGCACCACCTGCTTCAGGTAAAATCGAAACGGACAGGCCAGGTAATCGCGAAAAGCCGTCACCGACAGCCGCTCCGGTCCTGCCAGCCGTGGCGGCCGCCACTGGAAATCCGCCTCCCAGCACAAGCCCGCGTCCGGCGGCTCGAGGCTCCGGAACAGCAACTCCACCCGCCCGGGCAGTTCCTCGTTGCTCGCCGCCAGCAAGAGCCGCGAGGGCAGCAGGACGTCCCCTCCCGCGCTGGTCTTCCCGCAGATCAAGTCGACCCGCCCACCGTCCCTTCTCGCCTCCACCAAGGCATGCAGGAGAAAGGCATCGCGCGCGGCCCGCTGCGCGTCGGTCATCAACCCCAAGGCCGTCCGCGCCGTTTCTCCCAACCACGGCTCGCCGCCTGCCCGGGCCGGGACTTTTCCTTCGTTCATGCCGGCGAGCACCAGGTGGCGGCCGGGCTCGAAGGGCAATTCCAGCCAACCGAGGACATCCAGCATGCGCTCCGCGGGCGGCGGGCGGCGTCTCACCGGAAGGCTCGCCAGCATCACCTCGATCCACACGATGGGATCCCGCTCCACCTGCTTCTCGACCTCGCGCACTTCGTCCACGAATTCCAGCAGCGTCTCGGCCTCCTCCGCGGCGCGCTCGCCGGTCCGTGCCAGGATGGGGACGAGGGTGGCCATCCCCCGCACAAAGCTCTCCCGCAGGAAGCGCTCCCGCCATCCTTCGAGGGCCTCCACCCCCGCCGCCAGTTCCTCCACTCCCTCGCGTTCCCGCTCCCGGATCCGGTCGCCCTCCAGCAGACGCCGGATGTCCTCGCTGCGGGCCGCCAGCCATCGGTCGCGCACCAGCGTCAGGGTCCGCGCCTTTTGCGCCCGGCGCCCCCTCACCAGGACCCCCGTTTCACTGCGGCCTAACAGGTCCGCCACGGCCCGCAGGTGCGGCTCCACCAGCCACCGGCGCCACAACGCAAACCACCGCGCCAATCCCAGTTCTCCCGCGGCCCCGCCCGGGTCGAAGACCTTCCATCCGCTCCGCCCGAACACCCGCACGAGTTCGCCCGCCACTTCCTCGTCGGCCGATCCGAGGGCCACCTCCTCCGACGATTCGCCGTTGCGCGCCACGGTTTGTTTCGCCAACTCCGCCTGTTGGCGAGGGTCGGCGCCGAGTTGCACCGATCCGCGCTCGCCGTCCGGCCAGGAGAATTCCCCTTCCAGCCACTCCTCCTCCCGTGGGCGTCCCCATTCGTCCACTCCCGCCTCCCGGGGCCCTCCCACCAGGATCGTGACCGGCACCTCCAACTCCTGCCAGCGCCGCACCACCACCGGCCAGGGGTCGCACACCCCCGCCACCACCACCTTCTCTACGTCCCCCGGCAGAACCAGGCGGTCATCGGCCAGCGCCACGCTCTTGCTGCGCCATCCCCAGCCGCCGAGGGTGCGCTCCACCCTCCGTTCCAGGCCGGCCAGCGCCGACCAACGCTCCGCTTCGATCCCCTCCTTCAATCGACCGGCCGCCATCGCGATCGTCATTCCCGCTTCCTGCAGGTGCCTTCGCAGTTCCGCCAGCGAGCGTGCCAGGGCCACCGCCCACCCCCGTTCCTCGCCCTCACCCGGCGGCCGAGGAAATGCCCCCGCAAATTCCTTCCAATCCGCCACCGCCTCCAGCACTTCCACCCACGCCACCAGCTCCGGTCCGGCCGGGGCGGCCCGCCGCGCCTCCAGGAAAAATGCGGGCGTCACCACCCGGGGCCCCAATACCCCGCCCGCTTCCGCGAGCCGCTCCCGCAAGCGCCGCCCGCTCTGCGCGGTCGGCACCACCACCAACATCGACGCCAGGGCCTCTCGCCGCACCAGGAGCCACTCCGACACCAGTGCGAGAAGCGGACGATCCCATCCCAGGAATTCGCGCCGGTCCACCGAAGCAAAGAGGTCCCCATCGCTCACGCCCATGGCATAGCGTATCGCAGCACGCAGGGACAACTCGTTATGCGGCCATCCGCCCAGCCTCCCGATCCGGTAGGTTGCCTCCAGACCGCGAATTGTTAGGGTCCGGTCTTGCTTTCCCCCCGCTCACCACCGGACCAGGCCGACGTCGCCCGCCACTACGACGAGTTGGGATTCTTTTACCGCCACCTCTGGGGCGACCATCTGCATCACGGAGTGTGGAGCAATTCCACCAACGACTCCTCCGCCGAGGAGGCCACCGCCCGCCTCCTCGAACTCGCTGTCGCCCCTCTTGATATCCACTCCGGGCAACGCCTCGTCGATATCGGCTGCGGGTACGGGACAGACGCTCGTTGGATCGCGGAAACCACCGGGGCCCAGGTGACCGGCCTCACCCTCTCCGCCCATCAAGTCGAGATCGCACGCCGCGCACCAGCCCCCGGTCGCGGCCACCTCGTTATTCACCACGGCGACTGGCTCGCGAACGAGTATCCCGACCACGCCTTCGATGCCGCCATCGCAATCGAGTCCCTCGCCCACATGCCGGACCAGCCCGCCTTCTTCCGGCAATTGGGCCGCACCCTCGCGCCTGCGGGCAGGGCTGCGATCGCCTGTTGGAACGCCGCTCCCAATCTCTCCTTCCTCGAAGCGGCGCTCCTCCGCGGCATTTGCCGCGTGGGCCGGCTCCCCTCCCTCGGAACCCTCGATGAATTCCGCGCCCTCGCCGTCTCAGCCGGTATGCGAGTCACCGCCCGGCGCGATCTCACCGCGCAGGTCGCGCCCACCTGGCAGCTCATTTCCCGCCGGGCCCTCGCCTCTCTGTTCACCAACCCCCGATTCCTCCTTGCCTCCATCCGCTGCACCCTACGCCGTCCGGCCTACGCCCTCATCCTTCCTGCCATGATCCTCGCCTGCAATACCGGAGCGCTGCGGTATGCCCTCCTCTGGCTGGAACGGCCAGCCGCCCAGGTTGCCCCGAATTAAAATCCGTCCCAGCGCGGACCTCGTCGCGCCTTGCCCTTGAAAAAAATCTCTCTCGCCAAATTCAACGTTCTTATCGTTCAGGACACTACCGCCGCGGCCACGCCGCATGCACGTGCGTGCGGTGTCCCGGATCACCCGGGCCGCGAATTTCCGTGGCGCCCAGTTCCCTGCAGCGCCGCAGGAAACGCCGGTAGTAGGGATTGCTCCAGCCCACCTTCATGCCGTTGATGTAATCGACATCAAAGGCCGTCCCAAGGTAATGCCGTGACTTGCGGCTGTGCGACCCCCCCGCGATTTCCGTGACGCGAAACGTGTATCCTTCCTTCTCCAGGGTCTTCATGGCGCGCAGCATCCGGTTGTCGAGGAGGATGGCTCCCCCCGGGGCGCGTTGGTAATAGCTTCGTCGCGAAGGACGCCCGGCGGCCGCCTGCCTCATATTGTCGAGCGCGGTGGCGGTGTCGCGCCGACCACTGACGTGGAAGGTCGCGAGACTCACCTTCGGGCTGATCAGCAGATTGCGGGCGAGTCCCCTCCGCACCGTAATGGAGCGGGAGCTATCGGAGCCGGAGAAGGAGGAACATCCAACCCCGATCAAGGCGGCAATCAGCACGGAAACGGCAAGGAGCAGAGGAGCCGGTCGTATTCTCACTGCCGAGCTTTTAGCATAACCGGACGCAGAAGCGCAACTGGCACGACAGAACCACCCCGGGGGGAACCCAATTAGTCTTGGTCCGCAGCGAAGCAGGCTACTACTACTCCTTTTTTATAAAAAAAGCGCCCTCCCTCTCTCCCTGTCGGGCCCAGACTGGCGTGACGGGCGGCAGTCTGAACCGATCCCACGGCTTGCCTCTCCCTTCCCGTCCCGCTAGGGTTGTGGAAGTGAAGTTCGTTGAATAATTCGCGAGCAATCTATTTCAATTTCAAGGCGCGACGAGGGAGTTGGTCGAGACCGGTCCCGCCGCAGCGGGACGGAAATCGGAATAGAGGGCCGCGCAGCCCAACCTACTCCGACCATCGGGAGGCAAATCGTAAAAAAAAACTTTTCCCATTCATTATTCAACGAATTGAGCTGACGGGACACCAGCACGCGGCATGGCCAAGGGGTACGACACGAATCGGGAACGCAAATTCGCCCTCTCCTCTTTTGGCAAGGACCTCGCCCGCCGCGCCAAATCGAAGTGCGAACTCACGCACGCCGCCGGAGTGCGCCTCCACACCTACGAGATTCCTCCTCTTCCCGGCGAACCCGATTACGACCGGTGCCTGCTCGTCAGCGAGTCGGTCCTCGCTCAGCTCGAGAAGCCGGGCACGATCCGCCCCGAGGAGTGGCGTCATCTCTCCGAGCTCATCTGGTCCGGGATTCCTGCCGTGCAGATCATGGTCCTCCGCATCCTCCGTCGTCTCGCTCGCTCCGAGGCATGGGCTCGGAACCTCATCGAGGAGGCCTATCTCGATCTCGAGGTCGTGGCGGCGGCCGATCAGGCCGAGTTGTGAGGGAGGATTCCATGGACAATGACGCGATCTATGGCATGACTTCACCATCGTGGATTGGAAGCGCTGGGTCGTCGGAAAATGGGACTGGATGCGCCCCTTTAAATCTCTGCTCTTGATTTACCTCTCTATTGCGCTCGTGGCCTGCACTATCTCCAACAAGTTCATCTTTCACCCCCCGTCTGCGCACTATGCGGCGGACGCGAGAAACCTCGTCATGCTCGGTCCGCAAGGCGAACGGGTGGCCTGCTTCTACTTCCCGCCCGAGGAGGGCGATCGAATTCTCCTCTGGTCCCACGGCAACGCGGAGGACATCGGAAACCTCAAACCGCTCTTCGCCGAACTCCACGCCCACGGCTTCGGCCTCCTGGCCTATGACTATCCGGGCTACGGTCTCAGCGATGGATCGCCGGGCGAGCGTTCCTGCTACCGCGCCGCGGACCGCGCCTACCGCTACCTCGTGGACGAAACGTCGGCCGACCCCGGGCGCATCGTCCTGGTCGGCCAATCCGTGGGCTCGGGTCCGGCCTGTTGGCTTGCGGAACGGGAGGCGGTGGCCGGCGTAGTCCTCATTGCTCCCTTTCTCTCCGCCTTTCGATCCGTGACACACATCCCGCTCTTTCCGGGCGACAAGTTCAAGAACATCACGCGAATTGGGAACATCGAGGAGCCGTTGCTCGTGATCCACGGCTCCCGTGACGAGGCAATTCCTTTCGCGCAGGGCCAGCGGCTCTTCGATATGCATCGCGGCCCAAAGAGTTTCCTCGAAATCTCCGGCGCCGGACACAACGACATCTGGCACCTTGGAAGGCGTGAGATGATCCGCGCCATCGACGAACTGACGGCGGGAAAATCCGAGTAGCACAAGACCATCCCCGTCCCCGAGGGATCGCCCCTGTCGTCTGGGCCGGCACTCGGTTCGCGGAGAAACTTCGCTGTCACCCGACCCTCTTCAAAGCTCCACGCCGAAGAAATCGCGCATCACGTCCCGGTAAACCTCCTGCTTGAACTCCGGGAGCCAGCCCAGATCGAATTCGGAAGGATCCAGCCAACGAAAACTCCTGAACTCGCGCGGCCGCTGGTCGATATCAATGGGCGGCGCCCCTTCTTTCAGGCGGCAGAGAAAGTAGGTCTGGGTCTGCCCGTCGTAGTTCCTCTTCATGCGTCCCTTTATTTTCTGCGGATAGCGGTAATGGTAGCCGTCGCGGGACTCGAGGACCTCGTAGGTTTCTTCCGGCAAGCCGATCTCCTCCTCCACCTCGCGATGAAGCGCTTCCAGCGGGGATTCCCCCTTATCCATCCCGCCCTGCGGAAACTGCCAGGCGTCCTCGATCTTGAGTCGCTCACAGATCAGGACCCGGTCTTCCCCATCGAGGAGCAGGAGGGCGACATTGGGACGAAACTTCGCCATGGCCGTAAGGAAGCCAATTCCAGCCGCCCCCTCAACCGCTAATCTTCCGCAAGGATACTTTGACGCGCGAGAATCTTGGGCCAATACTCGTAGTCAACTCCCACAAGATAATGAAACTAATGAGCATGCTCGCCATCCTCGCGATGGCCCCGATCGCCCTCGCACAGGATGAGGGCAAGCCCACCGCCAACCCCAACTCCACCGCCGCTTCGAAAGACAAGGGCTACAAGGATGACCTCGCCGAGAAGGGATTCTGGCAGGGCGAGATGCCGGGCGGCACCTACCTCGTCGCCCTCAGCAGGATCACCTCGATCAGCAGGCACGAATATCTCCTCGACGGTAACCTCATCATCACGGAGGTCACCATCGACACCCTCGGTGCCACCACCCTGCGAGTCTACCAGATCACTCCCGCCGCCCAGTACGGCACCCTTGCTACCGGCCGCAAGATCGTCGAACGCGGCAAAGATCTCCTCGACCGCGCCGGGCAGCGGACGGGGGCCGACGTGAACAACATGGTTCACAAGCAATACCCGGCCACCACCCACTCCAAGACCATCGAGTACCGCGTCAAGGACCTCGGCACTCTCGGAGCGCTCTTTAAGAGCGCCCGCACTGCCTGGATGAGCGGCAAGGGACGCAAGTTCGCGGTCAAGGAGTAACCGGGTTTTTGCATTGCGGGGATTTTCACACGCCCCTGAAGCTCCAAAGAAGGATCAGCGCCCCTTCACCCCCAACTCCTCTCCGAGCAGGTCCTGCGCCTTCTCGGGGAGTGTCTTGCTCTCGGGTTCCTCGCCCTTCTTGTTCGCTCCATCCCTGGGCTTCTCGCCGGCCTTCTTTTCCGGCTCATTCTCCTTCTCCAGGGCCTTCTTGTCCTCGTCCTCGAAAAGGTCTTTGGGCGTCGTCTTCGGTTTCGACCGCGGCTCCACTTCCGGCCGGCGCCGGGGTGGCCCCAGGAGTCCATCCAGAACCGAGCCGACACCCTCCCGGATCGGATCGATCGGATTCGGCAGCACCCCGTTCTTCAGGATTTCTGCTCCCTGGCCAATGATTCCCACCCCGATCTCGGCCGCGGTCTCAGCCGTCTTCCAGAGACCCTGGGCGAATTCACCCGCCGCGCGGCCGCTGTGCTTCAGCACCAGTTCGCTATCCACCATCTCGTACATCCATTCCACCCCGGCCGCCACGAGCCGCTCGCTGAGGTCCTCCCGGGGAAATGCCGTGGTGCCCGTGATGCGCACCGGGGCCCAGAGCATCCCGTTCTTTCCCGGAAAGAAGACGCGGTTCTTCGCCCCGGGAAGACGTGCCAGGGTGGTAGGGGTCAAGCCGAGCCGGATCTGGCCCTCCAGTTGGCCGGCCTCGATCGTCAGCTTCCCCTCGATGCGCAGGAGCCCTTCGCTGGCGATCACGATCCTCGTGAGCTCCAGGCGCTCGCCCTCCTGGCGGTAGGCGAGGCTGGCCTGCCGCATGCCGATCCGCCGGAAGCGCTCCGTCAAGGTGTAGGCCGCGATGCGATCCAGCACCGGCAGGGCGGTGAGATGTCCCCCCACCAGTTCCAGCTTGCCCGTCACCACCGGCGGATTCTTCCCGGCGCCCTCGACCGTGAATTCCGAGCTCAGCTCGCCGCGGAGCCGTTTCTTCCAGTCGTCGGGCAGCACCTCTTCGCACTGCACGTTGGTGAGGTTCCCGTTGAAGAAGTACCTGCCGCGCCCGAAGTCGATTTCGCCGTCGGTCGCGAGCCGTCCGGACTCGAAGACGTGCCAAGTTCCGCTCTTCACGAAGAGAGCCCGATCCGCATAGCGAAGACTGGCTTCCTGCAAGTCGAGTTTCGGAAAGAGGGAGAGCGGCGTCAGGAGCCGGCCCCTCGTGAGCGTGGCGTCGTAACTGCCTCGCGAGTGTCCGGGCGTGACGCTCGCCTTGATGCCCTCCCACTTCATCGCGGTGGTTCCCCAATCCACCATCCCGGACAACTCGTCGATCCGCGCCGCCGTGAAGGTGAAGACCCGCCTGCCTCCTCCTCCGAATTGCGGACCGTCCTTCCGGACATCCACATCCACATGCAACCTTCGCGCGCGGATCTCCTGCGTCTCGACCCGCTTGCTCAGGAGCGGCCCAAACTTGATCTCGGTCTCAAATCCCTCCATGTCGACGCGGCGAATCATCTTCTCTCCCCGCACACTGAAGTGCGGGGCGTGTAGCTCCGTTCCGTCCCACACGAATTTGTCGAAGCTCGCCTCCGCTTCCAGTTTCTCGCTCACCCGCAAATTCACAATCTCGCGAAAGCGATCGCTCCGCAGGAACTTCTGGAACCAGATATAGCCGCCCAGCAATCCGAGAACGGCGAGAACCAGCCCCAGCAAGACGATGCGCATCGCCCAACGGCCCCCGCCGCTGCCGCGGGACCTGCGGCTGCGCTGTCGCGCTCTCCGTAGTCTCGTCATTCCTTGAGAGAGCGTAACCGACTCCGCAATACGCTCAAGAAATCAAGACCCCGCACCCGAGAATTGTGCTGGCCAGTCGATAGTCCGAACGCTTTGATCGCGTTGCCGTCTAACACCACCGATTCCAACCCCAAGTGCTAGAGCTCAAGGAGGTCTGCTTCACCGTCCAAAAGGACGGCGAGCCGGTTCACCTCGTGAACCACGCCAGTCTCGCCGTGCCGCGCGGGCACTACATGGCCATCGTCGGCCCCTCCGGTTGCGGCAAGACAACCCTCCTCAAAACCATCGCCGGCCTGAATCCCGAGTCCGAGGGCTCCCTCTGGTGGGAAGGACGCAACCTCGCGGAGGACGGTGACCTCGAGCCCTGGGAGATCGGATACGTCCCGCAGTTCTCCATCGCTTACGAGGAACTCACCGTGGACGAAGCGGTGGAAACCGCCACCCGCCTGCGCGTCAAGTGCCGGAACGGGGAAGCCCTCGACCGCCGCATCGACCGCGTCCTGGAAGAAACCGGCCTCGCACCCATCGCGGACCGCCACGTGAAAGTCCTCTCGGGGGGCCAGAAGCGGCGCCTCGGGCTCGCCATGGAACTGGTCTCGGATCCCAAGCTCCTGCTTTGCGATGAGGTCACGAGCGGACTGGATCCGCGATCCGAGCGGGAGATCGTACACCTTCTTCACGACCTCTCGCGCCACGACGGCCGCACCGTCATCTCGGTCACGCACTCCCTCGCCCACTTCGAACTCTACGATTCCATTCTCGTCCTGCACGAGGGGTGCATTGCCTTCCACGGCCCCCCGCGCCAACTCACGCACTATTTTTCGGTAGATGATACCGAGGAAGTCTACCCGACCCTCGCCAAGCAATCGGGCGAGAAATGGCAGGACTCCTGGCAAAAACACCGGGAGGCTTACTACCGCAAGCTCGCCACCACCCGCCGCCTGTTCATCGAGTCCGGAAAGCTCAAGGTCCCGAAAGAAGCGCCGGCCGAACCAAAGTCCAGGCGTGCCTCCGGGAGCCGGAAGCCAATGCCGGACGACGAGCGGGAAAGCGCCGGGATCGTGGAGGACGAACCGGTGCCGGTCCGCACCCCG
Source organism: Verrucomicrobiia bacterium (assembly GCA_963580345.1). GTDB lineage: Bacteria > Verrucomicrobiota > Verrucomicrobiia > Verrucomicrobiales > Akkermansiaceae > Roseibacillus_B. The sequence continues at coordinate 4,005 of CAUZKZ010000064.1, read as the reverse complement.
GGGGTCGTAAGCCAGTTCATGACACTGCTGACGCGGCGCTGGAAAATTTTCTTTCGGGATCGCGCGCAGGTCTTCCTGCAACTCGCCATCCTCCTCTGCTTTCCGGTCCTTGTGACCCTTTTCTCGCAGAAGGGCAACGAGCCCATCAAGCGACTCTCCGACCTCCCCGAGGAAAACATGCTGCTCGAGCTCGAGGCCAAGGTGGAAGTCCGCAACGACCAGATCCGGGTCGGGTCGGCCGTTTCCGGTATCATCATGTTCGAGGTCATCCTCCTCGCCCTGATGGGCTCCAACAACGCCGCGCGCGAAGTCGCCGGGGAACGGCAGATCATGGAGAAGGAAAAATTCGGGGGAGTCCGCTCCTTCTCCTATTTGCTGAGCAAGCTCGCCTTTCTTTCCTGCCTCATCCTGGCGCAGTCGCTCTGGATGGCGATCTTCGTGGAATTCTTCTGGGAGTTCCGCGGTCACTTTCTCAACCACGTGCTCTTCCTGGTCCTCATCAACGCCTCCATCACCTCCATCTGCCTCGGCATCTCGTCGGTCATGAGGACCCCCGAGCAGGCCTCCCTTCTCTCCATCTACCTCGTGGGCTTTCAACTCCCGCTCAGCGGCGCCATCCTCGCTCTCCCGGAGTCCATCGAGGTCGTCACGAGACCCTTCATCTCCGCTTACTGGGCCTGGTCCGGGAGCGTCGATGCGCTGGGAGGCAATATCTTCAACGCGGTGGACGTCGTGGCCGATACGAGCCTCTCGGCCCACAAGACCTGCCTCTTCATGCTCGGGGCCCACGTCGTGGTGGGAATCATGGCCGCCTGGATTGGCATGGTCCGACACCAGTGGGACTAGTTTTCGATTTAGTATTTGGAATTTAGTAATTAGCATTTCCCCACCATGGGTCGCCGCGCCAGCTCAAGCCTCAACGCCACCACCATCGTCGGGATCGTGGTGGTGGTGGTGATCCTGATCGGGGCCGGGGCCCTGGTGCTCCGGGGCAAGAAGGAGACCTTCGACGCCCCCGCCCTCCCGATCGAAGAGGTCTTCAGCAACGCCAATAGTCTCCGCGGCAACGAATACACCGTGGAGGGCAAGGTGGATCGGCGCGAGCCGCGCGATTCCGGGCTCGGAATCAGCATCATTGTGGAATCTGCCGGCGAAGAGTTGCCCCTTTTCATCATCGTTCCCGACGATGTGGCCGAGATCAACATCGAGCGGGATATCAGCTATGCCTTCAAAGTCCGCTTCGGAGAGGGCGGAGTTCCCATTGCAACGGGGATAAAACGCCTTTAGAATCAGCAATAGCCCAGATTCCAATCCTATGAAAACGATCCCTCTTGGCCTCCTCCTCGTGCTCGCGGGAACTGCCGGCGCCCAAGTCTACACTCCCCCCTCCCCCGGCGCGAAGGCTGGCACCCCCACCGACACCACCACCACCGTCAACCGGGAACAGCCGAAAACGAAATCTCCTTTCGGCGAGGAGATTCCCCTCCTCAATCCGGGCGACGAGACCGTCACGGTGGCGGGCATCACCATCCCGCTGGGCGATAACCGCATTCTCCAGGCCCGTTTCGAAAAGTATCTGGCCCAACCCGAAGAGAGTTCCGAAGCCGCCAGGGATTACCGCACCCAGATCGACAAGATCCTCGCCGAACTCTCGCCCTACCGGAAAGGCGGTCCCGACATCAAGGCTGCCTTCCGAGTCCTCCCGGCTGCGGCGGCCTATCCCGCCGATTCGCGCATCTGCTTCACCCTCGCGGAGGCGGTCTACGTCGCCATGTTGGCCAAGCGCGATACCGAAAACCTCCGCAAGATCAACTCCGGACTCGAGGAGGAAAAGCAAAAGAAAATCAAGGATGGGGACTGGAAGACCCGCCATGATCGCGACCAGAAAATCGGAAATACCAATGCCTCCAGCCAGGGGGGCAAGGGCGACAAGAACAAGAGGAACGCCGAAGCGACCACCACCGGGCGCGGCGCCAATTCCCTCGAATACGCCGAGATCCTCCGCCGCATCGCCGAGGTGGAACTGATGAAGAAAAAGAACATCGCCCAGGTCGAGATCCAGGTCCTGCAATCGAAGGTCCAGTACCAGGCCAACATGGCCCTCTGGACCTTGCAGCGCCGATTCCAGCACGTTCTGATGGCCTCCCGCTTCTACAACCAGATCTGGAAGGACGGCGACACCGCTCTGCACATCGACAAAAACTCCGATGTCTCCAAGATGTTTACGGAGAGTCTCGGCGTGAATCCCACCGTGGCCACCCTCGACTCCCTCGCCAACGAAGCCATCCAGGAGGTCAACAAGGCCATCGAAGCCTTCGACTTCCTCATCGAGCGTGGCGAACTCCACACCGCCTCGAAGCGCCTCATGGAGGCCTACCTGATTGGCGAGTACCTCGCCCCCGTCGCCACCCTGAAACGCGAGAAAAAGCGCAAGATCCAGATTTACGTGCGCAATCTCTACGAACTCTACGGCGTGTTGCAGGCCCACGATTATCTCAAGGCGCAGGAACTCGTCAGCACTCTCCGCGAGCAGGCCAAGGATTTCCCGTCCTCCAAGGCGGATAGCGCCATCGCCGGCTACACCCTCGCGAGCGACCTCTCCATCGAAAAGGCCAAGACCTACCTGATTGCCGGCGAGCAGGAAAAGGCTTCTCTTGAGATCGCCTCCGCAGTCGAGATCTGGCCCACCAATCCCAAACTCGATGAGTTCAAAGACCTCGTCGCCAACAGCAGCACCGTCGTGACCACCCGCAACGATTTCGACCGTCTCCTCAGCGAGGAAAATTATCGCGAGATCTTCAAGCGCCGCTTCGAATTCGTGCCTGTCATCAAGAGCGACCCCACTCGTGAGGATGCCATGGAGCAGATTCTCGAGAATATCAAAAAGATCGAAATCGCTCTCAACAAGGCCTCCGAATTTGCCAACCTCGGCAACGGCTTCGCAGCATGGGAGCAACTGGCCACCCTGCGCGAGGAGTTTCCGGACGATCCGAATCTCGGTCGCGAACTCGAGAAGCTCACCCCCAGGGTGTCCGTCTTCGTGAACGCCCTGGAGCGGGCCAAGCACTTCGAAGACCGCCGGCCCCAGCAAACCGGGTCCGCCATCGCGTGGTACCTCCGCGCCAAGCGGATGTATCCCGACAGCGAGATGGCCGAGGAAGGCTTCCAGCGCCTCCTGGACCGCGTCCTGCCCGAAGGCGACACCCTCCCGCCCACCGCGACCGCCAATCCGACCACGGGAGAAGCGGGCTACGAGTAGGGCCCTCTTTCCGGAAAAGCCTCCGGCGCGGGGGAGGATCCGCGCTCGGGAAGGGTCCGCTCTCACCCATGCGGATGGTCCCCGCCTCGCACCAAGCCGGTTGGCGTGCGCCGGGCGCTCCCGCGGGGCGGCCTCCCCTCTCCCCCAGAGCGGTTCCAGCGGCTCCCGGAAGGGTGCGCCGCGTGCCGATTCCGGCCCGCTCAACCACTGAAATCAGGGGCGGCAGGGCTGGCGCGATTACCAGCGAAAGATTGAATATCCAAACCTCTGTAGGACCTCCTCGGGTCGATCCGGTCAATTGGCTGCAAAACAGGGTTGATGCTGACGCGGCAACTTAGTAAGCGTGTGTCGTGAAAATGGTCCAAACCAAACTATCACTGATTCTGTCAGCCCTCGCCCTTGGCTTTCTCGTGACTTCCTGCACCTGTGGCCCGTTCGGTTCTCCGGCGCCCGGCTACGGCAAGGGCTCGAAATCGGGAGGATTCGGCTACGCCAAAGGAACCAAGCTCTACCGCCCGGTGAACGGCAGTTGGCAGGGCCACTGGACTCCCGACCGCGCCCACGCCGAAGATCACCTGCGGGCCTACAACCAGCAGACCCGTTCGAGCGGCGGCCAGATCGAGGTAAGCACCCGACCGGCCCCCGTGTAGATTTTCTCGACAGCGGGGGCGAGGCCGGGTCAGGGCGCGGCGACTCGCCGCTCAAGCGGCGCGGCGTTCCGGGCGCACGACGGAGTGCTCGTGCCG